>NC_018748.1:4478280-4798158 GCF_000263195.1 Emticicia oligotrophica DSM 17448
TTGATGTTCGAGGTTTTATCGGTATTTCTTTAATTGGCCGAACTTCTAAGTTTACAAAAGCTGATTAATTAATGAATATTTGTGCAATGGAAGGTGTTTCATCATTTTGATGGAACACCTTTTTTTGTTGATGCCAATGTTTTTAATTTTGAATAATAATTTATTTTCAAGAATTCTTCCCTTTTTTATTGATTTTTTCAATTTTTTATATAACCCTAAACATCAACCACTTCACCAAAAATAATTTTATTTACCCTTTCAATTTGGTACCTTTTAATAATTTTTTTCTTGTAATTGTCTTGTCAACCTAATTTTCCATTTTTTTTATCTTTAATTGTTGAAATTCCAATATTTGGAAAAAAATTCCTATTTTTGGATATTATTCCTTTTTGAATAATATTTTTTTCTAATTTTTATTAAAATATTTTAAAAATATTCTAATCAATTCGATTTAAGGTGTTGCAAATCTACATGCGAGCTTTTAAAATGAAAAAGTAACCTAAGCTTATTATTGCTTTTATCCGAATTTTGGCTTGAAAAATATATGTAACTAGTGTGTATTCTTGTAAGTGTTTGATAATCAATTATTTATGTTGGGTGTTTATGCTTTAAAAATGTGGTTTTGAAATTCAATCAAAAAGAATAAAAAACTTAGTTTGAATTGAGTTAGAATATTCTCTTTTCACTCAACAAAAAATATTGTTAGAAATCATTGTTAGAAATTCCTTTTCCTCAGATTTAGGAGCTTATTTCTTCGCTTTTTGTGAGCTGACTTCTACTGATTTTTGGCCTTGGCATGTTTATTGAGCCCATACCGTTTAATTATTAAATACCAAAAGTTTTATATACTTTTTTTATCTACTGTTATGGTTAAATCTCAAATCGTTCCTTTATTAAAAAGGACAATCTCAATCCCCTCTCTTTTAGCTTTTTCCATCGTCTTTGTACTTTCAGGTTGTTTGAAGACCGACTTAGAAAGACAGGTTGTTGCATCTTCTCCAAAGTTGTTTTCAAGCGATGTAGTTATTCCAGCTGATTTTAACTGGTCAACTACTAAGACAATGGATTTCAAGGTAGCTGTTGATGATAAATTCAGTGGTAAATACTTTTACCGTGTGGAATTATATGATAATGATCCAATGCTTGGTACACAAGCAAATTTGCTTAGTGCTGGTGTTGCCAAAAAAGGTCAAGATTTTACAGGTAAAATCGTAGTTCCAACTATGTTGAACTACATTTACGTTAAAAGAATATCTCCAACCAAAGTACCTTTCGTAACAATGATTCCGGTTGAAAAAATGACTAACTTGAGTATCTCACTCAACGGAGCCATTAATACTGGTATGGAAAGTGTAAGAGTTGCCACAGATTTATCTAAATCTAACACTTTAGCCCCTAAATTTTCTTATTCAGTGGCTGATTACGCTGTTCCAGCTGGTGCAATTGAAATTAAAGCTGATGACAATAATGTTAAAATTGAGTCTAACAAGACTTATGTTGTGAAAGCTGGTGTTTCTTTCAAAGGTAATATCGACCTTAATAATGGTACAAGCAACGTAAAAGTTTATATTGATGGCGAATGGCATGATTCAAATAATGCTCTTGTTGTAGGTGGTAACAATACTTTAATTATAACCGAAAACGGTTCGATTAATATCAATAAATTGACTCAAAACACTGGTGGTACTTTTATTAATTGTGGCAAAGCTGAGTTTGATAATATGACAACATCAAACGAATCAACCTACAGTAACTATGGTACGCTCAAAGCAAAGAAGGCTGTATTTACCAATGCAAGTCTAAAGAACTATGGAACTATAACATTTGAAGATCTTACAAGTACTACTACTTCTACTTTGATTAGAAATGAAGGCTCTATGTATGTTGAAAAAGGGCTTTTAACTAATTCAACATTAGAAACGTTGTGTTATATCAAAATCAAAGATCTTTTAACAAATGGTGCTAAAATCAAGATTGAAGGAGGTGGTATGCTGAGTGTTGACACTTATCAAAGTGGTGGTACTGAATTCAATTTACTCGCGAATGCTATCTTAGAGGTAACTGAAATTGTTAAATTCACAAGTAATAGTAATGTAATGAAAGGACCTGCTTCATCTGGTAGAGCTTTAGCAAGAATGAAGGAAGTTGATGTAAAAGGTCAATGGAACGCAATCACTTATAAAGGAAATCTTGAAATCGCTTGTTCAAAGCATACAGCTAATGAGCAATGGAAAACATATTATGTAATTGAAAGCCCTGCAACAATTGTTCCTTTTGATAAATCAACTGTGGTTATACCTGGCACTACTTGTAATGGTGGTGGAAACAAAGGCCCTGGTGATGATAAGCCAGAAGACCAAGTTGTAACAGAAGTTAATCTTGGGACTTATTCTTATGCTTTTGAAGATAACTGGCCACAACTAGGTGATTATGACCTGAATGACGTTGTAGTTGATATGAATGTGGTTAAATTCCAAAATACTTCAAATAAAGTAACAAAAGTTGTATTGAAAGGAAAATTAAGAGCGGCTGGTGCCTTAAAACGTCTTGCTGTGGCAGTTCAATTAGATGGTATCTTAGCAAATTCAGTAAGTAAAGTTACCTATTCACGTGCAGACTTAGTAGGCTCTCTTTTAAAATTAGGAGCTAATGGCGTTGAAACAGGACAAAAATTTGCAGTTGCTACTATTGCTGATGATGTACACAAGGCCTTTGGTTTGAATAATGTTGGATTTGTAAATACACAAACTAATAATTATGCACCAGTTGATGTGGTTATTACAATTGAATTTACAACTCCTCTTGATAGTTTTACATTCCAAACATTAAATATGTTTATCGTAAATTATAATTCTGCTGGAAATGACAGAGGAGAAGTTCACTTAGTTGGATATAAAGGAACTGACAAAATTGACGCGTTGAAGATTGCTAATTCTACAGGTAGTTTATTGTCAAACACAGACCCTTTCAAATCAATTAATAATGAGCCTTGGGGATTAATCATACCATCTTCATTTGTTTATCCTCCAGAAACAAAAAATATCAAAACATTCTATACGAAATTCCAAAGCTGGGCAACTAGTGGCGGTACAGTTGACACCAATTGGTATCTTCAGTAATTAATTTAATTATAAAAGTAGCCTACTCTAAAGTAGGCTACTTTTTTTGAAACTAATTATTCAGATAAAGTGATGTAACAAATGATTGTAGGAGAAAGTGATAGAGATATCCTTTCATACTCTAAGTACATTAGATTTCGAATTTTTAGTTCAGATATAAAAAGCTTATTTATCTAGTTGTTGTTTACTAAATTTAAGTGCAGCTTTATGGCTGCATTTATAATTTTTTTTAAACTTATTGCTAAAAAGGATTTATAATAGTAAAAGATAAGAGCTTTATCAATTAATTAGCGAAAAGTAGATGGGTATTTAATTGATAATTTTATCAAATTTATAATCTTTTCATAGTAAAACTGAAGAAGTTTCAACGGAACCTAAAATTGCTAGAAAGAAAACATTAGTTGTAAAATTTATCCTCCTCAGGAGCTATTTTAGTTACTGAAACAAATAATAAAGCCTCATTTCTTTCGAAACGAGGCTTTATTATTTGTTTTACTTCTAACTTATTTTACTTCTTCAAAGTTTACATCAGTTACACCTTCTTCAGTGCCTTGTGAACTACCTGCTTGTCCACCCATATCAGCACCTGGAGTTGCTCCTTGAGCATACATTTCTTGAGAAGCTGCTTGCCATGCTGCATTGATTTTTTCCATTGCTGAATCAATTGCAGTAATGTCTTTTGTACCATGAGCTGCTTTTAATTCAGTTAATGCACCTTCAATCGCAGATTTATTTCCAGCAGAAAGTTTATCGCCGTATTCTTTCAATTGTTTTTCCGTTTGGAAAATCATTGTATCTGCGGCATTTACTTTTTCTACTTTCTCTCTTTCAGCTTTATCAGCTTCTTCGTTTGCTTTTGCTTCATCACGCATTCTTTGGATTTCTGCATCAGATAAACCAGAAGATGCTTCAATTCTAATTTTTTGCTCTTTACCAGTTCCTTTATCTTTGGCAGTTACGTTCAAGATACCATTCGCATCAACATCAAAGGTTACTTCAATTTGAGGTACACCACGAGGTGCAGAAGGAATACCATCTAAGTGGAAACGTCCTAAAGTACGGTTTTGAGTAGCCATTGAGCGTTCTCCTTGCAAGATGTGCAACTCAACTGAAGGTTGGTTATCTGCTGCTGTTGAGAACGTTTCAACTTTCTTTGTAGGAATAGTGGTATTCGACTCAATCATTTTTGTAAATACACCTCCTAAAGTTTCGATACCTAATGAAAGCGGAATAACATCAAGTAAGAGAATATCTTTTACTTCACCTGTTAATACACCACCTTGAACAGCCGCACCAATAGCCACAGCTTCATCAGGGTTTACATTTTTAGAAGGTTTCTTACCGAAGAATTTTTCAACCTCTTCCTGTACTTTAGGGATACGTGTAGAACCACCAACTAAAATTACTTCGTCAATATCACTTGTTTTCAAACCTGCATTTTGCATCGCTCTTTTGCAAGGCTCCATGGCACGTTGAATAAGGCTATCTGAAAGTTGCTCAAATTTAGCTCTAGATAGATTTCTAACTAAGTGTTTAGGAATACCGTTTACAGGGAAGATGTATGGCAAGTTAATTTCAGTCTGAGCAGAGCTTGAAAGTTCAATTTTAGCTCTTTCAGCAGCTTCTTTTAGACGCTGTAATGCCATTGCATCTTGGCGTAAGTCGATACCTTCGTCTTTTTTGAACTCATCAGCTAGCCAGTCGATGATTACTTGGTCAAAGTCATCTCCACCTAAGTGTGTATCTCCATCAGTTGCTTTTACTTCAAAAACGCCATCTCCTAAATCAAGAATAGAAACGTCGAAAGTACCACCACCTAAGTCGAATACGGCTACAGTTAAATCCTTACCTTGTTTATCAAGGCCATAAGCTAATGCGGCTGCAGTTGGCTCGTTTATGATACGTTTTACATCTAAACCTGCGATTGCTCCAGCTTCTTTTGTAGCCTGACGCTCTGCGTCATTGAAGTAAGCTGGTACAGTTATTACAGCTTCAGTAACAGTCGTTCCTAAATAATCTTCAGCAGTTTGCTTCATTTTTTGAAGAATTGATGCTGAAATTTCTTGTGGAGTATATAGTCTGTCGCCGATGCGTACACGTGGAGTATTGTTCGCTCCTTGTTCAACATCGTAAGCAACAGTTTTTAATTCACTTCCAACTTCTGAAAAACGTTTACCCATGAAACGTTTGATAGAAGAAATAGTATTTTTAGGGTTAGTGATAGCTTGACGTTTGGCAGGTGCTCCAATCTTCTTTTCTCCATTCTCTAAAAATGCTACAATCGAAGGAGTAGTACGAGCACCTTCGCTGTTAGCAATTACAACAGGCTCGTTACCTTCCATTACAGCCACGCACGAGTTTGTTGTTCCTAAGTCAATTCCAATAATTTTTCCCATGTTTTTTGTGTCAGTATTTTAAATCAATTTATTTCGTTTTATTTACTATCAATTGAAATGCCAAGCAAAGAAAAGCTTAAAAATACTGACAGATTGTCATGTTTTAGTTAAATTTAGAATTAAACCTTTTCAGTTTTGTCTCACTTATAGGAATTGCGTCCAAGGTGGCAGAATTTGTTTGACTAACTGGCGTAGAGTTAGGACAATTACTAATTTGAGCGGTAAAAATTGCCCCTTTTTCTGACGTAAAACCAGGTAAAAGCGTAATAGATTTGGCTGCATTATAACCTACTTTAGCTTCTGTATAAATAATGTTGGCGGCAGTAATAGTTTGTGAAGAATTAAGAGATATACTAATAGTAGTACCACCATAATTGTCTCTGTTTCTTACTAAATTATAAGAATTCAGACAATCTGGAATTACGTTAACGGTATCTTTCGTAATTGCACTTGTACAATCTGCAATTTTACAAAAAACAGTATATACAGTTGTATCTTTGGGGCTTACCGTTATTGGGTTACTTGTCGAACCATTTGACCATGTAACAGTACCACCAAAGCATCCTGATGCAGATAGCGTTGTTGATTGGCCTTTGTTTATATTTTTACTTTCAATCGTAATTGTTAAATTTTGGAGGGTAACAATTTCTAAATTATTACTTGGAGTTGAAACGTTTCCTGTATAATCTACTGCAACAACATAGAATGAGTAGAAATTGAAAGAATTCAAACCTGTCACACGATAAGAAAGCGTTGAGGCATCTACGCTTGCAATGAGCGTTCCATCTTGATAAATATTATATTTTTCAATTTCATTATTGTCGGTAGAGGCATTCCAGTTGAGGGTAACACAATTCTGTGAAAGTAATGTTTGTCGAAGGTTTGCTGGAGTCGTGGGTGCTTGGCTATCAACGCAGTGAAGGCGGGCATTGGCCCAGTCTGCATGGTCTGAAAAACTGTCGTCATTTGCTTGGTCAACTTCTAATCTTAGTTCATTTACTCCAGTTACATCAATGTTGATGTTAATTGTTGGGGTACTTTTATTGACAATTCCACTTGAATAAGATAATACGTTATCTTTATAAACCTTAAAAATTACATTAGTTCCAGCTATAGCATTGGCCACCTCGTCATCTATACCTATAGATGAAATAAATCTGCCAAAATTATAATTCAAATGATAATTAATCGTAGAGTTGGCATGTACACCAATTCCTTTTTTAAATTCAACGCCCTTTAATTTGATAGTTGTACCATCTCCTTGCCCATACTCTCCATTGCTTTTATTCATTTCGATTGGTCCCCAGCCATTACTTGAGCTACAAGGGGCATTATCGGAAAGATAGGTAACACCAGTACAAGAAACTATTCCAACACAATTACACTTTTCTGCCACATTTTGAACAATCACGGGTTGGGTAAAAGTGATATTCCCTTTAGAATCAACTAGATAGCATCTGTAGGTTCCACTCGTACGCTCAATCGACTGGGTACTTGCTTCAGTTGCATCTTCATAGTCGTTATTACCGGTATCAATTCTAACCCATTTGTAAGAACTATAACCGTTTGGTGCACTTAGTCTTAATAATGTTGCAGATTGACAGCTAACAGTAATGAGTGGTAATGGTTTAGCACTTATTGGAGTTGCACTATTAAAAAAATCTATACTTAGCGAAGCATCCCATCTATTGGCTAACTCTATCAGTCCTGGACCATAAAAGTGAACTTCATCGCTTCGATTTGAACCAAGAATATCATCCGTAGATGGCCCTGGATAAATTTTATTAGAGCTATTAATAACCGCATTTTGAGCATTGATAATCGTCAAGTTCTGATTACCAGTTCCACCATTCGCATTTTTATCAAAGACTGAGGCTCTGGAGATTACCCAAGGTACATTGCCAATGATTGCTCTACTTTTACTAATGATATAATTGACGTTTGAGGTATAATTTGTCTGAGAATTTGCAATGTAATTATCGGCTTCGCCTTGATGCCAAAGTATTGCTCTTACGCCAAAAATAGAAGCGTAGTAGTTTAGTGCTTTTTGAAATCCAGAATAGGGTACTCCAGAAGTATTGCAGTAAGGCTCATTTGAGAAATGGCTGATTGTGGCTAAGCCATCCGAACTTTCTTTCCAGTTGATTGAAGAGGTAGCCATGGCAGCAGCATTGATAAATACCACAGGCACTCCGAGTTTCGACACGAGCATGTCTCCTAATCTACCATAACACCACGGATTATGCCCTGTTTTGGATAGGAAGCTTTTTGTACTACCATTACTGGTTATTTGAGAAAATGCTGGATAATTCGGTACTTTTTTATCACAAGCATTAGTGGATGCATCAAACCATGATATTTCGTTATGTGAAACTACTCTTTCATCAGATGCTCCAACTTCACCTTGATTTCCTTCAATTCCTTGTGCATTCGATTGCCCCGCAATTAGAAAAACCTCGCCAACTCCAAGCCTATTTAGCGTAGTTGTGCTCACAACTGATGAGCCTAAAATCCCCCTAATTTCAAGTTTGTACCAGCCACCTGGAACATTATTTACGTAACCATTGAAAATCCCCCCGTTCATGTAAATGGTAAATGGGGTCCAATCTATAACAACTTGGTTGTTAATTACATTGGTAAATCTTGCTTCGACAGAAGATATGTTACCATTATAATTACCTGCAATATTTACAACAGCAGTATTGCTCGCACTTCGTTGAAATACGGCATTTTCCATTGGAAATGTTATAGTTATTTGTGCAGACAATTCAATAGTAACCAAGAGATATAACACCACTTGAGTTATTTTCATTTTTACTTTTTGGTCTTTTGTATGTGCTAATCAAACAGCCCCCAAAAATACGCAAAAAAAAGGAGTCTATTACATTAAAAAATGCCATATTTATTAAACGGCAAACTTTCTTTGTAATAGACTCCTGAAATTTATTCTATTATTTCCCTCCGAATAGACCTCCCAGTAAATCTCCAATTCCTCCACCGCTACCTTGCTGCTTTTGTCCTCCCATGGCACTCCCAGCAATATTCATAATATCATTCATATCTAACTTACCATCGGCTAATGCATTTGCACCTTGGCTTAATAAGCTTCCAAAATCAATTCCATTAGTTTTTCCACCCGTAATTGTACCCATAAGGCCACCCAAATCAATAGAGCTATCATTAGGGTCATTTGTTTTATCAATTAAAGTGCCTAATACAGAAGGTAACATATTACCTACAACGCTTGCTGCTGCTGAGTTTGATAAGCCAAACTTTTCCATAAGATTACCTACCACACTTTGAGCAATGTTGCCAACGATAGGATTTGACATCAAGTTTCCACTTGAACCATTTCCCAATAGACCAATAAGGCTGCCAAGTCCACCTTGTGAGTTAGCTTGGTTGGAAAGACCTCCTAATAGACCTTGCATTACCTCATCCATTACTCCTTCGTTGTGTTCGTTTGGAACCTGAGGGTTTTGAACAACTGCACTTTGCCCTGCTTGTTGAATTAGTCCTTGCAATACTTCTAACATTTTATTTTTAATTTAATGGTTGTTAATTGGTACAATAATACTATTTTCGTTAGATTTAATTCCAAATTAATTGGATTTAATTTTGGCTATTAGACCAAAAGTGCCTAAAAAAGTAACATTAAATTTATAAATTTTCTACTATTATACTGTGAGCGAAAACGTATTAAACTCAGAAAAAACTTTTGTTGAAAGTTTGACAACAGCAGTTGAAGGATTATTTTATCCAAGTGAATCTGATGAAAAAATTAAAGTGATAGACTGGCAAGCGGATAATCCATCGCCATTTGATTTAATGTTATTTAGAAAATACATCGGTGTAATTCCTTCCACAAGGGTAGAGGGCTTACCGTGGGAAAAGTTTTTTGAAGGAATACTGCAAGAAAAAGAATGGTGGACCGAATTTGAGAAAGAAAGAGCCGCTGCTTTTCAGCGTGTAAAAGATTTAATTGTCGCTAATTTGATCAATTTAGAGTTTTTTAAAGTTGGAAGTAGGGTGGAGTTTGAACTTTATTTGATTGGGCAAGATAAAGATTGTAAATGGAAAGGTTTAAAAACTTTGGCAGTTGAAACTTAAAAACAAAATTTAATTCTAAAGAAAACAAAAAGCATCAAGTCTGACTTGATGCTTTTGTAATTATGACCTAACCCAATAAGGGGTATTGGCATGCTTATTTTACTTTTTCCACAACTGCTTTGAAAGCTTCTGGGTGGTTCATTGCTAAATCAGCTAATACTTTTCTGTTAAGTTCGATGCCTGCCTTTGCTAATTTATCGATTAATACAGAGTATGACATTCCTAATGGACGCACACCAGCGTTAATACGAACAATCCACAAACGACGATAACTTCTTTTCTTTTGTTTACGACCAGAGTAAGCGTAAACTAAACCTTTTTCAACGGCGTTTTTCGCTACTGTCCAAACATTTTTTCTACGTCCGTAATAACCTTTGGCTAATTTAAGGACTTTTTTGCGTCTTGCTCTTGACGCTACGTGATTGACACTTCTTGGCATTTTTTTGTTTTGTTTTTTGACTTTGGCGGCTTATTGAATTAAGAATTAGGAATTAGGAATTTAAAAAACTCAGAACTCAAAACTCAGAACTTCAAAAACTCTTTGATTTGCCATTTATCGGGTGAAACATTGGCAGTGTCGATTTTCGACCTGCGTTTAACCATGCATTTGACAAACGTCAAATTACATACATAATAATCCTTCGATACGGTCTGTATCTGCTGCACTTACAAGCGTTGCTGAAACTAAGTTACGTTTACGCTTATTTGATTTTTTTGTAAGGATGTGGCTATGGAAAGCGTGCTTACGCTTAATTTTGCCTGTTCCTGTAATTTTGAAGCGTTTTTTTGCTCCAGAATTGGTTTTTTGCTTTGGCATCGCTAAAACATTAAGTATTGAACAAAAAGTAAATTGGGGTGCAAAGTTAAGAGTTTATATTAACTTTTCAAAAGTTATTTTCCTATAAATATCAATAGAAAGCTTCCTACGACAAAAATTTATAAATACTAAAGATTCTTTTACTTGAATTTGAAGTAAAGATGAAACCTTCATTTCCGAAATTATGAAAAGAAAAATGATTATTATAATCATTTTGATTAAATATGTTTTTCTTAAAAGCCAAATATTGTTAATTAAATCATATTGTAGAAACTCATGATTACCACTTGCGTTTCAAAGTTTTTGTCAAATCTTTGTTGATTTTGTTTAAATTTGTAGTATTGTTTCCAAAAATTGTAGCTTCAATTTTGAAATTTCTGCTACCATAACTAGTCTCTTAAAATGCAATTTTCTCACTTACATAATCATACACAATTTTCATTGCTAGATGGTGCTTCTGACATTAAGAAGTTATTCAAAAAAGCTCAAGCTGATAATATGCCTGCTATGGCCATCACAGACCATGGGAATATGTTTGGTGTATTTGAGTTTGTAGCAACTGCTGGAAAATTTGGAGTTAAACCCATAGTGGGTTGTGAATTTTATGTGGTTGAAGATCACACAAGAAAGCAGTTTACTAAAGAACAAAAAGATAAGCGTTATCACCAGCTTTTATTGGCTAAAAATGCTCAAGGATATAAGAATTTGGTTAAACTTTGTTCTTTAGGATATATAGATGGATTATATGGAAAATATCCACGAATTACAAAAGCTTTAATTGAACAATACAAAGAAGGTTTAATTGCCACAACCTGCTGTATTGGAGCAATGGTTCCGCAAACAATTTTAAAAAAAGGCGAGGAAGAGGCCGAAAAAGAGTTCCAATGGTGGCTAGATAGATTTGGCGAGGATTATTACGTGGAAGTACAACGCCACGATATTCCAGAACAAATCAAAGCTAATGAGGTATTGGTGAAGTTTGCCAAGAAATATGGTGTGAAAGTCATTGCCTCAAATGATAGTCATTATGTTGACCAGCAAGATTGGGTAGCACATGATATTTTATTGTGTGTAAATACCAATGAAAAATTATCGACTCCTTCTGCCAAAGAATTCAATGATGAAGAAGGTGCTCCCAAAGATACACGATTTGCATTTTATAACGACCAATTTTACTTCAAGACTACCCAAGAAATGAGTACGTTGTTTAGCGATATGCCGGAGGCAATCGATAATACCAACGAAATTGTTTCAAAAGTAGAAACTTTAAAGTTGAAGCGTGATATTATGCTTCCCAATTTCCCTATTCCCAATGAGTTTAAAATTCATGAAGATGATACCCTCAATCAATGGGAATATTTGAAGCATTTAACTTATGAAGGAGCTCGCCAAAGATACAGCGAAATCGGAACTGAAGTGCAAGAACGCCTTGATTTTGAGTTGTTTACCATCAAATCAATGGGTTTTGCAGGTTACTTTTTAATTGTATCCGACTTTATTAAGGCTGGCCGTGACATGGGCGTAATGATTGGACCCGGTCGTGGTTCGGCTGCTGGTTCGGCAGTAGCTTATTGTATCGGCATTACAAACATTGACCCCATCAAGTATAATTTACTTTTTGAGCGTTTCTTGAATCCAGACAGAAAGTCAATGCCTGATATTGATACCGATTTTGATGATGAAGGTCGTCAAAGAGTAATTGATTATGTGGTTCAGAAATATACCAAAAATCAGGTAGCACAAATCATTACTTATGGTACAATGGCCACAAAATCTTCTATCAAAGATGTGGCTCGTGTGATGGAATTGCCTTTAGCTGATGCCAATTACATCGTAAAATTGGTTCCAGACAAACCCGCTTATGGAATTGATTTTGAAAAAATGGTTAATTGGCCGCTTGAAGGAAAAGGTAGTTTGGCTGATTTGGGTGTTCAACCCGATGAAATTGAAAACGTTAAGCGTTTTCGTTCTATGTATAATGGTAATGATCTCACAGCTAAAGTACTTCAACAGGCACATAAGTTAGAGGGAACTGTTCGTAACACAGGTATTCATGCAGCGGGTGTAATTATTGCCCCTGAAGATTTATACAATATTTTGCCTGTATCTACTTCAAAAGATACCGATTTATTGATTACACAATATGAAGGAAAGATTATTGAAGATGCAGGTGTAATTAAAATGGACTTTTTGGGTCTTCGCAACCTTACAATTATCAAAGATTGTTTACGCATGATTAAAGAAAATCATGGAGTAGAAATTGATATTGATAATATTCCACTAGATGATAAGCTAACCTACGAACTTTTCCAAAGAGGCGAAACCAACGCCGTATTTCAGTTTGAATCTGATGGTATGAAAAAATACATGAAAGAACTGAAACCCGACCGTTTGGATGACCTCATTGCCATGAATGCATTGTATCGTCCGGGGCCAATTGCATATATCCCAAACTTTATTAATCGTAAGCATGGTAGAGAGGAAGTAAAATACGATTTGGCTGACATGGAGGAATTCTTGGGGGAAACTTACGGAATTACGGTTTACCAAGAACAGGTAATGCTTCTTTCCCAAAAATTGGCTGGATTTTCTAAAGGTGATGCCGATGTTTTGCGAAAAGCAATGGGAAAAAAAGACCGTGCGACACTCGATAAGCTGAAACCTAAATTTATGGAAGGGGCAATGTCGAGAGGACATGATGGGAAAATTCTTGAAAAAGTTTGGACCGACTGGGAGGCCTTCGCTTCTTACGCATTTAATAAATCGCACTCTACTTGTTATGCTTTTGTGGCTTATCAAACCGCCTATTTAAAAGCACATTATACATCCGAGTACATGGCTGCTGTGATGACTTCGCAGTTGGGAAATATTGATAAAATTACATTTTTCATGGAAGAATGTAAAGCTCTAGGTTTGAGAGTTTTGGGGCCAGATGTCAATGAATCTCAAAAGCAGTTTAGTGTTAACAAAAACGGCGAAATTCGTTTTGGTATGGGAGGAATCAAAGGTTCGGGAGATGCCGCTGTTGATGCTATCATTGAGGAAAGAAACAAAAATGGACATTTTACTGATATTTTCGATTTCATCACCAGAGTAAACCTTCGCACGGTTAACAAAAAAACACTCGAATCATTCGCGTATGCAGGAGCATTTGATTGTTTTTCTGATTTGCACCGTGCTCAATTTTTTGCCGAGACTGATGGTACTATACTGATTGAAAAGATAATTAGATATGCCAATAAATATCATGAAAATGCCAATGCTGGTCAAAATTCTTTATTTGGCTCTGTTGGAGGAGCATTTGATATTGCCAAACCGAAAATTCCTGATTGTGAGCGTTGGGGTGATATTCAGAAACTAAAATTCGAAAAAGAAGTAGTTGGTTTTTACATTTCTGGTCACCCACTTGACGAGTTTGACCTCGAAATGAGAAGATGTGTGCCACTTGACCAAGTATTTGACCCACTAAATGCCAATAAAGAATTTGCCATTGGTGGTGTTGTGACGAGTGTGATGCATAAAACATCAAAAAATGGCAATCCGTTTGGAATCATGAAAATTGAAGATTATGGTTCGAGTATGGAAATGATGTTTTTCGGACAAGATTATGTGAATTTCTCAAAATATATGCAAATAGGGCTTTTCTTATTTATTCGGGGAAAAATTCAAACAAAATGGGGGAGAGAAGGTGATTTTGAATTTAAACCAATTAGTATGGAGTTATTGAGCGAAATCAGAAACAAACTTTTTAAAGAAGTAAAAATTTCTTTAGGTTTACAGTTTGTAAATGCTCAGTTAATTGAACAAATACAAAATATGACGGCTCGCTATCCAGGAAATTTTGATTTTAAAATGTCGGTTTATGATTCAGAAGAAAAAATGGATGTCATGTTACTCTCCCGCAAGCAAAAAGTAGCTTCAACCAACGATTTTGTGAAAGAATTGAAAGAGTTGGTCGGTGAAGAAAATGTTGTTTTAGGGTAACGGAACTTTTCATAAATGCACCTTTGTTATTTAGACAACAATAACAAATTAAATTTTAATACTTAATTTCCGAGGAGGAATTTACTAAAATGGCAGATAAAGCAATTCAAATTACAGATGCAAATTTTGCGGAGTTAATTAAATCAGACACACCTGTATTGGTAGATTTTTGGGCTGAGTGGTGTGGACCATGTAAATTAATCGGACCAGTTGTTGAACAAATTGCTGGTGAATATGAAGGAAAAGCAATTGTTGGTAAACTTGACGTAGATGCCAATTCTGCAGTTCCAGCGTCTTTTGGAATTCGTTCAATTCCAACTTTAATGATTTTTAAGAATGGTGAGATGGTGGATAAAATTGTTGGTGCAGTTCCAAAACACATTCTTACTTCAAAATTAGAAGCTCAATTATAATACTTGACTTACTGATATTTAATGCCTTATTGCTCTTAGTAATAGGGCATTTTTTTATCTAGTTAAATTCAGTAAAGCTTGGAAATCAACTTTTGACTCGTTCAACCCCGACTTCTCAATGATAGCTCTAATATCTTTCTCAACTTCATGATTATTGGCGATGTTTGAAAAACAAACCAAAGCAAAACCTTTTTGTGGGATTATTGAAACGCTATTGCTGAAACCACAAGTACTGCCTGTATGATATAATTCAAGTATATTTTTTGAGTCTAAGGTATGAAACCAACCTAATCCGTATCTTACTTTCGATGGTTTGATTTGGTAGTTTACTCTTTTTAGGCTTTGATTCAAATTAACTAATTGATTCTTCTCGATTGCGAAAATCCACTTTTGGTAATCTTCTAAAGAAGTATAGATACAACCATCACCTTTGGTTGCACTGGTTATGCTTTGGTCGGAAAATACCAATTTATTTTCCTTGTTAAAGGCATATCCCATTGCTCGATTTGAAATGGGTTTTTCGTCCTGATAAATAGTTGAATTATTCATCTTTAAAGGTTGAAAAATATTATTTTCAATGAATACATTAAAACCAATTCCTGATACCTTTTCTACAATTTGTTCCAACAAACAAAACCCAGAATTACTATACTGAAATTTACTTCCAGCTTCAAAATATATTTTCGATTGATTTTTGATGAAATCAACTACATCCATATCTAATATTTGATTTTTCTGATTTTCAGGAATCAATTCCTCGTAATCAATAATCCCAGAAGTGTGGGTCAGCAAATGTTTGATTTTAATTTTTGAACCAACTGCTTGATTGAAATCTGGAAAAAACTTTAATAAATTATCTTCAAAACTTAATTTTCCTTGCTTTTCTAGCAACAAAATACACATTGCTGTAAATTGTTTTGAAACAGATGCCATCCTCAAATTTGATTTGGGAGTTAGTGGCGTTTGCAATTCAAGATTCGCAAGTCCAAATGCTTTTTTATATAAAACCTTATTGTTTTTGATAATCATGACAGCTATGCCAGCAGAATTAGTAGGAAATCTCTTGGCCAGTAATGAATCAAGTGAATTTTGAAGGCTTTGGGCTACTGTCATGTGAGTGAGCAAACAAAATAATATTATTTTCTTCATTGATATTCTTCTATTAGTTTTTGTGCTAATTTAGGTAGCCCAATAGCAGCAGTTTCATTGATAAAGTTGATATTCTGATAAAGAGCAGAAACATCAGGTTTATTGGGGTCAATGATAAATTTCGGAGCTGATTCATCTACATATCCAATCAGACCTGCAGCTGGATAAACCTGTAAAGAAGTACCGACAACTATAAAAATATCGGCTTCCATGCATAATTCGGCTGCTGGTTCAATCATTGGCACCATCTCACCAAACCAAACAATATGTGGTCGTAGCTGCCCTCCATCTTCCGCTAAATCGCCTAGTTGAATTGCTTTCCCCCCAATATCATAAATGAGTTTATCATTTTTCACACTTCTCACTTTTGAAAGTTCACCATGCAAATGCAATACTTTAGAAGAACCTCCTTTTTCGTGTAAGCTATCAACATTTTGAGTAATAATATGTACATCAAAATATGCTTCTAAATTGGCAAGGGTAATATGACCAGCATTCGGTTGTGCCTCAGCTGCTTGTGCTCTTCGGGCATTATAAAAATCAAGAACAAGTTGAGGATTTTTACGCCAACCTTCTGGTGTTGCTACTTCTTCAATACTATGATTCTCCCATAATCCACCTGTATCTCTAAAGGTTTTTATACCACTTTCGGCACTAATTCCGGCACCAGATAGTACTACAAGCTTCTTTTTCATATTATTTGGTTGATATATTAGCAAAAATGGCACAATTGATTCAAAGATATCATTTGTGCCATTTATTGTTATATTAAATCTTAGTTTTTTTACCCATTAGCCAATTTCAAACATTCTTCAAGTGAGAGTGTGGCAGGGTCGGTACCTTTAGGAATTTTCACATTTCGTTTTCCTGCTTTAATGTACGGACCATATTGACCGTTTAAAACTTGAATGGAAGTGTTTTCTGGAAATTCTTTAATGATTTTATTACTTTCGGCTGCTTTTTTAGCCTTTATTATTTCGATTGCCCCATCGATTGTGAGTGACGTAGGGTCAGTTTTTTTATCAATATTATAATATTTATCACCATGTTTTACGTAAGGGCCAAAACGACCTTTACCAATATTCACTGCCAGTCCTTCGTAAATACCAAGGTCTTTAGGTTGGGATAAATCATTACTATTTCTTTTCGCTTCAATAATTTCGATAGCTCTTTGAGCATCAATTAGATATGGGTCATCTGTTTTTTCTAAGTTATAAAACTTGTCATCGTGTTTAATATATGGCCCAAATTTACCAACAGAAACGATTAAAGGTTTATCTTCAAAGAAACCAACTTCTTTAGGTAATTTAGGAAGGTCAAATAATGCCAAACCTTCTTCAAGAGTTAAGGTATCCATTAATTGTCCTTTAGGCAAACTTACAAAGGTTGGTTTTTCTTCATCATCTTTATCTCCAATTTGCACGTAAGGCCCAAATTTTCCCATTTTTACCGATACTTTTTTGCCCGTTTTGGGGTCAATTCCGAGTTCTCGGCTTCCTTGAGTAGATTTTACATCGCTTGCTTGCTCGATTTTATGATGAAAATCTTTGTAGAAATTCGAAATGATGGTTTGCCATTGAGCTTTGCCGTCGGCAACGACATCAAAATCTTTTTCAACTTTTGCAGTAAAATTATAATCGATGACAGAATCGAAATTATCTACTAAGAAATCATTGACAACCATTCCGATATTTGTTGGGAAAAGCTTGGCTTTTTCTGAACCATAAGTTTCTTTTCCAATTCTTTCTGCAATTTCATTCTTTTGTAAAGTAAATTCCTTGAAGCTTCTTTCCTTTCCCGGTCGATCTTCTTTTACTACATAATTTCTCTTTATTATAGTAGAAATAGTAGGAGCGTACGTAGATGGGCGACCTATGCCCATTTCCTCTAGCTTTTTCACCAAACTTGCTTCAGTATATCTTGCCGGTGGTTTCGAGAATCGCTCAGTAGCTTTCATGATTGAAAGGTCAAGGATTTGTCCGATTGCCAAAGGCGGTAACATTCCTTTATTCTCCTCATCTTCATCATCATTCGATTCAAGATAAACTTTCAAGAAACCATCGAATTTAATTACTTCCCCAGTTGCTACCAATTCTTCATTGGTTGTTGAAATACCGATGGTAGCAATTGTTCTTTCAAGCTCAGCATCAGCCATTTGAGAGGCAATTGAGCGTTTCCAGATTAAGTCGTACAAACGTTGCTCATTGCGGTCTCCTTCAACTTTTTCAGTGGCGAAATCGGTCGGACGAATGGCCTCATGGGCTTCTTGTGCCGATTCACTTTTGGTTTTGTATTGGCGAGTTTTTACGTATTTTTCACCGTAAGCATTTTCAATTTGTGTTTTTGCTTTTTCAATGGCTTCGGCAGAAAGGTTTGTAGAGTCAGTACGCATGTATGAAATCTTACCAGCTTCATAAAGTTTCTGGGCGATTGTCATGGTTTGTAAGACTGAAAAACCAAGTTTTCTCGATGCTTCCTGTTGCAAAGTTGATGTCGTAAACGGTGCAGCAGGTGTTTTTTTAGCTGGCTTTACTTCTAGGTTTTTGATAGTAAAGATGGCATTTCTACATTTTTCAAGAAAAGCACGGGCTTCGGCTTCGGTTTCAAAGTTTTTAGGCAATTCGGCATTTAATACCTTACCTTTATCTACAATAAATTGTGCAACAACTTTGAAAGATGATTTAGAATCGTGGGCATC
This sequence comes from Emticicia oligotrophica DSM 17448, assembly GCF_000263195.1. GTDB lineage: Bacteria > Bacteroidota > Bacteroidia > Cytophagales > Spirosomataceae > Emticicia > Emticicia oligotrophica. Next base: position 4,496,967 of record NC_018748.1, read on the forward strand.
AATTTCTCTCTCTCGGTCAACAATTACTCTTACAGCAACCGATTGTACTCTTCCTGCAGATAGATTCGTGCGTTCTCCAGTTCTAATTTTATGCCATAGTACGGGTGAAAGTTCAAAACCAACTAATCTATCCAAAACTCTTCTAGCTTGTTGAGCATTTACCAAGTTCATATTAATTGTTCTTGGATTTTGAATAGCAGTTGTGATGGCTTTCTTTGTAATTTCACGAAAAACAATGCGTGGTGTTTGTTCGTTCAAACCCAAAGCTTCTTTTAAGTGCCAAGAAATCGCTTCTCCTTCACGGTCATCATCGGTTGCTAACCACACAGTTTCTGAGTCTTTAGCAATTTTTTTTAGTTCGTTGATAACTTTTGTCTTGTCGGAAGAAATAATATAGCTTGGTTCGAATTGATTTTTTACATCAATTCCTAATTCTTTATCGGGTAAATCTCTTACATGCCCAAAACTAGATTTTACGGTGAAATCTTTTCCAAGATAACCCTCAATGGTTTTGGCCTTTGCAGGTGATTCTACTATTACTAAATTTTTCGACATCTATACTTTTTTTAGTTTTCGGACTCAAATATAAGCCTTGATTGATAAAACAACTATTTTCTGAAAAAAATTGACTAAAAAAACTCAAATTAGTTACCAATTAATTAAAAACGCTATAAATTATTTTCAAAATTGCATCGAAATGAAAAAAATGAGCCAATTAAAAGTCAAAGAATATTAAATCTATTCGTGAGTTTTTTAAAATTTCATTAAAAGTATCATCCAATCTTTTCGAGCATTTTATCATTAAACAACTTTTTAAGCATTTTTGGATATTTTTTTGACCAAAATATTAATATTATCTACTTAAAGGTTGTATTTACATTGCTTCTATTCTATTTTTGCAACAAATCATTCTTGTAATTATCCATTGTTTCGTATTTTTGTTCAACAGATAATTAGTAAGATTTCGGTAACAATAATTTTAAAAATTTTATAACTAATGGCAGTTTTTGACTTAGATATGATTAAGAGCGTTTACGCTCGAATGCCAGAAAGGGTAGCCGCTGCTCGTAAAGCAGTTGGGCGTCCGCTCACTTTGGCCGAAAAAATTCTTTACTCGCACTTATGGGAAGGTTCACCTACCAAAGCATACAATCGTGGAGCTGACTACGTTGATTTTGCTCCTGACCGTGTAGCGATGCAAGATGCAACTGCCCAAATGGCATTATTACAATTTATGTCGGCGGGTCGTCCGAAAGTAGCGGTACCTTCAACTGTACACTGCGATCACCTCATTCAAGCGAAAGTGGGTGCTGACACAGATTTAAAAGTTGCTACCGAAAAAAATAAAGAAGTTTACGATTTCTTATCTTCAGTTTCAAATAAATATGGTATTGGTTTCTGGAAAGCTGGTGCTGGTATCATTCACCAAGTAGTTATCGAAAACTATGCTTTCCCAGGTGGTATGATGATTGGTACTGACTCACACACACCAAATGCTGGTGGTTTGGGTATGGTGGCAATTGGTGTTGGTGGTGCTGATGCTTGCGACGTAATGTCGGGCTTGGCATGGGAACTAAAAATGCCTAAATTAATTGGTGTTAAACTTACTGGTAAATTAAAAGGATGGGCTTCTGCAAAAGATGTTATCTTGGAAGTTGCTGGACAATTAACTGTTAAAGGAGGTACTGGTTATATTGTAGAATATATCGGTAAAGGTGCTGATAGTCTATCGGCAACTGGTAAAGGTACTATCTGTAATATGGGTGCTGAAATTGGAGCTACTACTTCTTTATTTGGTTATGACCGCAAAATGGCTGCTTACTTAAAAGCAACTGGCCGTGCGAGAGTAGCTTCTTTAGCAAATGGTATCAAAGATTTATTACGCCCTGATCAAGAATGTATTGATAATCCAGAAGCATATTACGACCAAGTAATTGAAATCAATCTTTCAAGATTGGAGCCAAGAATCAACGGTCCATTTACACCAGATTTGGCTTGGCCTTTATCTAAATTTGCGAAAGCCGTTAAGAAAAACAAATGGCCTGAGAAATTAGAAGTTGGTTTGATTGGTTCATGTACAAACTCTTCTTACGAAGATATGACACGTGCCGCTTCGGTTGCTGCTCAAGCCGCTGCTAAAAATATCAAAGCTAAAGCTGAATTTACAATCACTCCGGGTTCTGAATTAGTTCGTTTTACCGCAGAGCGTGATGGTATCTTAGCCAAATTTGATGCAATTGGTGGTGTGGTTTTAGCAAATGCTTGTGGACCTTGTATTGGACAATGGGCCAGACATGGTGCTGAAAAGGGTGAAAGAAACTCAATCATCACTTCGTTCAACCGTAACTTTGCTAAACGTGCCGATGGTAACCCAAATACGCACGCATTTGTGGCTTCTCCTGAAATCGTTACGGCATTTGCTATTGCTGGTGATTTGACTTTCAACCCAGCAAAAGATACATTGACTAACGAAAATGGCGAACAAGTGAAACTTGAAAATCCATTTGGTGTAGAATTGCCTCCTATGGGCTTTGATGTGAAAGATGCTGGTTACCAAAAACCAAAGAAAGATGGTAGTAAAGTGAAAGTGGCGGTAAGTCCAAAATCTGACCGTTTACAATTACTTGAGCCATTTAAGGCTTGGGAAGGAACTGACCTTACTGGTTTGAAATTACTTATCAAAGCAAAAGGAAAATGTACTACTGACCATATTTCAATGGCTGGTCCTTGGTTGAAATACCGTGGTCACCTTGATAATATTTCAAATAACCTTTTGATTGGTGCCATCAATTTTGCAAACGATAAAGCAAATACGGTTAAAAACCAATTGACAGGCGAATACGGTGAAGTTCCAGCTGTACAACGTGCATACAAAGCAGCTGGTGTGGGTACAATTGTAGTTGGAGATGAAAACTACGGTGAAGGTTCTTCGCGTGAACATGCTGCGATGGAGCCACGTCACTTGGGTGTACGTGCAATCATTGTTCGTTCATTTGCTCGTATCCACGAGACAAACTTGAAAAAACAAGGTATGTTGGCACTAACGTTTGCAAACCCAGCAGATTACGATAAAATTAAAGAAGATGATACTTTCGCAATTACTGGTTTAACAACCTTCTCTGAGGGTGTACCATTGACTTTAGTGATTACTCACAAAGATGGTTCTTCAGAAGAAATTAAATTGAACCATACTTACAATGCAAGTCAAATCGAATGGTTTAAGGCAGGTTCTGCTTTGAATCTTATCGCTTCTGAAGTAAGTAAGTAATAAGTAATTTTCTATAAAAATACCCCGCAAGTGATTGTGGGGTATTTTTTTGTGTTATTGTTTTCAATGATTTATTTTTTTAACAAAAGAATAAATTATGAAGTGTAAATGTTGTTTATTTCTTTATTGATTGATTCTTTAAAGAATTTAAATTGTTTATTTTAATTTTTACTTAAGTTTTTATAGCTTAGACTTTTATTTTAACCAATTAAACAACCTCTAAAAAATGAAATCTTTACGCCTATTATTTATCGCAGTTTGTTTCTTTTGTTTTGTAAATACGAATGCCAAGGCTCAATTAAAAGAATTTGGCTTATTAAAATCAGCTGAAGACTCTGGCTATCCATTCGCGAGTCTAACTATTGAATTTCCTGAGAGAAATTTCTCCGAAAATTTTACTATTAATTTAGAAGAAGTGAAAAACGTGAATATGGGAACCTTGCAAAAGTGGGTTGGAAAATATGTTTCCTTTACCTATAACAGTGATTTAACCAACGCACTAATGGAAATGCAATTGAATGGAAAGTCAGTGATAAATGATGAACCAATAGAATTGGGGCCAAATTCCTTAAAATTGGTTGGAATTTTAAGAGGAGCTGCTAAAGTTACAGCAGGCGATCTACCAAGTGTCATTTCAGTAACCACTGCCAACAATGAAAAATATAGTTTTGAGTTTTTTATTACTCCTCAAATGGTAAAAGCTAACAACAAGAAGGTTGTTGTTTATTTTGAGGAAATTGTATCAAATACAATCTTACAAATAAAACTTAGTAAATGAAATAAATGAAAAAAGCCCTTTTGGGGCTTTTTTCATTATACTGATAATCAAAAACTATTATTCGATTATTACATAAGCCCTGAAATGGAAAAAAATTAATGGTCGAAATTAATGGCTTTTCATGAAGAACTTGTGTCGAATTACTAAGATTAAGGTTAGTAAATAAGTGTAAATTAAGGATTTATAAGCTTTGACTCCCACAATATGAAGTTAATAATTAGTATTTTAAACTTCTTAATGATTTTTTCATTTTTTTCATCAATGGCACAACATCCCGATGATGTTGTGAGTGTTCCGAAAGTAAATTTACCAACATATGTTGATACCTATCAATCCGATTTCGTTTTAAAATGGGATACACTTAACCAAGAATCTTTTGTGCATTTTCAAGTATATCTTAAAGATTCTACATCAAATATTATCATTCATAATTATCAAAATTTAGGGTATGTGGGTAGGGTTAACTTTAGAAATTTAATAGATAACCACCTTTATGTTTACAAAATTAGGGCATTTAATTCATTACGTGTAGGCGATACAAAAGAAACAAATTTACAATTTATTAATAAGAAAAGTATAGGAAATCGTACACTTAGTGTGCCCATTTTTAATGTAAATAGATTTTGTAAAAATGATAATGTAAATTTTAATTTTACAACAACAGGTGATTGGTTTCCTAACTTTAATTACATTTTAGAAATGTCAGATGTTAATGGGAGTTTTGATAATCCGTTTGAGATTATCCAACTTATCTCTGCTGGGAGTTATAATTTTTCACTGAAAAATAGTGCAATTTCTAAATCTGGATTTTATAAATTTAGGATTAGAGCTTCCTATCCCAACACTTTGTATTTAAGTGAGGAATCAGAACCAATTTATGTTACTGCACTTGGTGGTGTAACTACAAGTATATATCCTGAAATTTATGTACCTTCTGGTGGACCGATCATAATATGTAGCCAAAAATCTGTAAACTTATATACCTTTACTAATATAGATGATGATTTTACAAAAAGCTATCAATGGTTTCTGAATGATGTTCCAATACAAGATGCTACAAACAGACATTATTCTGCTTCGTTTATATCTACAACGGCAAAATATAGTGTGAAAGTATCAAAAAATGAATGTGTTGTTGAAAGCCTTCCCCAACAGTTATTTGCAGTTAATTCAAACTCTTCTTATGTTGTTGCTGACCGAAGAGCCAATTGTTATGATACTCCAAAAGTCCTAAGGTCTAAATATGTAAGTAATTCAGCGGACTACCAGTGGTATAAGAATAATGTACTAATACCGAATGCAACAGATTATCACTATACAGTAACTGAAAAAGGAATTTATGAGGTACAAGTTACTGATGTAGGATGTGAATTTGGGAGGGGTAAATTTGATGTTCAAATTAGCGATTCGTTTGATGCAATGATTTATGCTAAAGATAGTATATTGTGTGGTAATGGAGGGCAAAGAATTGTTATTCAGACAGAAACTTTGCCAAATGCTAAGTTTCAATGGAAAAGAAATGGTATGAATATTACGGGCGAAAAACAGCAGTATATCTTGGCTGACCAACCCGGAGTTTATTCACTTTCAATTGAAAATGGATTATGTAAAACCACAACAAAATCCATTAATATTGTTTCGACAAATAATTTAGTACTGAAACTAACCGCTCCGTGGGGTACAACACTTTGTAACGGTTGGTCTATTTACCTTACAATTGAAAACTTTTTGGATTATACTTACTGCAAATGGTATCGCAATGGGGTATTGATTCCTAATGCTTCTAATCAAAAATTATGGCTGAGTGAAGCTGGTAATTATCAGGCTAAAATTGATATAGGGTATTGTGTTGCTGAATCAAATATCATAGTAGTAACTTCATCCCCTAATAAAATAAATGCAAAGATAAAAGTTGTTGATGATTCACCATTTATCTGCAATAATTATCCGATTATTATATTCTTTGCTGACGGATATACTGACCAGACTATTTTCAATTGGTATAAAAATAATAATTTAATAGCTACAAATTCGCCAAGTTTAACAACAAACGAAGTTGGAACATATAAATTAATCGTGCAGCTTGGACAGTGTATTGGGGAAAGTAATGATATAGAATTGAAAATAGATACAAGTAGAATTATACCTGTAGTAGTTGATAATAGTCTCTTTCCAATTGAAGGTAAAATAGAGGTCTGTCCAAAGAATTCGATAAGGCTCGAACTAAGGAGTGGGATTACAAATATGGGACTCGAACGGAATCTTCAATGGTTTAAAGATGGAGAAATAATACCTAATGAAAACAGATTCGTTTTGTGGGCAGAACAACCAGGTAAATACCAACTTAAAGTTACCGATTTAAATGGGGGATGTAAAAGCCAATCAAAGGTTTTTGAAATTGAACACATAAATCCACCTAAGGGAATTTTACAATCAGATACAACTTTAATAAATTTAGGACAGCAAGTTCATCTAAATTACGAAATCTTGGGAGTGGGTAAAACTTACTATAAAATTGCGAATTACTTAGATAGTGTAAGCCACAGTGTAAATTTATCAAAAAGTATTTTTCCTTTAGAAACCAAAAATTATAAAATTGAATATGTTACTAACTGGTGTTCGTCAGGTGAAACTTTTGGCAACCATTATGCTAAGGTAATAATGTGTCAAGATAAACACATAATAACTGAAAAACTTAAAGATAATAATATACTGAATTTTCAGGCCAAAAGTGAAATTAATGCAGTAAATACAATTTTTAGTGGTTCAAAAATCAACTATAGAGCGGGAAACGCAATTTCGTTATTGCCAGGTTTTGATTCAAATAAAGGATCAATATTCAAGGCGGAAATAGGTGGTTGTGATAATTAACTTTTTTTATTTAGGTAATGTACTCAAAAATAGTTGGTAAAATGCACAATTATCAATTGTAATAAATTAATAATCAGTGACTTATCTTGTATATTTTGAATGATTGATGAAATTAGTTTCATCAATCATTTTTTTATGAAAATAGAAAAAAAGCGATGCTGGGCGTGTATTAAAATTTAGAGCTAACGTTTTGGACAAAAATTTTTAGTTTTGATTTTTTTACAAAATAGGACGTGTTTTGCTCTATTTTTATTTTATATCTAAAACCACAGTTTTGATTAGCTTTCTATCGTAAGTGTAGGTAATATGAACTAAACCATCTCCAGTTTGAATGATGGCAGGATAACTAAACTCACCTTTTTCTTGATTTTCAAGGGTATAAATGTCCTCCCAGTTGTTTCCATCTATTGAACGAGCTACTTTCAAAACATTTCTTCCATTTGACCATTCTTTGCCAGAAGGAAGAGGATTATAAACCAAAAGAAAAGAACCATTCTTTAAGGTTACGGCATCAATTCCTGAATTTGGGTTTGGTAGATTTATAGGAGAAAGTTTACTCCATGTTTGACCATTATCTTCAGACCAAGACTGAATGATTTTATTTTGGCGGCTTCTCATCAATATTTGTATTTTCCCGTCCTTATGATTCAAAATAGTCGGTTGAATAACGCCATATTCACCGCAATCAATATCAATTTTCTTCCAATTTTTGCCATTTGCATCAGAAATTTCCATGTGCGAATGCCAAATATCTCCCCTTATACTTTCTGTACTGGAAGGATGCAGTACTGACCCATTTTTTAGCTGAATACTTTTGTTTCTGATTGGCCCGAGAATATCGTTGGGTAGTCGACTTGGGCTTGACCACGTTTTACCCTCATTATCAGAAGTTTTCACCATTCCCCACCATTCTCTTGGATTGATACCAACCTTGTAATATAGAAATAATTTTCCACTTGAATTTTTGAAAAGTACTGGATTCCAACAAGCATATTGTTTGCCTTCATATATGCCATCCGCAATTTTAATGGCTTTAGACCATGTTTTTCCTCTTTCTTGAGTTGCTACCCAAATACAAACCTGTGGGTGATTTTCGTGTTCACCAGCAAACCATGCCGCCATTAATTTACCTTTGCTCAATTCAACAATTGTTGAAGCGTGGCATGACTTTTCTTCTGGATTTTCGTTGATAAAACCTTCAAAAACTGCTGTAGCTTGACCTAAACAGTTGAATGTTACAAAAGAAAAAATTGCTAATGTTTTTAATAATTTCATGTAGGGTTGAATAAGAATGGTTATTTTTCAAATTTTAATGCTAAAGCTGGATAAGATTTGTATTTTTCTACTATCTCTTGAGGTAAATTTATAAAAACTTTTTCTCCTTTCTTTTCCCAATTTAAAGAAAGATTTTCACTCAATAAAATTACTTTACTACCAGCTTTAGGAATGTTTTTTGACCATGAAATAGAACTTTGTACTTGACTATTTTCTAGAATATTGACAAGTGCATAAAGGGTGTTACCTTTTCCTTTTGTAAAGAAAACGTTATTTTCGTTGTAGTAATCTGTTACACGTGTACCATAAATAGCTTCACCATTTTTTTCAAGCCATTTACCTATTTCTGCTAGTCTAGTTACTTGAATATCAAGCAAAGTACCTTCTGCTGTAGGGCCTACTCCTAATAATAAACTGCCTCCTTTAGCGACTATTTCATTGAGTGTATGAATAACTTTGGTTGCTGATTTAAAATTATCGTTAGGTACATATCCCCAAGCCCCACCTAAGGTAATACAACTTTCCCATGGAGTATCTGACTTAGTTTTTGGTATTGATTGTTCGGGTGTTCGGTAGTTCTCGTAAGGGCCATGAACAGTTCTATCAACTATTAATAAGCCAGGTTGGTTGCTTCTTGCCATTTTGGCAATTTTTGGCATATCAATATGCTGACTGAATGGTGGGATTGGAGCTCCCCATGAACGAACCTCATCATTCACTGTTTCAAGTGGTCGTACCCAACCTCCATCTAACCAAAGTATATCAACTTTGCCATATTCTGAAGTGAGTTCGTTTATTTGATTATAGGTGAACTCTTTATATTTATTCCATCTCCAAGGATTTTTTCTTATGTCATAATTAACATTTCTATCGGGAGTTGCGTATCTATCCCACCAATAATATTGTGTGTGCCAGTCGGGCTTTGAAAAATATGCACCAATCATAAAGTTTTCTTTTCTGAAAGCTTCAAAAACATATTTGGCAACATTAGATGTTGGATTATTAGCAAAAGGTCCGCTGGTGATTTTAAAGTCGCTTTCTTTAGTATCAAACATATTGAAGCCGTCATGGTGTTTGGTAGTAAAAACTACATATTTCATTCCTGCATCTTTGGCAGCCTTGGCCCATGATTCAGGGTTGAATTTAGTTGGATTAAAATCTTTACTTAATCCCCAGTACCATTTTTTGTAATCATCATATTTTGAAGTTGAATCTCGATAAATCCAATCTTCATTACAAATCGACCATGATTCAATAATACCCGGAACAGCATAAAGTCCCCAATGTATTATCATTCCAAACTTTAAATCACGCCAGTTTTCTAATTTTTCTCTTACTTCAGGCTCGGTTGGATATTGGTAGTTGCTAGAAGTAGGATGTATTGTATTTTGTGCAATAACTGGTTTTGAGCTAATGAACATAATCAATAAAATTGAATAGAGGAATTTTATTTTCATTTTTTGATTGGATTAAATTTTAGGGTGAAAATAAAATATTTTAATAATATTGGATTAATAAAAAATTAATTTTAAATAATAATAAAAATAGCCAATGCTATTTTTATCAAATATAACATTGGCTATCAATTGTTTAAAAACTATTTGAATATTAATCTTCAAAGAAAGCACAACTTCCTCCAACCCAATCAAAATTTTTATTGAAGTTTACGCCAATCATTTCTCCACGACTCAATCTTGCTAGGTTAGTTACTAATTTTGGTCTAGTAGCATTATCTTCCCATACAAAAAGCAGCCTGATTTCTGTTTTAATTAAATTTCCATTAACGTCTTTAATTACAGGCTCATATTGTACTTTTCTTTGAATAAGATAATTTTCTTTATCATTTATTTTGTCTAAATCTTCTTTCGAAATATTTAGCTTTACGCCACTACCAGCAAATGAAAATAAAGGTTTTAAAACATAGTTTTCTAAATCTGAAGGATATGCTTTTAGATCAGATAAGTAGAAACTCTGTGGTATATAATTGCTTTTTAATAATGGTAACGTAAACTTGCTGATACGGAAAAACCAGTTTGGATGCGTTATCCAAGTGGCTTCAATATCATCAGTCATTTTAAAATTTGTCTCTAAGTTTGGATAGTTTTGTAATAAATCATCAAAAATTAGTCGATTGTAAATTCGCTTAATTTCAATTGTTTTGCCATTTTTTTCGTAGAAAAGCTGGCGTCCAACTTTTTTGATTTTAGTTATACAAACGGGTTCAATACCCCAAAGTTGGCGTGTAATTTCGAAATCTAAACGTGTTTTTTGTTGCTCAGGATAAATCTCCAACAAAATAACATTTTCAGGGTTCTCATTGGCTAATAACACTTTTTTCATTTCATCAACGTAAGAAGACATTGATAAACGATTAAAGTATTGCGTATAATTTTTAGGGTCGTAGAAAAACTTACGGTATTTCTGACCTAAGTACCACTGATACCCGAAAAGTGATGGAAAACCTTGTAATTCAATGAGTTGTGGAGTTAGATTGCCCGCTTCATCTTTACAAACCGCAAAATCAATGGCTAGAAAATGCGGGTGTGAATTTTCATTTGGAACATATTGGTTTACAGGAATGGCTCTTTCGGTTTTTTCCTTGAAATCGGGTTTTAAAATGACTTCAATGATATCGTTTGCGGCCTGTAAAAGCTTTATTTTAAGGTCTTTGGGAACAAAAACTGGTGTTTCGGCCACTCTGAAATCAAGCTGATTAGGAAAATCTTTGTGAATTTCTGCAATCAGGTTTTCGTATTTTTCTTTAGAAAAACTTTCGTTGAATTTATCTCTAATTGAAGGTTCCATTATTTAGATTCGATTAAGCAACTGCCAGAATTTGTTCGGCTGCGTGGTTTAAAAAAGATGGAATCACAATAGATTCAGTGAGCATAATTTTATCGGGGTCGTCGAGTCGTTCAATCATTTCTTCGTACTTTTCTACACCATGTTCGCTAACGACAGCAATCATTTTTTCTTCTTGTTTGAAATAACGAAGCATACCTTCTGCATCTGCTTCGGGGTGGAATTGAGTGCCGAATACTTCATCAGAAAACCTGATTGCCATAATCGCTCTTTCAAGAGGAACATAGTTACGAATTTTCTCTAAACAAAGTACTTTTGCTCCAAATTGATTGATTTTCTCCCAGTTTGGTTGAATTAATTGATAATCTCTCGAATCTACCGCATAAAATATTTCGGGAAGACCATTAAAAAATGGCTCATTTTCTCCGTCAGAGGTTCTGTGAATAGGCATCACCCCAAATGAAGTTGAACGCCTCTTGCAGACAATGCCCAAATGTAAATGATTACAAGCAATTTGGAATGAGTGACAAATCAAAAATAAGTATTTTTTGTTTTCTTGAGTTTGGTTGTGGAGGAAAATTTGGTCAATAAAGTTACCGAATTTGGCTTCCCATTCATGACCTTCTGGTAGTGGATTTCCAGGACCACCCGTCGAAATGAAAATATCATACTCTTCAATTTCAGGAATTTCGTTTTTCTTTCTTACATCAAAAATATCATACTTCCCCTTGATTCCTTCTTGAGCAAGAAATTGTCCACAAATCATTTTTATACAACGCATTCCTTCGTTATTGAACCCATTGTACATATCCAAAATGGCAATTTTAATATTTTCTTTCATCACAATAATTAGTTTGAAGTAATCGAATGAACAACGAATACTTTAGTCTGTAAAATAAACAAAATAGAATCGAGCATTTGGCTCAATTCTATTAACATTAAGGTTTAGTTATTTGCAAAATTAAGAATTTATGAACAAATTTTTTTAAAATTGTATTACAGACCAATCCTAGTTTCGTTTACAATGTAATCAACAACCGATTGTAGATTATTTGTTTCCTCAAAAACCCTAAGTTGTCGGTCAGCACCTGTTCCATTTTTCAAGATTTCATGGATGTATTCTACTTCTTTTCTGCTCCCTAATTCATCTAATACATCATCTACAAATTCCATTAATTCTTCGGCTAAGTGCGAGTAGGGTACTTCTTTTTCCTTACCAAAATCAATCAAATGGCCATGAATACCATATCTGGCCGCACGCCATTTATTTTCGCTAATGAGCATTTTGTGATATGGTCTGAAGCTGAGGTTTTGTTGATGCAATTTATAAAGTTTGGCTACAATTGCTTGCATTAATGCTGCCAAACATATTGTTTCATCAACACGCATAGGAATATCACAAATTCTAAACTCAATAGTAGGGTAGAATGGATGCAGGCGTAGGTCCCACCAAATTTTTTTGCCATTATCAATGCAATTGGTTTTTACAAGTACATTCACATAATTGTCATACTCAGCCACACTTGAAAAATAATCAGGAATTCCAGTTCTTGGAAATTTATCAAATACTTTTGAGCGATACGATTTAAAACCTGTATTTCTGCCACACCAAAAAGGTGAATTGGTAGAAAGTGCATAAATATGAGGCAAGAAATATCGGGCAGCATTTTGAATTTGCATCCCTTCTTGGCGACTAGGAATACCTACGTGTACGTGCAAACCAAAAATGAGGTTTGAACGAGCCACATCACGCATATCATCAATGAGTTTATCATACCTAGCATCAGCCGTAATTAATTGGTTTTGCCAATCAGAAAAAGGGTGGGTGCCAGCAGCAGCAATGTGTAAGTTTTGTTTGGCAGCTAAATCGAACAACATTCTACGTAAATAAGTAACCTCCTCACGAGCTTGTTGGATATTTTCACAAACACTTGAAATCATTTCCACCACAGCTTGGTGCATTTCCTGTTTGATTCGTTCTTGTAAAATTACCTGTCCACCCTCCACTAACTTCGCCATGTGAGAACGTAATTCACGCGTAATTGGGTCAATGGTTTGAAATTCTTCTTCAATTCCTAATGTAAATTGAGCCATAGTTTCTTTGGTATTTTATTTTCAATGGGGCGTTTCTTAATTAGTTGGGTTAGCTTTATAAATAAAGCCGTATCTTTTATTGATGACACGGCTTCATTTTGAGTTTATTTTTTCTTTGCGGCTGCCTTCTTTGCAGTAGCTACTGCTGGAACAGGTGTGGCTACCGAATCACGAACGAATGTTCCCCATGTACAGTTGTTTTTACCATCCACTTGTTCAATTGCTCTTTCAATGGCCATTTTTGCAGCATTTTCTACAATCCAATCGAAATTTGTTTGGCCAACAGAATGAATATCTGCATCAGGAGCAGGATTACAGAAGTCTATGGCGTAAGGGATACCATCACGAATGGCAAATTCAACAGTATTAAAATCATAACCTAAGGCATGATTTAATTTCAATACGTAGTCGGTAATGGTTGCCATCAACTTTTTATGGGCTTCACCTGTTGTTTTTGGTTGCGTGGCATATCGTAAATGATGAGGATTTCTTGGTTCATAAGGCATAATATGCACATATTTACCATTGAGGCAATAGCAGCGGTAATAGTCTGTAAATTGAATTTCTTCTTGTAAAAGCATGACTAATTGCCCTGTTTCACCATGTTTATGCCACAAATCATCTGGATTGTCAACACGATACACGCTTTTCCAACCTCCACCCGCATGTGGTTTCATGTAGGCTGGAAAACCGATTTGATTGAACATATAGCCCCAGTCAAGTGGTGCTACTAAGTTTCTGAATGATTTTTCGGTTGTATCATCAGGGCGTTCTTTCGATGGTAATAACACCGTTTTTGGCACTGGAACGCCCAACTGAACTGCTAAACAGTTATTGAAAAACTTTTCATCGGCACTCCACCAAAATGGATTGTTGATAACAGCTGTTCCACAAATTGCAGCATTTTTTAAATATGCACGATAAAATGGAACATCTTGAGAAATACGGTCAATAATGACAGCATATTCAGTTGGAACTCCTTGTTCAACTTTATCAATCTTTACTGGCTCGGCTATAATTCCGCTTGGAGCAGTTTTGTTTACTTGTTCGATAAATGCCCAAGGGAAAGTATCTTCCATTCCGAATAATATACCAATTTTTTTCATGTTATTATTTGTTCTGTTCTCTAACCCCGAAAAGAGAACTGTTTATTTTATTATTAAAAGTGCTTAATAGGGGTAAAGCACGTTTTTGATGAAAATGTATTTTTTGCTTGAAAATTCAAGAGAATAACAACTAACTGTAAAGCGGCATTTTACGCACATATTCCGAAAACATCATCTTCCATAGTGGCCAATCGTGGTTTGCCCAACGCTTTTCATCATACCAGTGATTAATTCCTTTGTTGGCCAACAATCTCGACATATTTAGATTATCTTCCCTACAAATATCCCAATCAGAAGTACCCAATATAATATTTATGTGGTTATACTTCCAAGATTCGGCATTATTCATGAAATCCATAGGCTCATTGAAATAGACATTATCATCATAATATCCTTTCATAAAGCTCTTGATACTAAATGCTCCACTCATGCTAAATAAGTGAGCCACCATGTCTGGATTTTTAAGAGCAAAGTTCGAACAATGATAACCACCAAAACTACAACCGGCTACTGCAATTCTATGTACATTACATTCTTTTTGGATGGCAGGAACTAATTCTTCCTTTAAGAAAAGAGTGTAAAGGTTGTAGTTATGAATTTTGATATGTGCTGGTAAGTCTTTTGAATAAAATGTATGAAAGTCAATACTATCAACATTATAAAGTTTGATTTTACCCGCATCTACTAAATCTGCTACTGTATCAAGCAGTCCGAAGTCTTTATTTTGCATGTAATTTCCCATTGAAGTTGGAAACATCAAAATGGGATACCCCCAGTGGCCAGAAATCAAGATGTCAATATCTCGGCCCATGATGTGCGAATAAAACTTGATATGTTTTTCTTGCATAAGTTCTAATTACTTTGAATGAAAGTGCAAAATTCGCATTTAGATTTTATAAACAAAAATGGAAAATCAAAATAAAATTCTGATAATAAACTACTTATGAAAATTTATATATTTATAAGGTTGATTTTTTTTGATTTTTCGAAATAAAATTTCGTGTAAATTGTATTAGAAAGCATACAATTCTGTAAAATTTTTAAGAAGCATCTGAAAAAAATACTTGAAATATTAGTCCAATTTTTGCAATGAAACAAATGATTTTTGAAAATTTTATTTTTCAAGGTAAAGGAATTGTTAATTTTGCTGTATCGTTTATCACAAAAGACCTCAATAAGTGCAAAAAGTTTCTATCTTCAAAAACCAAAAAATCTTATCTACTTTCTTAAATCGTGAGGTAGTATTTGATATTGTTCTTCCCCCAAATTATGAGAATTTATCAAACCTTAAAGTCTTATATATGAATGATGGACAAGATTTTGATTCTCTGCAAATAGAAAAAACACTCAATGATTTATACGGCAGCCATTCTATTGATAATTTTGTATTTGTTGGTTTACACACCAATGAAAATCGCCTGAAAGAATATGGTACTGCTTCCATACCCGATTATAAAAATCGAGGGAATATGGCTGGTGAATATCGAAATTTTATCCTAACTGAGTTTTTTCCGTTTATCATAGCTAATTACAAAACTTCTAGTTTAAGTCGAGATAATTATTTTTGTGGCTTTTCATTGGGCGGACTCTCAGCTATGGATTTAGTTTGGGGAAATCCAGATTATTTTTCGAAAGTAGGTGTTTTCAGTGGTTCGTTTTGGTGGAGAAAGAAGGCTTATGAAGATGGTTATGACGACCACAACGACCGAATTATGCATGTTTTGGTTCGAAATGGAAACTTTAATGTTGGTCAAAAGTTTTGGTTTGAGTGTGGAACAAATGATGAAAAAGATGACCGAAATGGCAATGGAATAATTGATTCAATTGACGATACCCTTGATTTGATTAAAGAACTAGAAGCCAAAGGCTATAAAAATGGGGAGGATGTGACTTATGTTGAAATCAAAGGAGGAGAGCATAATCAACAAACTTGGAGCGAAGCCATGCCATTGTTTTTGAAGTGGCTATTGCCAAAATAGATAATGCTCGATTTTAGTAATTATATTCTTTAAATCAGAATAAAGTATAAGAATAATTCTTTAAGCCTGTGTGAAAGTTTAACATTAAAATATTTAGACATTAATAGCCATATCAATGTCCCAATCAGCTTCTTTTTTTGAAAAACAACTCGAATTCCCAAGGGTTTTTGCCGCATACAATGAAAAAAGTGGGGTTATCCATGATTTACTGATGGTTAATCAAATTTGTAAGGATAGTTTTGAGTTATTCTTAAGAGCCTTCAAGAAGGAAAAGATACTTGAAGTTTGGGCAAAAAATCAATTATCTGATAGATTTACCCACCTAAAAACCTACGAATTTAGTGCTACTACTGGTATTTTAGGTCCCAAAAGACGTTCTGGTGACCTTCAAATTCCCGAAGGTTTTTATGAAATAGATTTTTTTAATCCTCATAGTAAATATCATTTATCACTTAGAATTAATTACCCTAACAAATCTGATTTGGTTTTTGCCGATAAATCAAACCCTGGTGATAATATTTTCATTCATGGAGGTAAAGAAACTGTCGGCTGTATTCCAATTGGAGATGAAAATATCAAGGAACTATATTTACTAGCATCAAAGGCAAAAAGTGTTGGTTGTAAAATTCAAGTACATATTTTTCCTGTTATGATGAATGATTCAAATTACAATTCTATCAGAGAAGAGTATGGTACAAATTCAGAGGTGCTTTTATTCTGGTCTTGGCTCAAAACTGCTTATGAATTCTTTGGGAATTACCAAAAACTTCCATCAATAGCCTTTGAAAATTCTGGAAATTGTACCGTCGGATAAGTTTATTTATTATTTCGGGCTCGAAAGGCCTAATTAAGCATATTTTCATTTTTTTGGCATGTTTTTTCCTTATTTGTTGGTAAAAACATACTATTGTGAAGTCTAATAATAAATTATTTTTTGGTTTTTGTTTGCTTACTTTTTACCTCGTAGGCATTTCCAAGGCTTATTCTCAAGTAATTAATCTTACGTTTCCGAAGGATAATCAAGTTATTCAAAGGGACGATAATGATGAGGCTATCTTTAAGGTAAGTGGTAAAATCTCTGATGAAAGTCAGCATCTGGTTACGTTGAGTATTCTTAAAAATGGAAGTCCTTTTTATAGACAAACTACTGCTTCTTCTGAATTCACTTTTCAGCCTCTTCTCAATGCTGGCAAGTTTGATTACACCTTCATACTCACAATTGATGAAAACATAGAAATAAAAAAAGTATCTCATGTTGCAGTTGGTGATGTATATTTAATTTACGGCCAATCTAATGCACTTGGTTTAGGAGGAATTGACACTTACCGACCAGCAGAAAATCCATGGATGCGATTTTTTTCTGTTGCCAATTATGAAAATGGGGATAGCCAATGGGTAATGCCATATAGAACTTCAATTTGGCCTGGCACTGGGGCTATGGAGCTACAAAAGTTTCTTTGTGAAAGATATAATTATCCAGTTGGTGTTATTGTTGCTTCAGTAGGTGGGGCAGATATAAAGTCATTAAACAAAAGGAACGATTTTAACCCAACCGATATAAATACTGATTATGGTAAACTTTTATTACAAACAATTTTTACTGGTGTAAAAGACCAACTGAAATATATCATCTTCAGACACGGTGAAACAGATGCAAATTATCAGTTAGAATCAGAATTATATCCTATTGAATTTGAAAAACTCTACAACAATTTAGTTAAAGACTTTCCTAATTTGGTTAAAATTTTTAATGGACAAATAAACATACTTACAACTAGCAATAAAAAAGCTGGTTTTCTCAGAGATTACCAAAGAAGAACAAAGTATCTTTTCACTAAAGTAACTCCTTTCAGTACAGTTGGTACTCAAGGCTATGATGGATTACATTATAATTTGAATGGCTATAGCCAGACGGCTTTCGAGTTATCAAGAATAATAGGTAGAGAAGTTTATCATGATAATCTCAATGAACAAATTTATTCTCCTGATATTAAAAACGTGCGATGGGATGGACAAAAGTTTATCCTTACATTTGATGAGTCAATGGAAATGAGATTCCCAAATGATACAACTATTAATAATACACGTTGGTCAATCAGTGATATTATCTATATTGATGGAAAAAATAATTTGGTTCGGAGCGGAGAAGCATTTCAGAATAAAATCTTTCTCTATGTGAATGATACACTAAATAATTTCAAAAAAATGTCTTACTTGCCAAATGCCTATGGTAATTTTGGTACAAATTTCTATGATGGTCTTCATTTCAAGAATAAATTTGGTATGAGAGCTTTTAGTTTTGATGAAATGGATATCATAAAAGAAAGTCAAGGTCTTTCATTAAATGCAAAAATTACTACCAATAACTTTGTTGAACTTAATTGGACTGGAGATATTTCGAAGAATTATCAAATAAAACGTTCAGAGGATAATATAAATTTTACGAACATTGCTGAAGTCAGAAGTAGTACATTTGTTGATAACAATACTATATTTGGGAAAAAATATTATTATCAAGTTGTATTACTAGAAAACTCAGAGATTAAATCTAATAGTTATGGTATAAATCTAAATTGTTTATTTGATTTGTCTATTGAAAGATTTCCAGAGGTAGAATATTTAGAAAGTAAGACCTCTATTTTAGGTATATTTACTCTTTTGGCGTTTCAGAAAATTGACCTAAGAGCTCAAAGTTATGTTAATTTAGAACCAGGTTTTGACGCTAAATTGGGAAGCGATTTTAATGTAGATATTGGGGGTTGTATAAATAATTAGAAAATGTTGCTTTTTTATCAATCAGATATTGTTAATAATCAAGTTTTGAGTGAAGAAGATTCACGACATTGTATTAAGGTATTGAGAAAAAATATCAAAGATATTATTCATATCGTTGATGGTGTTGGTGGGCTTTATCAATGTGAAATTATCAAAACCCATGAAAAAAAATGTGAGGTTCGAATTTTATCCACCCAAAAGGATTTTGAAAAAAGAGATATCTACTTGCATATCGCTATTGCACCAACTAAAAATGCCGATAGAATTGAATATTTTCTTGAAAAATGCGTTGAAATTGGAGTAGATGAAATTTCATTAATTCAAACTAAACATTCTGAAAGAAAAAATCAAAAAACTGAAAGGCTTGAAAAAATTGCAATTTCGGCAATGAAGCAGTCCTTAAAAGCTTATTTACCCAAAATAAATGAACTTCAAGATTTTGATAAATTTATAGAAAATAATAAGTCCACCACAAAGTTCATTGCTCATCTTACCGAAGATGCAAAACCATTGAAGGAAGTTGTTGCTGGGAAAAAAGATGTTTTAGTGATGATTGGCCCTGAAGGCGATTTTACCCATACAGAAGTTTCCAAGGCTCGCGAAAAAGGTTTTCAGATAGTAACACTTGGAAATTCAAGACTTCGTACTGAAACTGCTGGAGTGGTTGCTTGTACGATTGTAAATGCTTTTTATTGATATGAAAAAAATAGAAATTATTTTTTGTTGTCTAATAATATCCACTATTTCATTGGCACAACAGCCAACCATTAAAATTGGAAAATTGAAATATGGTGGAGGTGGAGACTGGTATGCCAATAAAACATCATTACCAAATCTGATAAAGTTTTGTAATCAAAACTTGAAGATGAATATTTTCCCTGAAGAAGATATAATCGAGGTAGGTAGTCAAGATATTTTCCAGTACCCTTTCATACACATGACTGGCCATGGCAATGTACTCTTTAATGATGGAGAAGTTCAGAATTTGCGTAGATATCTTATTTCGGGTGGTTTTTTACACATTGATGATAATTATGGTCTAAACAAATTTATTCGAAGAGAAATGAAAAAAGTTTTCCCCGAATTAGAATTTGTTGAACTTCCCTACTCTCATCCAGTTTATCTGCAGAAATATAGATTTCCAGCAGGCTTGCCCAAAGTTCACGAACACGATGGAAATGCACCTCAAGGTTTTGGCCTGATTTGGCAGGGAAGATTGGTTTGTTTTTTCAGCTATGAATGTGATTTGGGAAATGGTTGGGAAGATAGAAGTGTATATAATGACCCCGAAGAATTACGAATCAAAGCACTTCAAATGGGTGCTAACTTGGTTCAATATGCCTTTACATCTTATTAATTTTCACTGAAATTATACAAAATTGCACATTTTTGAGTGTGTTTTTAGGACATTTTAAAGAACTTTTGTTTTTTGCACCATTGATGCAAACATTATAATTAAGATTAATGTCTGTAGTTGTATATTTGTATAATTTAAAACAACAAAACAATTTATTACATAGCATGGTTGCTGCACTTTCGTTCTTTTTTGCTCATTGGTATTTATCATTATTTAGTCAAACATTTTTTCTCCACCGTTATTCGGCTCACAAAATGTTTACAATGAATAAGTTCTGGGAGCGATTCTTTTATTTCTTTACCTATGTAACACAAGGTTCATCTTATCTTAACCCGCGTTCTTATGCTGTATTACACCGTATGCACCACGCATATAGTGATACTGAAAGAGACCCTCATTCTCCGCATCACACACAAAATTTATTTACTATGATGTGGAAGACTAAAGACATTTACAATGCTATTTTAAATTACAAGTTTAAGATAGAGGAACGTTTTGAAAAAGACCTTCCTGAGTGGAATTTAATTGACAAAATTGGTGATAACTGGGTTTCAAGAATTATTTGGGGCTTGTCGTATATCGCTTTTTATGTTGTTGGATTTTTTTATTTTGATATTCATTGGGGATTTTTCTTCCTTTTACCAATTCATTTTCTAATGGGGCCAATACATGGAGCTATTGTGAATTGGAGTGGACATAAGTACGGGTATCAGAATTTCGATAACCATGATGAATCAAAAAATTCACTGATTGTTGATGTATTGATGATGGGAGAGTTATTCCAAAATAACCATCATAAACATCCAATGTCAATTAATTTTGCAAAAAAATGGTACGAGATTGACCCTACCTATCCAGTGATTAAGTTTTTAACTTGGACAAAGATTATTACTCCTAAGAAATAATTAGTTTAAAGTCATAAAAAAAGAGCGAGGTATTTCAATAATATCTCGCTCTTTTTGTTTTCATCTTTATTTATGCTTCAGATTCTTTCTTAGCTTCTTCATCAATATGACGTTTCATGCTTCTGCAAGTACTTTCCAATATTTCAATTAGTTTTTTATCACCAGTTGCATCTGAAAGCAATTGAGCTACATTTCCAACAATATCTACTGCGAAGTGCTTCATTTCATCAACGGGCATATCTTTTGTCCAAAGGTTGATTCCCAATAAACCTCGGTGGTAATGGTCCCAAACACCAATTGAAATGGCCTTGGTTTCATTGATACCTTCGTTTGGATTCTCAGTGGCGTCCCAAAAGATTTTATCTGGAATTCTATTGCTATCAAGTTCGACAGTAAAGTTAATTTCTGATTTTTTCATTATTTTGTTCTAAAACTGTTTTCAAATATTAATAGGTTTTTTGTGTAGAAAGTTCAAATATTTGATAAAACTGTTTTTAAAATTAATTCAAATAACTTTTACATGAGAGTACAGGATAGTACATTTAGGTTCTGAATATTAATTTAGGATAAGAATTTATTGAAAATTTACAAAAAATTAACCCTAATAAATAAAATATGAATGCGATTTTAGGTATTGTTTTTCACTTTTTAGGTGGATTTGCCTCAGGGAGCTTTTACATTCCCTATAAAAAAGTAAAAGGATGGGCTTGGGAGAGTTATTGGATTGTTGGAGGACTTTTTTCGTGGTTGATTGTTCCTCCTCTTGCAGCATACCTAACTATCCCAAATTTCTGGCAAATAATTTCTGAAACTGATGGAAATACTATCTTTTGGACATACATAATGGGACTCCTTTGGGGAATTGGTGGTTTAACCTATGGTTTAGGGGTACGATATTTAGGAGTATCACTTGGGAGTTCAGTTATTCTTGGGCTTTGCTCTGTTTTTGGTTCAATAATTCCTTCCATTTTTTATTATTTTACACCTACTACTGGAAAAGATACGATTGCGGATTTGCTAACAACCAATTGGGGGCAAATGGTTCTGTTAGGTTTATTGGTTTGTGTTGTTGGTATAGTGATTTGTGGTAAAGCTGGTGGAATGAAAGATAACGATTTATCAGATGACAAAAAAGATGATGAATTTGATATTGTAAAGGGTTTAATTTTAGCTGTAATTTCGGGTGTTTTGAGTGCATGTTTTAGTTTTGGAATAGAGGCTGGTTCAAGCATGGCTCATGTAGCCAACGAATTATGGGTGCAGGCAAATCCAGGTCAAGGAGAGTTTTTATATAGAAATAATGTGGTTTATATTGTTATTCTTTGGGGTGGACTAACAACAAACTTAATTTGGTGTATTTATTTAAACTCAAAAAACAAAAGCTTTGGTGATTATACGAATACTAAAACACCACTTTTGCAAAACTATATTTTCTCTGCCATTGCAGGTACTACTTGGTTTTTGCAATTCTTTTTCTACGGTATGGGAGAAAGTAAATTAGGAAATGGTCCAAGTTCTTGGATTTTGCACATGGCATTTATTATCATGGTTGCGAATTCGTGGGGTTTGGTATTGAAAGAGTGGAAGGGTGTTTCCAAGAAAACATTAAGAACGATTGTTGTCGGTATTTTTACGATTATTCTATCGGTTTTGATTGTAGGCTATGGAAATTCCTTAAAATAGTCAATTATTAAATTCATTGCCGCCAGTTTTAACTGACGGAATTTAATAAAAACATACAAAATTGATTTTAGTCAAAAAAACTATTTAGACTAAAGTCAATTTTGTATGTAAATACCCATAAATTGTTACTGAAAAAATAATAAATGATTTTTTCGCAGTATTCTGAAAAACACTGCTCATTATTCAAAATTTATATTCTTTAAGAAGCTCCAAATACACGTTTTAAAATTTCTGTGGTTCTAGCTAAAGGATTTGCTCTAATTTTTGCTTCCTCCTCTTCAACTAAGATGAATAAACCATCAATTGCTTTTTGAGTTGCATAACCCTTTAAATCGGGGTTTACCTTTTGCGTAAATGGCAAAGCATTGTAAGTATTTGCTAAATCACTGTAATATTTAGTGGCTTGTGTTTTTTGTAAAGCACGTTCAACAATTGGTGAAAATGCTTCTATCAACGCCGTTGAGGTTGTTCTTTTCAAATACATAGTGGCAGCATTTTTATCTCCTCTTAAGATACCCCATGCATCAGAAAAACTCATGCTTAAAATCGCTTTAATAAAAATAGGTTTAGCTTCTTTGGCTGCTTCTTCTGCTCCTCGGTTCAATGATAATACAAACTTATCTACTTCACTGCCTAAGCCAACTTTACGGAGTGCCGTTTCTACTCGCTGAACTTCAGGAGGGAATGGTATTTTAATTTTAGGATTTAAGTAAAACCCATTTACTTTTGAAGCACTATCAGCACCTTTATTAATTCCTACTTGCAAAGCTTCCTTTAAGCCAGACACAACTTCATCATTTGTCAAACTTCCACCTTGAGCTTGGTTCAATACTCCATCTAATACTTTTCCTAATTTTATCTTTTGCCCTGCACAACTTTGAATAGTGATTATACTGATTAATAATAAAATTGAAAATAATCTTCTCATTGTCATGAATTTTCTACTGTTTTTATGAATAATTAATTGTCTTACTAACGAAAGAACGGCTAAAATTGTATTTTTGTGCTGCTAAAGTTTTAAATAACCAAAACAAAGCCTTTAACGCTAATTTTATTTAATCTTATAATTGTATGAAACTTATTTTGGCTGAAGTAGTAACGATTGGGGATGAAATTTTGTACGGACAAATTACCGATACAAATACGCAGTGGATGAGTACAGAATTGGATAAAATTGGCATAAAAACTGTTCGAAAATCTTCAGTAGGAGACCAAGAAGATAAAATTTTACAGATTTTAGCTGAGGCGGAAAGTAGAGCTGATATAATTTTATTAACTGGTGGACTCGGACCTACCAAAGATGATATTACAAAAAAAACACTTTGTAAATATTTCAATGATGAATTGATAATCAATGAAGATGCATTAGGCTTTATTACTGATTTTTTTGCGAAGAGGGGACGTCCGCTTACTGAAATCAATCGTCTTCAAGCAGCTGTTCCAAGTCGTTGTACTTATTTAGCCAATAAAACAGGTACTGCTCCCGGAATGTGGTTTGAACATAATGGTAAAATTTTTGTTTCAATGCCAGGAGTACCACACGAAATGAAGTACTTGATGACCAACGAGGTAATTCCTCGTTTGAAAACTTTTTTTGAAACACCAATAATTTATCATAAACTTATTCGTACAATTGGTGTTGGTGAATCATTTTTAGCAGAAAAGATTGAAAATTGGGAAGATAACCTTCCTGAGCATATTAAATTGGCTTACTTACCAAGTTTTGGACAAGTTAAATTGAGGCTTACGGCTGTTGGAAGTGATGAAAATCAATTAAAAAAAGATGTTGATGATGAAATCGAAAAAGTTTTACCATTAATTCAACCTTTTGTTTTTGGTTTTGATACTGATGATTTAGAAGTAGCAGTAGGAAAAGAATTGAAAAAACGTGGTTTAACTGTTTCGGCAGCAGAAAGTTGTTCTGGTGGTTATGCTTCGCACATGTTTACCAAAGTTCCAGGAAGTTCGGCTTATTTTATGGGAAGTGTTGTTAGTTATGATAATTCTGTAAAAATTAAAGTTTTAGGAGTAAAACCAGAAACGATTGAAGAGCATGGTGCTGTAAGTGAAGAAACCGTTATTCAGATGGCTGAGGGAGTCAGGAAATTGATGAAAACAGATTTTGCCATTGCTACCAGTGGTATCGCTGGTCCTGATGGTGGTACGCCTGAAAAGCCAGTGGGTACTTTATGGATTGCTTGTGCAATGGAGGGTCGAACAATTGCAAGGAAAGTACAGATGGCTACACAGCGTGATGTAAATATTCAATATGCAAGTGTGGTTGCAATAAACTTACTCCGCAAAATGATGAACGGAGATTATGAGTCTTAAAAACTATTATTTATTAAAGTTTGTGAAATAAACTTCAACAAAACTATAAACTATGGCTTTAATTGAAATGATAATGCCCAAAATGGGTGAGAGTATTTTTGAGTGTACGGTTTTGAACTGGCTAAAAAATGTTGGAGATAAAGTCGAAGCGGATGATATGATTTTGGAAGTAGCAACTGATAAAATCGACACCGAAATCGGTGCTTCACATTCGGGAATTATCAAAGAATTTTTAGTACAGAAAGGCGAAATTGCAGTAATTGGAAAGCCGATTTGTATCATAGAAGTTGAAGGTGAAAATTCTACTGATAAGAAACCAATTGTTACTGAAACAAATAGTCAGTTAACCGAGCCTGAAAAAATAGTTGAAATGCCGGGTGGTGTTCCAGTGAGTTTACTTACTTCTCAACCCAATATTGAAAAAGCTTCTAACGGTACAAATAATAGATTTTATTCTCCATTGGTATTGAATATTGCTAAAGAAGAAGGCATTTCAATGGAAGAATTGAATAAAGTGGTAGGTACAGGCTTGGAAGGACGAGTGACGAAAGATGATATTTTAGCCTATGTAAAGCAAGCGGCTGATAAAAGTGCCCAGCCAGCTTATGGCAATCAAAGCGTGCCTGAACAATCAATTACAGTTTCTGGAAGTGACCAAATTATTGAGATGGACAGAATGCGTAAAATGATTGCCGAACGCATGGTCGAATCGAAACGTATTTCAGCACATGTTACGTCATTTGTTGAGACTGATATGACTAATTCTTCACTTTGGCGTGAAAAGATTAAAGGTAAATTCAAGCATGATACCGGAGAAAATATCACTTTTACGCCATTACTCATTGAAGCTGTTGTGAAGGCCATCAAAGATTTTCCAATGATAAATATTCAGATTGATGGTGATAAAATCATCAAAAAAGCTAGAATCAATATTGGAATGGCAGTGGCATTACCAAATGGTAATTTAATTGTTCCTGTCATTCACGATGCGGATTCTTACAGTTTGATTGGTTTAACAAAGAAAATTAATGACCTTACTTTCCGAGCTAGAAATAATAAATTAAAAGCTGATGATTTAGCTGACGGAACCCTGACTGTATCGAATATTGGTTCTTTCGGAAATATTGCAGGAACGCCGATTATTATGCAACCACAGGTTTCAATATTGGCTTTTGGTGTAATTCAAAAGAAAGTTTCTGTAATTGAGACACCTCATGGGGATACTATCGGTATTCGTCAGAAAATGATTATTTCTCATTCATACGACCATAGAGTTGTGGATGGCTCGCTTGGCGGACAGTTTGTGAAGCGTGTTTCTGATTATCTAGAAAATTTTGACTTAGAAAGAAAACTATTCTGATAATATACTACATTTGCTCAAATACATAAAATCTAGCATTAAAGACTGCTAATTTTCTATACCATAGAAAAGATTTTATCGTTTTTTGGGGTATAAATAAAGGCATCGAAGGCTCTTCGATGCCTTTTTGATTGAATAATTTTTATAAATCAAAATAAAGATTGAACTTTGAAAATTATTTACGTAGAGTACCAAAACTCTTTTTCACTAGGGTAAACCAACAAGCACTCATAGTTTATGCTTTTTAATTCTTTTGAATTTTTAATTTTCTTTCCATTAGTAACCCTTATTTATTTTGCGATTCCGCATAAATACCGCTGGTTTCATTTATTAATGGCCAGTTGCATATTTTATAGCTTTTTTATTCCTATTTATATCTTAATCTTATTCTTTACTATCATTATTGATTATTATGCTGGTATTTGGATTGAACAAGCAAGCGGAAAAAATAGGCGATGGGCATTGGTTATGAGTTTAGTTGCCAATATTGGTGTTTTAGCAGTTTTCAAGTACTATAATTTTTTCATTGAAAATTTCAATGCCATTCTATTTAAAGTTTCGCCACAAAACCTTATTCCTCATTGGGATATAATATTGCCGATTGGACTTTCATTTCATACTTTCCAAGCCATGAGTTATACCATTGAGGTATATCGAGGAAATCAAAAAGCTGAACGTCATTTTGGGATTTACGCATTATACGTAATGTTTTATCCCCAATTAGTTGCTGGTCCAATCGAACGCCCACAGAATGTTATACATCAGTTTCATGAAAAGCATGAGTTTAATTATGAAATGGCTAAAACTGGCCTTAGATTGATGTTATGGGGAATGTTTAAAAAAGTAGTGATAGCTGATAGGCTTTCAATTTTTGTAAATAAAATTTATGGGAATCCAACTGAGTATCAAGGTTTACCTTTAATTGTTGCTACTTTATTTTTTACTTTTCAAATCTATTGTGATTTTTCGGGCTATTCTGATATTGCAATTGGTTCGGCAAGGGTGATGGGTTTTGACCTGATGAAAAACTTTGACCGCCCTTATTTTTCCAAAAATATATCCGAATTTTGGCGTCGTTGGCATATTTCACTTTCAACTTGGTTTAGAGACTATCTGTATATTCCTTTGGGAGGAAATCGGGTTGGAAAATATCGAAGATACTTTAATAATTTCTTTGTATTCATGATGTCTGGCCTTTGGCATGGTGCGAGTTGGCATTTTGTTATTTGGGGGGCTTTACATGGTATTTATCTTATTTTTGGCCAAATTACAAAGCCATTCCAAGAAAAAGTCTTTTCAGCTATTCCATCAAAATTCATTAGAGAGTTGATAAATGCTTCAATTACATTTATTTTAGTTGCATTTGCTTGGATTTTCTTTGCGGCTCATTCTAATGCCGATTCTATATATGTTGCTAAAAATATTTTGAAAAGTAATTCTCATTCTTTGAATCAGATAATTGAAATGATAGGAATTAGCGATTTGACGATTATTGTAATTGCGATGCTGATACTAGAATTTGTGCAATGGAACCAAAGGGGAACGAGTGTAAGTAAATGGTTTGACGCAAAACCCAAGTGGCAACGTTGGAGTGCATATTATGTGGTGTTGTTTTTAATATTATGTTACGGAGTTTATAATAATTCACAATTTATTTATTTTCAATTTTAAGAATATGAACGAAGGTTTTGACCCAGAAGAAATAGAGGCATTAAAAGCAGAATGTCAAGAAGAAGGACAAAATTATGTATTAGTGGAAGATGAAGATGGAATGGGAGATTCTGGCGAATTTGCTCATTTTCAATTCGTTGGAATGCATGAAGGGAAAGAGGTAATTTACGATGCCGTGATGGGAACATTAAGATTAAATCATAGTAGTTTGGTTTTTGAAGAAGCAGAAACAAGAATGAAAAAGTCTTATCCTAACTATATCGAATTTGACCGCCGTAAGCCCAATCAAAAAGTAGATGAGGATATGGAGTTAATTTTAGAAGAAATCATTGAAGAATTGGAAGAGGAGGAGGTAATTCAAGTAAAAGAATTCGTGGAAATTGAAAATGATTTTGAATATGGCATTGGTTTAGATATTTCACTGAATGTAGAGGAGATTACGCACGAAGTGATTACGAAGTTTATCGAGGAATTTAATGCCGGAACTTTAAAACTTGACCCAACTTTGTATAGTTTTAGAAGTGAAGAAGAATAATTGATTACGACGAGCAAAAACTCGTCGTTTTTTATTATGTTTATTTATTCTTTTTATTCGCTCGAAACTTAATCTATTATTATGAATGCTGCTTTTCAAGGAACAAATAACTACGTAGCTACTCGGGAGCTTCAAACTGCTGTCAATGCCGCGGTGGCACTTCAACGGCCTCTTTTAATCAAGGGTGAACCAGGTACGGGAAAAACACTTTTAGCTTTTGAAGTGGCCAAGGCATTAGATAAACAATTATTTACTTGGCATGTAAAATCAACAACTTCTGCTCAACAAGGACTTTACGAATATGATGCTGTATCAAGGCTTAGGGACTCGCAGTTGGGTGATGACCGTGTTCACCACGTTGAAAATTATATCAAAAAAGGAAAAATTTGGGAAGCTTTCGAAACAGAGGAGCAGTCGGTATTATTAATTGATGAAATTGATAAAGCAGATATTGAGTTTCCCAATGATTTATTGCAAGAACTCGATAGAATGGAGTTTTACTGTTATGAATTGAAAAAGACAATTAAAGCAAAATATCGACCAATCATTATTATCACATCTAATAATGAAAAGGAATTGCCAGATGCATTTCTTAGAAGATGTTTTTTTCACTTTATTCGTTTTCCTGACAAAGAAACCATGCAGCAAATTGTAGATGTACATTATCCAAATTTAGAAGAAAATTTGCTTGCAAATGCCTTAAAAACCTTCTTTGGTATTAGAGAAGTTAAAAACCTTAAAAAGAAACCCTCTACAAGTGAGTTGATTGATTGGTTAAGGCTTTTGTTAGTTGGTAAGGTAGGTGCTGAAGATTTAGAGGATTTGAATAAATTGAATGAAGTTCCGCCATATTTGGGAGCTTTATTGAAAAATGAAGCAGATTATGATTTATTTAAAGCATTACGTGAAAAAGGAATAAAATAGACTATTAAATTATCATAATGATATGTTAACGGATTTCTTTTTTCATCTTAGAAATAATAACCTAAAGGTCAATCTTCGTGAACATCTAACTTTATTGGAAGCTCTCGATAAAGAAGTATTGGCCTTTAGTGTAGAAGATTTTTATTTTTTGAGTAGAGCTATTTATGTAAAACATGAACAAAATTTAGATTTATTCGATAAGCTATTCAGTCATTTTTTTGATGGAATTGATGAGATAAAAATTGAAGAATTAATTTCAATCAACGATAGTTGGTTGATTAATAAGCTCATACATGAATTGAGCGATGAGGAAAAGGATGCAGTTAAGGCTGCTGGTGGTTTACAAGAATTGTTAGCCAGATTAAAGAAAACACTTGAAGAACAAACAGAAAGGCATGAAGGTGGCAGCAAGTGGGTTGGCACTGGTGGTGTCTCGCCATTCGGAAATAATGGATATAATCCAAGTGGTGTTCGAATAGGAGGGAAAGGAGGTGGACGAAACGCAGTTAAAGTTTGGGATAAAAGAGATTTCAAAAATTATGATGATAATCTTGAGCTGAATACGCGTAATATGCAAATGGCCTTGCGAAGACTTAGAATTCTAACTCGTGAAGGTGTAGAAGATGAATTGAATTTGGAAGAAACAATCGACCGCACTTGCAATAATGCTGGGTATTTAGATATAAAAATGCAGGCTTCTAAGCAAAATCGAGTAAAAATCTTATTATTGCTCGATGTTGGCGGTTCGATGGATGATTTTATTGAAGAATGTTCTCTATTGTTTTCTTCAGCTAAATATCAGTTTAAAAATCTAGAATTTTTCTATTTTCACAATTGTGTTTATGAAAATTTATGGAAAGACAATGGGAGAAGACATGATAATAAAATATCAACTTGGGAAGTTTTAAATAAATATAACAAAGATTATAAGGTCATTTTTGTAGGCGATGCCTCAATGTCGCCATGGGAACTTTCAGAGCCACGTGGTAGTGTTGAACATTATAATCCAGAAGCTGGTATTGTATGGTTAGAGAGATTTAGAGAGAAATTTCCAAACCTAGTATGGCTAAATCCTGTGAATGATGGCTATTGGCAATATACGCATACGATTCTGCAAGTTAGAGAATGGTCGGAAAATCGAATGTTTCCATTGACAATTAGTGGATTAGAAAAAGCTATGAAGTGCTTGAAAAATAGTAAGTTGAAGTATTAAGGAAGTCTTCGCTTTAATCGAAGACTTCCTTTGAAGGTTATAAGTTCATCAAAAAACTCATTGTATCAACGCCATCGGCAAAATCATCTAATTTAGGTATTTGAGCTTCTCCAAATTTAAAACTATTCGAAAATTCTGCTTCTGAAGAAACAATACACTGAATTTTTTCTTCTTGTTCATTTAATAAAACTTGTAAATGTTCCTGACTTTCATACGTTTGATAATAACAAACTGAAATTGGAGAAACCAACGTATCTTCTTCTTTCAATAGCAAAAATCCATTATCAAAATGAGGTACTTTATTGACTAAATATATTGATTTATTATAGTCATAATTATTATTGTATTTGTGATGAAGCCTGATTGTACTCCAATATTCAATAGATTCATAGAATTTATCGAAAGTATAATCAGCAGGTACAAATATTTTCGAGACGTTTCTACAACCTAAACCAAAATATTGAAAAATATCATTGCCCAAGTTACCCAATTCAGTTCTTGATTCATTTCCATTTAAAATGGCTACTGAAGTTCTATTTCTTCGTATTATTCTTGGTTTTTCTACAAAATAATATTCAAAATGTTTTGCTGTATTATCGCTTCCGGTGGCAATGAGTACTTCCGCATCATTCAAACGATGGGATATTTTTATAAAATCACTCAGTTCTGGGTCAAATTCAAAGAGCTTGTTTATAAGAAACATCATCGAAACGCTATCACTCGAACTTAGTTTTAGAAGTGCGATATTTCCAGTTAAAATTGTACAAATTAAGTCATGAAATCCAACCGCTGGTATATTTCCAGCCATAACAATACCAATTTTTTTAGGATTTAGATTGTCTTTTAATTGATATTTTGAGGCAAATACTTCAAGGCTGTCTTTGTTCAGATATACTTTAGCAATGTTTTCAAGAGCTAATTTTACATTATCTTCGGTAAACCAACCATTCTCATTTCTTGCAGCTGCATATAATGATTTCAGACTATCATCTGATAAATTTTCTAGTAAGTAATCACCAAGTTTTGAAAATGTAATAATATGTTTTTTATATTGCATTATTTTTAGAAAATTATTATTCATTTGTAAAATCTTACAAAAATACAAGTAAACTGAAACTTTGAGGCCTTATATTTGTTTAAAGTTTCATAAACTATTAATTATATAGAGAGAGTATGGCAATCATGATTACTGACGAATGCATCAATTGTGGTGCATGCGAGCCAGAATGCCCAAACACTGCCATTTATGAAGGTGGTGTTGAATGGACTTGGTCTGGTGGAACAAAACTCACAGAGGTAGAATTAGAAGATGGTACTGTCATTGGTGGAAAAGACCCAATGTCACCTGTTTCAGATGAATTCTATTATATCGTACCAGATAAATGTACGGAATGTCATGGTTTCCATGAAGAACCACAATGTGCTGCAGTTTGTCCAGTAGATTGTTGTGTTCCTGACCCAGACCACGAAGAAGATGACGATACTCTACTTGCTAAAAAAGCTTGGTTACATGCTGAGGCTTAATTGAGTATCTTCAAGTAAGTATATATTACTAATGTAAAGTCCCAAATTAGGTATTCTAATTTGGGACTTTTTTTTGCACTATCTCGAAATTGTACAAATGAAAGAATTAATTGTACTTCAGAATATAATTTGCTATATATGTAATTTATCGGAATATTATTCTAAAATTTATAAAATATAATTATTTCTATATTTAGTTAGATTTTAAAACATATATTTTGTGTTTTTATAAAAAATTTCAAAAAACTTGGATTTTTTTATACATATAATTTGGATTTAATTAATTTTTGATAAAGATTTGCATGAAAATTAAATCTAACCAATGATTAATTAAACCAAAGAAAATTATGAGAAAATCACTTTTTACCGTACTTTCATTGTTTACAGCAGTAAACGTATTTGCTCAAGATGCTACAACAAAACCAGAAGAAAAGAAAAGTCCATTTACATTCTCAGGATATGTTGATACTTATTTCTTTGGTAATTTCAATGCTCCGAAGTCTAAGTCAAATTTAGGTGCCTCTGGATATGAGAGAGCATTTGACCAAAAAGTTGGCCAATTCCAAGTTGGTTTAGCACAAACAAAAATGACTTACTCAACTGATAAGGTTGATGGAGTTATTGACTTAACATTTGGTAACCACGGAGACCTCGGTAACTACGGAAATGCACTTGGTCGTGTTTTGGTTGGTGGAAAAGAAGCAACTGGAACAGCATTGGCTATCAAGCAAGCTTATTTGACTTGGAAAGCAACTGACAAACTTTCTATTACGGCTGGTCAATGGGGTACACACATCGGTTATGAAGTAATTGATGCTCCCGTTAACTACAACTATTCATTGTCAAACTTATTCAACAACGGACCATTTTACCACACTGGTTTGAAAGCAACTGTTGCTACTTCGGCTAAATCATCGTTAACTTTTGGTTTAGTAAATGGTATCGACTCTAAAGATGATAACAACAGCAAACTAGGAACAATGGCTCAGTTTTATATTTCTCCTGCTAGTGGTTGGAACTTATATGTAAACTGGATTGGAAGCGATGAAGGTGTTGATACAAAATCATATTATTCATTGTTTGATTTAACAACTTCTTATCAAATCACTGAGAAATTCTTATTAGGCTTAAACGCTGCTTATGGATCTCAAGATAAACTTAACTGGGGTGGTGCTGCAGTTTATGCTCAAGCATCTTTATCTGATAAATTTGGGTTAGGTATTCGTTATGAATATTTCGACAATAAATCTGGTATAAGAGCATTGAAAAATCGTGAAGGAAATGGAACTTCTGTAAACTCATTCACTTTAACTGGTAATGTAATTATTTCTGATAATTTATTATTCAAACCTGAGTTTCGCTTAGATAGCTATGCAAAATCTAAAGCTGGTATGGCTCAATTTGAAGACAAAGACGGCAAATTCACTAAAGATTCTCAATCTACATTTGGAGGTGCGTTGATCTTCAAATTCTAACAAGATTTTATTAACCTAAACCAATACTTAATTTTTTGTACAACATTTAAACCTCAAATCATTATGCGTAAAAACCCATTCCCGCTGATTATCTTGTTAGTGCTTGCTGTGGTTGCCCTGTTGCTTCCTGCAGTACCTTCAACAATCGTTACAGAAGGAATTAACTCAGGCGATACTGCTTGGATGTTAGTTAGTACAGCGTTGGTATTAATCATGACACCAGGCTTGGCTTATTTCTACGGTGGTATGGTAAATACTAAAAATGTTATCTCTACGATGTTACAAAGCTTTATTGCTATGGGTGTTATCTCTGTTCTTTGGGTAACAGTAGGATATAGCTTAGCATTTGGCGAAACTGTCGGAGGTTTCGTTGGAAATCCAATGACACACTTTATGTTTAAAGGTGTGTTAGAAGGAAAACCTTGGTCACTTGCACCAACTATTCCATTGGTAGTTTTTGCTTTTTTCCAATTAAAATTTGCAGTAATTACGCCTGCTCTTGTAACTGGTTCTTTGGCTGAACGTATCAACTTCAAATCATACGTATTGTTTATTATTTTGTTCAGTATCTTCGTATATGCTCCTTTAGCACACTGGACTTGGCACCCTGAAGGTTTCCTTTTCAAAATGGGTGTTCTTGATTTCGCTGGTGGTACTGTTGTACACATGTCAGCTGGTTGGGCTGCATTAGCAGGTGCTATCTACTTAAAGCGTCGTCGTACACACGTTGAAGGTAGTTTCTTACCTCCTGCAAATATTCCTTATGTATTGTTAGGTACTGGTTTATTATGGTTCGGATGGTTTGGTTTTAACGCAGGTTCTGCTCTTAGTGCAGGTACTTTGGCTGCTTCAGCTTTTGCAACAACAAATACTGCTGCTGCTGCTGCTGGTTTAGCTTGGGTTCTTTTAGATGTGGCTAATGGCAAAAAAGTTTCTGCTCTTGGTTTTTGTATCGGTGTTGTAGTAGGTTTAGTTGCAATCACTCCTGGTGCTGGTTTTGTAACAATCCCTCACGCAATCTTTATTGGTACAATTTCATCTTTGGTTTCTAACTACTTAGCACACCTTAAAACTAAAACCGCATTGGATGATACTTTAGATGTATTCCCTTGCCATGGTGTTGGTGGTATGGTTGGTATGTTGTTAACAGCGGTATTTGCAAACAAAGGAATCAATGCTGCTGTTGTTGACCAAGGTTTGTTCTTCGGTGAGTCAAAATTATTTATCAACCACTTAATTGCTCTAGTAATTGTTTCTGTATTTGCCTTTGCAATGTCATTTGTTATGTTGAAAATCACAGATGTAATTCTTCCACTTCGTGTATCTGAAGAAGATGAAAAAGTTGGATTAGATGTTTCTCAACACGATGAATCATTGGTAGAAGCCTAAAATATTCATACTTTTGTAACAAAATCACAATTGCGGTTAGTACCCGTACTTTTATTGTGGTTTTGTTGTACTCCATAAGTTAAAATGCTCGCCACTTGGTGAGCATTTTCTTTTTTATTTATTCAGTAATGCGTTATTCGAAAAAATAATTAAAATTTAATGACAATGATTAACTCATTTGACGGTTCAATAATTTAATTCAGAAAGCTTCATAAATTCATCTTAAATGTGCAATGACTAAGGTGATAATGGCGGGTAATGCTTGTACATAGAAAATTCTTTTTCCAGCAGTTAGTCCACCATAAATTCCTGCAATAGCTACGCATGAAAGAAAAAATATTGCAACATAGAAAGACCAAAGATGATTATCAATGAGGAGTGACCAAATCAAACCCGCAGCTAAAAAGCCATTATAAAGGCCCTGATTAGCTGCCAAAGCTTTGGTTGGTTCGAATAATTCTTTTTTTAAACCTCTAAAAACTTGAGGTGCTTTGGTTGTCCAAGCAAACATTTCAAGCCATAAAATATACAAATGCTCAATTGCAATCAAAGCTATTAATATTTTTGATAACAGTACCATATTATTAAGGTTAGTTTATAAATAAGAAAATCGACCCTAATGAGTCGATTTTTTATCATTTTATCAAATATTTTTCAAGAAATTACTCTCCTGCATTTCTTAAACCAACTCTTGGAAGGACTGGAAGGCTTTCATTTCCATCTTCGCTTACTGATTGTACGGCAAAGAAATAATTATCTTTCGAATATGGAAGTGTTATTTTTAAATTAGGCGTAAAGAATTTTTTCTGCCAGTAAGGCATTGCTGTTTCACGCATTAATACATAATAGCCTTTAACTTTTCCAGATTTTGGTGCTTTCCAATTGAGATTTGTAGAGTTGCCTAGACCTCTCACATCTAATACTACATCCTGTGGCATTGCTGGAGATTTAGCCAAATTTGCCAAAGTGGCTAAATTCACACAAGTATTCTTGCGGAGATATTCAAAGTCCATGAACTTTATTAAATCTCCATATTCAACTCCTTTTTCAACCCTTAAATCTTGATGTTGGTGTAAGAAGTTTTCGTTCATTTCAGAAAGACGAACAGCTGCAAAGCCACGATTAACAAATGGCGTATGGTCGCCCCCACGTAAGAAACGGTCATTTCTGTAAATCATAACAACTTCAAGATTATCAACATAACGTTCACCAACTTCTTTCACATATCTAGCCAATTGACGTGCTTTCCCATCATTTTCCACACCATATTGACGAATTGCCCCTACTTTTTTATCCATTTCAAATGCAGGAAGCCCTTCACTGAAAACTCTTAAACGTGTATTATCAATGATATTAGTTTCATTTGAATTATTCGAACCCATAATATCATTATTCAACAAAGCCTCTAAGTTCCAGTTTTGTTTTATGGCTTTTTCGGCTAAATAATTTGCTCCTAAAAGACCTTGTTCTTCGCCACTTACTACCACAAAAATTATAGTGGCAGGAAATTTAGACTTGGCCATCACGCGTGCTAATTCTATTACGGCTACTGTGCCACTGCCATCATCATTGGCACCCGGTGCATCTGATTCCCGATTCATGACATCGGTTACTCGGCTATCAATGTGGCCACTCACCATAAAGACTCTGTCATCGTTAGGGTCGGTTCCTTTGAGTGTTGCCATTACATTTGCCATTAAAATGGCTTTATCTACTCTTTTTCCATCAGGTTGAAGTGTAAATGTATCTAATACAGCGGTCATGCGTCCTTCTGATGTTTTAGCAAATTCTTGAAATTTACTTAAAACCCAAAGACGTGAAGCCCCAATCCCACGTTTAGGGTCGGTTGTGGTTGATAGTGTACTTCTTGTACCAAAAGAGACCAATTTCTCGTCGAATTTTTTTAAACTATCACTTGAAATTTGACTGACTAATGCTTCAATCTGAGGATCTCGATTAATCAGTTTTTGGGAGAAACCATTGAAAGATACTATTGCACTTAGTGCTAAAAAATAGATTTTTTTCATGAATGATGAAGGTTAAGATGTTTTTACAAAAATAGTTAAAAACATACTGAAAAATTGTATTTATTGTTTATTTCGAGATGATTTGCTGGAAAAATGAGATGAAATTAAATTTCTATTTCCAACTCATTCATGCATTTGAAGTGGCCTTTTGGACATTGTTTATAACCTATCTTTGAGCAAGGGCGGCACGAAAGATTTTTATTTTCAATGATTTTATGCTCTGTCAGATACGGATACATGCCAAATTCAGGAACTGTATTTCCCCAAATTGAAATCGTTTTTTTCTTTAAGGCCGCAGCAATATGCATAAGACCCGTATCGTGCGTAATCAAATATTCTGATTGCTGAACTAAAGAAGCAGATTGATTCAAATTGTATTTTCCGCAG
The DNA here is from genome assembly GCF_000263195.1 of Emticicia oligotrophica DSM 17448. GTDB lineage: Bacteria > Bacteroidota > Bacteroidia > Cytophagales > Spirosomataceae > Emticicia > Emticicia oligotrophica. The sequence continues at coordinate 4,534,696 of NC_018748.1, forward strand.
GCATTGAAGATTTGTTTGCCAAGAGCATTTTCAATTTCCAGTGCTACTGGAATATCTTCTTTCCCACCCAAAAGCACGATTTTACAATTGATTTTGCTACAAATATCAATTATTTTTTTTGTAGGAAGTTTTTTGGTAGCATGTTGTCCTCCGATGGCAAAGGCCACATAAGGTTTTTCAATATTTACAATATCTTTTTCAGGAATAAAATAATCTAAACCCTCCAAATCGTTGGTTATTCCCAAACTTTCAACGGTTTTTAAATAACGTTCAACAATATGCACATTGGGCATTCGATTGATTTTTAAATTAACCAAAAGCCATTTTTCAAAGTTTAATTTATCAAAGCTAATAGACTTTACAGAAAAAAGCCTCAGTTTTATGATTGAAGTTCGTAAATTATTATGTAAATCAATGATATAGTCGAAGTTTTCAGACTTTAACTGCCTAATAAGTTCATTAAGCGAATTGCCTAATAAATGATATTGGTCGATGTAATGGTTATTTTCAACTAATACTTTGAAATTTTGTTTAGTAGCGAAATGAACCTCAGCCTCTGGATATTGTTTTTTTATGCAGCGTGGTACGGGTGTAGTAAGTACAATGTCTCCAATTGATGAAAATCTCAATATCAAAAACTTCGTTTTTTTCATAATTCTTTCATCTAATTTATTTGTAGCTGACGGGTACTATTTCACCATTGACTTTGGTATATTTCCAACGTTTATGAGACCAAAACCAAATAGATGGATTTGCTTTAATATCACGTTCTAATTTTCTTGCATGAATTTCCAATAGTTCACCTTCTGGTAAAGTATTGGGTTCTTTAGTTATAAGCTCAACGTTAACTCTGTATTTCCCTCGGGCATATCTATCTATACACATATACACTACTGGCATGTCATATTGTCGAGCAAATCGTTCAATTCCAGTGAAAAAACCTGTTTCTTGGTTCAAAAATGTAGTCCAATAAGAGCGTTCGGGAGGCGGAGACTGGTCATTTACCAAGAAAAAGGCGTAATTAAAATCTTCTTTTTTGCCAATTTCTTTAGATGCATTGGCCATCGATATAAGAATACTCCCAAATTTTGTTCTAAAATCGTAGAAAAATTTATCAAAATATTTGTTGTTAAGCGGGCGATAAACCGCTTTTACTTGATATTTTATGAGAAATGAAAGTGCTAAGTTTCCCATTTCATGATTTCCAAAGTGGCCTGCTGTAACGATTATATTACGTTTTTCGGCCAACAATTCATCTAAAATCGCATCGTTTTGGATACTCCAACGTTGTTTTAGCGTTTCTTGACTTATGGTGACACATTTAAGTGTTTCAAGGAAAAAATCTATGATATAATGATAAAATTCCTTTTCAATTTTTAGCCTTTCAGCTTCAGATTTTTCTGGAAAACTTCTTTTTAAGTTAATTTTAACTACCTTTTTTCGGTAACCAATTAGATAATAAACGATTAAGTATAAAAAATCAGAAAATAGATATAATATACCGAATGGTAGATATGAAATAAGATATATAATTGGTAAGACTAAGTAAAATCCTAAACGCTTCATTAATTTGAATGATAATTTGATACAAATTTGCGATATTCATCAATGGTATCCAAATCTAATTTCCCTTCTGGGAAGTCGATAAGTGCGGTTTTTTCTTTGTTTCGCATAACCACTTTTTTAGCACCTTCATCTCCTGTTAATTCAAGTAAATCATTGAATAGACTTCTTTTGAAAAGTACAGGAATACCAATTTGGTTTTCATATTTACAAGCAACAATTTCGATGTTGGTATCTGACTTTGCCTTCTTAATCATATTATTGATTAATTCTACATTTACATAAGGCATATCAACAGTCAGAAATATTGCAGCTTCTATTTCTTTGATAGTCATATATGCCCCTACTAGACCCATTTTTATGGAGCTCGACATGCCTTTTTCCCATTGAGGATTATCAATTACTGTAATTGGCATTCGTTCTAGCTCAGGTTTAATGATATTTCTATTGGCACCCAGTACTGTCACAATCGGAAAACAAGTAGTATCCATAGCTGTTTCACATACTCGCCTAATGAGCGTTTTTCCATCAATTAGTAGTAATTGTTTGGGAGCTCCCATTCTGGAAGAAGCTCCAGCGGCCAAAATTATGATACCAACATTCATGTATTTTTTATTCGGTTGTCGAATGTAAATTCTGTTACAGATTGTATTTTAACTAATTTGAAGTCGGGATGCTGAGGATTTATCAAGAAATTATTTTCAAGCGGAATAATCACAGAGGGCACACATAAAACACAACTTTCTAGATTTTCTAACCAATTAGAACTTATTTCTTGGCATATTTCAAAATTACTTTTATCTGACCAACCTTCGGGCAACTCTTCTTGAGTTAATTTTTTTATGCTTACTTTTTTAGGAATTTCGATAGTAATTAACCTAAAATCACCGAGTAAACCTTTCTTACTCCGATGGACAATGTTTTCTAGACAAGCCAAGGCAATACTTGATGCGGCATAAATAACAAATTCGCCATTTCTATTCCATCTGGCAGCTCTACCAGAAGCAGTTAGTTTGGTATAATTGGGTGTAGTAATTCGATAGATATTCATTATTTATTTAAGCCAAAGCACCATAAGCAATTCTAATTAATTCTTCTTCTACCAAAGCCAAACCTCCGTGTGTTTGCATTAGTGTTTTCGGAATTCTATCAGCTAAGCCATAAGCTGGCACTTCAATCCATTCATTAAATGTATCAATATCGCCAAATACCTCTTTGCCCCATTCATAAACTTGTTCGAGTTTTAGTATTTTTTCACTCTCAGAAGGATTAAATTTCTTATCTTCCTTAATATATCTATCAATAGTTTTTGGAGAAATATGTAGAATTTCAGCAAAGAAATTTTTGTCATGATGGGTAAAAACCATTAATTCCTGCATTTTTCTTGCATCAATTCCCTCAAGTGCTTGAATCACAAGTGTATAATTGCTGGGTCTATTTTTAGCTACTGTCATAGTTTTACCATTTTATTAAATACAAAATACTGGAAAATTGTCCATTGATGCAAGACAAATTTCCAGTATTTTGAGCAATGGAATGCTTATTAGTGAGCTTCAAGCCAATTTTGACCAATTCCCATGCCTGTTTCCATCTTTACAGTAAGCGGAATGGCCGTGCACATTAATTCATCAACTTTCGTTTTAAGGAAATCGACTTCCGAACGATGGGCATCAAATACAAGTTCATCATGTACTTGTAAAATCATACGTGATTGTAGTTGCTCTTTTTTCATAAAATCATGAATATTTATCATAGCAACTTTAATCATATCGGCGGCCGAACCTTGAATTGGAGCATTGATGGCATTACGTTCGGCAAAACCTCGGTCGGTCATGTTCTGTGAATTGATATCTCGTAAATATCTACGACGACCTAAAATAGTTTCGGCATATTTCACTTCACGAGCTTTATTGATGGTATCATCCATAAATTGTTTGATTTTTGGAAATTCAACCCAGTAAGCATCAATAATTTCTTTAGCTTCACCACGGGGAATATTGAGCCTTTGCGATAAGCCAAAAGCCGAAATTCCATAAATAATGCCAAAATTGACCATTTTGGCCTTTCTACGCATATCAGATGTTACATCAGAAAGGCCCACTCTGAATACTTTTGACGCTGTTGTTGAGTGAATATCAATCCCTTGGTTGAATGCCTCGAGCATACTTTCATCGCCACTGAAAGCTGCCATGATACGTAATTCAATTTGAGAATAATCGGCAGAAAGAATAACATACTCATCATTGCGTGGCACAAAAGCCTTTCTGATTTCACGGCCTCTTGGTGTTCGAATCGGAATGTTTTGCAAATTTGGATTCGTTGAACTCAAACGCCCCGTAGCCGCAACTGCTTGATTATAAGAGGTATGTATTCTACCAGTCTTTTTTGAAATCAAGGCTGGGAGGGCGTCAACGTAAGTGTTTTTTAATTTTACTAACTCTCTGAAATCTAGGATTTTACGAACAATTTCGTGTTCGTTTTCTAATTTCGAAAGGATATCCTCGCCAGTAGCATATTGACCCGTTTTAGTTTTTTTAGCGTTTTTATCTAATTTGAGTTTTTCAAAAAGAATTTCCCCTAATTGTTTTGGAGAAGCTACATTAAATTCCTGTCCAGCAATATTGAAAATATCGGATTGAATTTGACGAACATCACTTTCAAGAACACTAGACATTTCTTGAAGTGCTGACTCATCAACTCTTACACCTTCCATTTCCATATCGGCTAATACCTTAACCAATGGCATTTCTACTTGCTGAAGAAGCTTTTGCTGTTGAGAATCGGCCAATTTAGGAGCCAGAATGTGCTTTAATTGAAAGGTAATATCTGCATCTTCTGCGGCATAATCTTTAATTTTTTCTAAAGCTACATCACGCATACTACCTTGAGATTTTCCTTTACCAATAAGGGTTTCGATAGAAACAGGCTCATAGTTTAAGTAGATATTAGCCAAATAATCCATGCCGTGGCGTTGTTCGGGTTCGATGATATAATGAGCCAACATGGTATCAAATAACGTACCTTTCAGTTCGATTCCATAATTTTTCAAAACCATCAAATCGTATTTGATATTTTGTCCAATTTTAATAATTGACTCATTTTCAAATACTTCCTTAAACTCATTCATCACTGCTTGAGCTTCTTCTTTTTCACTTGGAATCGGAACATAAAATGCTTCACCAGCATAATAAGCAAACGATAATCCAACAACTTCTGCATCTACGGCATCAACAGAAGTAGTTTCAGAATCGAAGCAAAATTCTTCTTGATTACTTAAATATTGAATTAAACTTTTTCTCAAAATAGGTGTATCCATAAGGTGATACTCATGAACTTTGCTTAAAATGGTATCCTTTACGGAATTAGCTCTATATTGAAGTTCTTCCTCTTCCTCAAAAGGAGTTTGAGCAGCGATTTGAGGTGCCGCTGGTGCACCCATTGCTTCGAACATCGAAATTTGCGTACCTGATTTTGCTTTTAATGCATTGACAGGGGCAGTGCTTGGATTAGACTTTTGACTTGAATCACCCGAGGAAGATGCAGGAACTGGCTCGTTTGGTAATAAGCGTTTACGCAAGGTACGAAACTCTAATTCATCCAAAAGAGGACCCATTAATTCAGGTTTGGGGTGAGTTATTTTTAGGAAATCTTCATTGAATTCAACTGGAACATTAAGTTCAATTTGGGCTAACTTTTTCGATAAAAGTGCTTGTTCTTTATTGTTTTTGATGGCTTCACCAACTTTCCCAGTAAGTTTATCAGCATTTTCATACATATTTTCGATTGAGCCATAAGTAGCAATTAGCTTCGCTGCAGTTTTTTCTCCAACTCCTGGTACTCCCGGAATGTTATCAACTGCATCCCCCATCAAACCAAGAATATCTACAACTTGCTCTGGGTGTTCGATTCCCCACTTTTCACAAACTTCTTTTACACCTAATTTCTCGGCATCTTTTCCGCCAATCGCGGGTTTGTATATATAAATATGGTCTTCTACTAATTGCCCGTAATCTTTATCGGGGGTCATCATAAAGACCTCAAAATCGTGTTTGGCTGCTTGTTTGGCAAGTGTTCCAATTACGTCATCAGCTTCGTAGCCTGCAAGCATAAGCAAAGGAATATCCATTGCTTCAACTAACTTTTTGACATAAGGAATAGCAATCGTTATATCTTCTGGTTGTTCTTGACGATTAGCTTTGTATTCTGGAAACCAATCATTTCTAAAGGTTCCACCGGGCAAATCAAAGGCAACACCGATATGCGTTGGTTTTTCTTTTTGAATAACTTCTAAGATGGCATTAGCTACCCCAAAAACACAGCTTGTGTTCAGTCCTGTGGATGTTAGGCGAGGGGCTTTCATGAAAGCAAAGTGAGCTCTGTAAATGAGAGCCATGGCATCTAACAAAAAAAGTTTTTTAGTGGGCATTGTATTGCGAAAATTATAATTTAGGCCCTAAATTACACGGATTTTTTATAAGTGATGAAATAAATTAAAATTGTCGAGGATAATTGCTTAAAAATGATGATTTTTAAGGTTAAAACTTTGGCTAAACTAAATTCAAGAATTTCAAATGCGTAGAAGGCTAACATTATTATTTATACTTATATGTACTTTTGGAGTACAGGCACAAACTAAAAAAACTTCCACAAAAAAAACTACCACCAAGTCCACAATTAAACCTAAATCAAGTGTCAAGAGTAAAAATTCCGTAGAAAAATCAAAAAAAGCAGAAAAAGTCATCGAAAAAGAGGAAGAGGACTTAGTTGAGGAATCTGAAAATATACAAGATGAAAAACCTATATTAACGAAGGTTGAGCCAGCAAGAATATACGATTATAAAAACTCAGATTTATTGGTAAAGTGGCATGAGCTTATTTTTGAACTTATCGAGCAAACACAAGGGTATAGTCCAAATGTAGCAGCAAGAAACATGGCTTACATTAACTTAGCCGCTTATGAGTCGATATTACCAGCTAATCTGGGTAATTTATCTTTGTCAGGTCAATTGCAAGATTTCGCACGTCCTGATAGTTTGAATATTGATAGCCGTCAATTCAATGCATCTGTGGCACTCAATTCGGCGGTTTTTAAATTAGTAGATAAATTCTTTATTTCCGCTCCATACATTTGGATGGAAAAGGTATATGCTTTAAACGATTCAGTGAACAATCATTTCTCAAGAATCATATCGCCAGAAGCAATGAGAAAATCAAAGATTTATGGGGCAAAGATTGCTTATTGGATTTATGAGTATTCACGAAATGATGGAGGGCATCAATCATTCGTGCGTACGTATAGTATGGGTTATAAATTGCCTGTATGCCAATCTTGTTTTGAAATCAATAGAGTAGCCGATTTGGAGAATACTGGTCCTCTGCACCCAAAATGGGGGGGTAATAGGACATTTTTGATGGAAAACCAATTAGAAATTGATATAAAGCCAACGGTAGAATTTTCAATTTATCCGAATTCGCCTTTTTATATGATGGCAAAGGAAGTGTATGATATTTCTAAACAGGTTGTTCCGAATAGTGAAAAATTGCAGATTGCTAATTTTTGGGATGATGCTGCTACTTTTACCTATACGGCACCGGGGCATTCTGTTTCGATTTTGGTACAAGTACTAAAACAAAAACCAGTAGAATTAATCGAAGCGGCCGAATTGCTAAGTAATTTGACATTAGCGATTAATGACGCTTTTATTGTAACTTGGAAAATAAAATACCAATATAATTTGATTCGTCCAATAACGTACATCAAACGTTATATCGACAATCAGTGGGAGCCTGCTTTACTTACTCCGCCATTTCCTGAATTTCCTTCGGGTCATTCAGCTCAAACATCAACAATGGCCACCGTACTTACCTCAAAGTTAGGTGATAATGTAAGTTTTATTGATTATTCAAAATACTTTGTTGGACCACCGAAGAAATTTCAATCCTTTTGGGCGGCTGCGAAAGAATGTAGCATTTCAAGGGTTTATGGAGGAATTCATTTTAGAGATGCTATTGAACAAGGTGAAGAATTAGGCAAAATTATAGGCAAAAATGCACTTACCCTTAGATACAAAAAGTAAAAATGTACCATGACGTTGTTATTGTTGGAGGAGGGCTTGGTGGCTTAGTTTCATCGATACAATTAGTAAATAAAGGATACAAAGTATTAGTCATTGAAAAATATAGTTATCCTTATAACAAAGTTTGTGGAGAATATGTATCGAATGAAATTAGACCTTTCCTAGAGTCATTAGGCCTCAATTTGGTTAATTTAGGTGCTGCTTCAATTAACCGTTTTCTACTTTCTGCTGTAAATGGAAAGTCTATCGAAACTAAATTGGAAATGGGCGGTTTTGGACTGAGCCGTTATACGCTTGATTTTGAACTTTTCAAAATTGCCAAATCTCTAGGAGTAGAATTTGCTGAAAATACATTGGTGGAAGATATTCAAAAAATCAATGACGTATTCTTTGTTGAGACCAATCAAGGTGAAACTTACGAAGCCAATGTTGTTATTGGTGCGTACGGAAAACGAGGAAAATTAGATAAAACAATATTTCGTCAAATTCCTAATCAGGGAAAAGCTTATGTTGGCGTAAAATATCATATTAAATACGATTTCCCCAAAGATTTAATTGCTCTCCATAATTTTAAAGGTGGTTACTGCGGCATTTCGGCCATTGAAGATGATAAATATTGTTTATGTTATTTGTCGGATAGAAATAATGTAAAGCACAGTGGGGGTATCAATGAAATGGAACAGGAATTTATGTATCAAAATCCCTATTTGCTAGATATTTTTACAAATGCAGAAATCCTTTTCACGAGACCTTTGGTGATAAATGAAATTAACTTTGTTCCTAAATCGGCTGTTCATAATAATATAATGATGGTAGGGGATACGGCTGGATTAATTACGCCTTTAGCAGGAAATGGGATGTCTATTGCAATGCATGCAGGGGTAATAGCCACCAGTTTAATTGATAAGTTTTTGAAAAAAGAAATTACTCGTGAAGGAATGGAGAAAACCTACGAGAAAGAGTGGAATAAAAACTTTAGAAATCGGCTTTGGCGTGGACGCCAGCTCCAAAAATTCTTTGGAAGTGAATTTAATTCAAACCTTGCAGTTTCCATGTTTTCAAAAATGCCATTTTTACTACCGCCAATTATTAAAGGAACACACGGTGAAAAAGTAGAAGGTTATGATTGATAACGAGAGAAGAAAAGAGGTTAATTGATAATCTTTAACCTCTTTGCAATACTAAGGAATATCTAAGTATTTATGTGTTTGCAAACTAATTCTCCACTGTGGATTTTCTTTGATATACTCTACAATCAGGGGCTGCATGGTGTCTTTTTTACTCCATTCTGGTTGTAGTAAAAGTTGACACTCTTTATTTACGAGTTTTGCATATTTTTCAGCAAACTTAAAGTCAGATTTGTTATAGACAATCACCTTAAGTTCGTTGGCAACGGCAAAGATACTTGGATGAGCTTCTTTAAATTTCTTAGGCGAAAAACAAACCCAATCCCAATGGCCAGACATTGGATGGGCACCAGAAGTTTCGATATTTGTTTGAAAACCAGCATCTTTTAAAGCTAATGTTAGTTCGTCCAAATTATACATTAGTGGCTCTCCACCTGTAATAACAGCTAATCTTCCTTTAAATTTACTTGCTTCATCTACAATTTCATCAATTGTGAATTTTGGATGAATGTCAGCATCCCATGATTCTTTCACATCGCACCAAACACAACCTACATCACATCCTCCCAAGCGAATAAAATATGCCGCTCTTCCCGCATGAAATCCCTCACCTTGAAGCGTGTAAAATGCTTCCATAACGGGTAATTTATTTTTCACTATAATCATTCTTTAATTAAAATAATTGCAAAATTACCAAAAAATCCCCAAAAGAAGACTATAAAAAGATTATACAACAAAATTTCAACCTTTCGAGCGTTATTATAGTTATATTCATAGCTAAATTTGCAATCCGAATTATAGATAAGTTTTATTGTTGAAAGTTGAATAAATAGATATATGTTATTAGAAATACAAAAAAAATATTGTAAGTCATTGACAGCGTATTCACGTCGTCAAACAAACCAAGTGAGAATTGGTGATTTGTATTTGGGTTCAGATTACCCCATAAGAGTACAGTCAATGACTACAGTAGATACGATGGACACAATAGGCTCAGTTGAGCAATCAATTAGAATGATTGAGAGCGGTTGTGAATTGGTCCGTATTACTGCACCAAGTGTAAAAGAAGCTCAAAATTTAGAGAATATAAAAAATGAATTGCGAAAAAGGGGCTACCAAACACCCTTGGTTGCTGATATTCATTTCACGCCAAATGCAGCCGAACTCGCTGCTCGAATAGTAGAAAAAGTTCGAATAAACCCCGGGAATTATGCCGATAAGAAACGTTTTGAAGTAATTGATTATACTAACGAAAGTTATGCCAATGAGTTAGAGAGAATACGTGAGCGTTTCTTACCGTTGGTAAGAATTTGTAAAGAATACGGAACAGCCATGAGGATTGGTACTAATCATGGTTCATTATCTGACCGCATTTTAAGTAGATACGGTGATACTCCGCTCGGAATGGTTGAATCTGCTTTGGAATTCCTAAGAATTTGTGAAGATGAAAATTATTATAACATTGTAATTTCAATGAAATCTTCAAATCCACAAGTGATGGTGCAGGCCTATCGTTTGTTGGTTCAAAGACTTGAAGAAGAAAAACTTAAACCATATCCATTGCATTTAGGCGTAACAGAAGCAGGTGAAGGTGAAGATGGGCGAATAAAGTCTTCCATGGGAATTGGTACTTTGTTAGAAGATGGATTAGGAGATACGGTGCGTGTAAGTTTAACAGAAGACCCCGAATTTGAAGCCCCTGTGGCACGTTCATTAATTACTAAAAGTGCTGATTTTAGAGCAAAAAGTGATTTTGGAAAAAATGATTCGGCTAATTTAGAAGTTTCACCGATAAATCCATACAGTTATAGCAGAAGAGAAACGTTTGAAGTAGGAAACTTTGGTGGTTTAAATGTGCCGAGAGTAGTGGCTGATTACTCAGATATTGTAGTAGAGGCACACGATGATTTAAAAGCAATTGGACATTTTTATTTGCCACTTCCTGATAAGTGGAGAATGAATGATTTAGGTGCAGATTATATCTATTCAGGTAAAAATTTGATTCCATTCATGTTGCCAAATGGTCTAAAAGAAATTTTAGATTATGAAACATGGCTTACTCAAACTGATAAAATCAATAAACTTCCATTCTATTCGGTAGAAGAATTTTTTAATCCTTCTAAACAATTACATTCTACAATGAATTTTGTTGGAGTAAGTTTAGATGACCTAACTCCAGTTTTTGTAGAATATATTAAATCATACCAAAATGCAATTATTGTTGCTAAAGCAAATACTGAAACTGCAATGGTGGAATTGAGAAGTTTTTATTTCCAACTTTTAAAATATTCTATCAAAAATCCTGTAATTTTAAGTAAAAGTTATGGGGCAATTTCAGAAAGCGATTTCCAGTTATACGCTGCAACCGATTTTGGTGGAGTTCTAATAGAAGGATTTGGTGATGGTATTATGATAGGACTTCCTAATTTTTCAACAAAAAACGAAAAATTAGAAAGATTGAAGACCGTAAATAGTACTTCTTTTGGAATTTTGCAGGCAGCACGTACTCGCATGAGTAAAACCGAATATATTTCATGCCCTTCTTGTGGTAGAACTTTATTTGATTTACAAGAAACTACGGCCATGATTAGAAAACGTACTGACCATTTAAAAGGTGTTAAAATCGGTATTATGGGCTGTATAGTAAATGGACCAGGTGAAATGGCTGATGCAGATTATGGCTATGTGGGTATTGGTAAAGATAAAATTGCTCTTTATCGAGGTCAAACCGTAATGAAGAAATCAGTACACGCAGATAATGCAGTTGATGAGTTAATTGAACTTATCAAAGAAGATGGAAGATGGTTTGAGCCAGAAGTTTTAGAATACGCGGAATAATTTTCGGAATCCCTATAAATAAATTAAAATGTTAGAAAAGTTTAAATCCTTTTTATCAATTGGTCCGGTTTTTAGTTATTTTTTTCGAGTGTTTCGAAAAGATACTGATGGTAAGTACCCGCATAGCTTCAATTTGAAGATGATGCATGGTATAAATAAAATATCAATTTTGATGTTTTTGGTGTGTTTGGTAATAATGGTTGTTCGATGTGCAACTCGTTAATATTTAATGAACTTAGAAGTTTTTCGTGAATATTGTTTAGCAAAAAAAGGAGTTACCGAGGAGCTTCCTTTTGGTCCAGACACACTTGTTTACAAGGTGATGGGTAAAATGTTTGCTCTTACAAATTTCGATTTTGAACGTGTAAGCCTTAAAAATATTCCCGAAAAAAATCAAGAACTAAGGGCAGAATTTGATGCTGTTCAACCTGCTTATCACATGAACAAACAGCATTGGAATATGGTGTTGACCAACGGGAGTGTAAAAGATACCCAACTTCGCGAATGGGTTGACGAATCTTATGATTTAGTAATTGCTAGTCTTACAAGGAAAACCAAAGAAGAATTAAACAAGCTGTAATAAAATGGAGGTAATGCTTATCGGCATACCGTTTTTGATTTACATTTATCTGAGAATCAGATTAGGGAATGATATTACCCCACAAGAACGTGACGAGGCATTGTTTAAAGAAGGAATAGACCTTTATCATAATGAAGCGTGTGCCCCAGCATTTAGGTATTTCGAAGAGAAAGTTTTAAATTATCCTAAATCTGCAGTTGCTTATCTTTACAGGGGAAAATGTCATTACTACTTCGAAAACTGGGAAGCTGCCTTGATTGATTTTGAAAAAACGCTACGTTTAGACAATACTATTCCTGAAGCCTATTGGCTAAAAGCAAATTGTTTGTATATGTTGGAGGATTATGCCTCAGCACTTTTTGAACTAAAAAGAGCTTCAAGATTTTATTTAGATAAAAATGCTGATGTACTGAGGTCAATCGGAGAACTAGAATTTAGAGGTGGGGATTTTGAAAGTGCAGAAAAAAATCTTAAAATTGCTTCAAATTTGGGTGATAGTCAATCTGCAATTCTTTTAAGAACTTTATTTATAGGAAATATTCGTTAGTATTTCAAAGTATAAAAATGGGAGAAACTGAGTATCTTTTTGTGTACGGAACACTTTTAAGTGAATATGGCGATAATGATTCGCATCAATGGGTTAGAAAATATGCAGAGTTTTTAGGCAAAGCAACCATTGAAGGAAAAATGTATATGGTAGATTACTATCCAGGTATTATTCCTTGCTCAAAAGGTGAAAGGTTTTGCGTAAAAGGCGAACTCTATAAACTACACGAACCCGAACAATTATTTAGCCTTCTAGACCGCTACGAAGAGTACAATCCTATGGACCCTGCTCACTCGGAGTACGTACGTAAAAAAGTGAATGCCGTTTTAAAAAACGATGGAAAAACTTACGAGGCTTGGGTTTATTATTTTAATCAATCAGTTGAAGATTTAGAGTTTATGCCCAAAGGTGATTTTCTCAATGAATATCATAAATAAAACATGAATTTATATGACTTTTTAGTTATTTGACTATTATAAGCAACGAATCAGCCAGTTATTGCGTTTTTATAGTACACAGTTTTCGTATTGTTGTAACGCAATTATTGAGTAATGAAAAAACTTTATATTCTACTATTTTTAACATTCTCCCAACTTGCCCTTGCTCAAAAAGTATATATTATAAAAGGTAAAGTTTCAGACCAAGTCACGCATGACCCAATACCTTTTGCTTCAATAAATATTAAGAATACTTCACTTGGAAAGAATACTGATTTTGAAGGAAATTTTGAGTTCAAATTAGGTACAATTCCTTCAGATTCACTTTTCATTTCTTGTTTAGGTTATTTCTCTAAATCGGTTTTTATTTCAAGAGATTCCTTAGTACAAACTATTGATATTCAACTTAGACCTTCCGAAATTCTCTTACAAGAAGTAAAAGTTTACGCTGGTGAAAACCCTGCACATCGCATCATTAGAAAAGCAGTTACTGCAAAGTCTGAAAATAATTATAAGAAAATTGATGGCTTTGATTATGAAAGTTATAATAAGATTGAGGTAGATTTTAATAAAATTAGCGAAAAATTACGTCAACGTAGAATCACTCAAAAAGTAAATAAAGCCATTGAAGAAATCGGCACTTTGACTGACGATGAAGGCAAAGTACTCCTACCTTCATTTATTTCTGAATCAGTTTCTCATTACTACTTCCGAAATAACCCAAGACTTTCAAAAGAAATTATTAAAAAGACAAATATCAAGGGAATTGGAGTAACAGATGGAAGTCTTACTTCGCAGTTAATTGGTTCAACTTTTCAGCAGTATAATTTTTATGTCAATCAAGTGAATGTACTTGATAAGAACTTTGCTTCACCAATTGCCGATGATTGGAAACTTATTTATGACTATTATTTAGCTGATAGCTCTTATTTTGGAGAAAATTTTTGCTATAAAATTGATTTTACACCTAAACGTAAGCAAGATTTAGCTTTTGCTGGTTCTATTTGGGTTGAAAAAGAGACTTGGGCAATTGCTCAAATTGATGCCACTATTACGAAAGATGCCAACTTAAACTTTATTGAAAGAATTAAAATTCAACAAGAATTAGAACCTTTTGGGAAAGTTTGGTTTCCAGTAAAAAATAGAATTTTGGTTGATGTCAATGAAGTAACTAAGGGTTCGGCTGGTTTGCTATTGAAGTTTACCAATTATAATGAAGACATAGTAATCAATCAGGTAAAAGATGTGAAATTTTTTGACGGTGGTATAGAAATTGCCCCTGATTATCGAGAAAATGATAATAATTTTTGGCAGAAAGTTCGACCAGAGCCATTCACAGAAAAAGAACAAATGGCTTATGCAATGATTGATACCATTAAGAATGTTCCTGTGGTAAAACGTTATACCAATTTAGCATTGTTACTTTCAAGTGGTTATAAAAAGATTTATACTGGAATTGAACTAGGTCCTTTAGTCTATACAGGAGCATACAATAATGTTGAAGGTGTAAGAATGAGGCTAGGATTGAGGACAAATTTTGAGTTTAGTAGAAAATGGGTTTTACAGGGATATTTAGCATACGGCACTAAGGATGAAGCATGGAAAATGGGTGGCGAAGTAACAAGAATTATTTCTCGAAAGCCATGGACAACCGTAAGCTTAAAATATTCTAACGACATTGAACAAGTAGGGCTTCGTCAAGAAGATTTGGGTTTGGGCTCCATCTTCATGGCCTACATGAAATTTGGTACATTAATGAGGCCTTTTTATGAAACTGAAAGAAAAATGGAGTTTCAAAGAGAAGTTGCCAAAGGAATTTTTACTGCTTTTACATTCAGAACTCGAAGTTTTGATCCACTTTATAATTTTTCGTATAGAGAAAAACCGAGCTTAGGAGATGCTTCGCCATTAATTACAAGATACAATACTTCTGAGTTTGTCTCTGAAATTACATTTGCAAGAGATGAATTGGCAATCGTAAATGATAATGAACGTTTAAGTTTTGGAACTGTTAAATCTCCAACTATTACTTTAAGGTATGCTCTGGGTGCAAAAAACCTATTCAACAGTGATTTCAATTTCCATAAATTCTTATTCAAATATAGTCATACATTAAATGCAGGCTATTTTGGAAAGACTTATTATAAGGCAGAAGCTGGCTTAATTTTAGGTACTTTACCTTATCCTCTATTAAAAAGTCATCTAGGAAATGAAAGTATTTTTATAGTAAGTAACTCTTTCAACTTGATGAATAATTTTGAATTTGTGAGTGATAAATACATATCCTTAAGATATAATCATGATTTTGAGGGTTTACTATTTAATCGTTTTCCATTAATTAAAAAATGGAAATGGCGAACATTTACAACGGGTAAGTTTCTTTATGGAGGTTTGTCTGAAGAAAATAAACAAATGAATCCATTAACAAATGAAAAACCTTTCAGTAGCCTTAGCTCAAAACCATACGTTGAACTTGGTTATGGTGTAAGCAATATTTTTAAAGTTTTGAGAATTGAAGCAATGCACCGCCTCACTTATCAAGATATTCCTAATGTAAATAAATTTGGCGTAAAAATATCAATGGAAATTACTTTGTAGCATAAATTCTACGCATTATATCATTAGCCACCGAAGGCTTGTAATGGTATATTTCATAATAATTGGCCACATTATTTGTGTATTCATTGATACCCGAAAAATCGTAAATATTTTCTTTTCCAAAGTATTGTTGAAGTATAGCCAAATCTTCATTGTTAAAATAAGCTTGGTCGTAGGTTGGGCCGAGTATAATTTTGAATTTGGTATGATTTTTCAATAGGCTTTTACGTATCATATCAAGAAATTTTAATTGATATTTTTTTATGGCCGGAGGTGGTAAATTTTTCTCGCTACTTCTTTGATAGAAAAAATTTGGTTGATTATAGTATGCAACGGAGTCTTTTTTTATTTGCTCGATATAACTTGTAAAAATAAAGTCATTAACTACTGGCGTATAGTTTATTTTACGAAATTCTAAGAATTGTTTCATGTAATCCTTATAATTTCCTGTAATCAAGTTATCGTAAAATGCAAGGAAAAATCCTTTTGAAAAGTAGGTGTTAATGAACACCATCTGATATTTCCACCAATCTAAACCACTTACCCTGTAATCTTGTACAAAAACGCTACCAAGTGTATCTTGTTCATAATTGAAAAGGCTTCTATCAAACACAAATAATACATTATCAAGCTTATTGCCCTTCTCTTCAATAAATTTCATTTTGTAAGCAACACCAGAAATTGTCTCACAAGAGGCATCAAAATGGTAGGGCGTAGAATCGTTTATGTGTTTGCCCCATTCTTTGGCATAAAATACACTTGAGCGTGAACTTCCGAAAATGAACGATTTATAATGATATTTTTGATGATTATTCAAGAAAATCTGAGTAGAAATTCTATCACGATTTAAACTTTTGGCAAAGTTATCTGGGTAAGCATCGTATGTTCTTACAATTTTGAAGGGGTCAGTTATTAAATAACCAACAAATAATACTAATAATGGACTTAGAAAAAGGCAGATTTTTATTGTAAATTTACTTAGCATTAAATCAAAAATTGAATAATAAAACCTTTTATTGAACCACAAATTTCTTAATTAATTTTGTATTATCCTCTAAAATTGCCCTAATATAATATTTTCCGGGATTCAATTCACTTGTTGATAAAAAGGAATAATTGTTATTTTCCTTGAAGTGATGAATAATTTCACCTCGTTCGTTGTAAATAGTCACTTCTTTAATCGCTTTTTCAAATAATGGTATAATTTTCAGAAAATCATTTTTTAAAACCGGATTAGGAAAAACTATTAAATTCTCAGTGCTTGCAGAAAATTGATTATTATTTTGGGTATTAATTTCTATGATATTGCTGTAAATAGTTTCACCATCTCTTTTTGTTTTTATTCTATAATAATATTTTATTCCTTCAATGACATAGTTATCTGAAAACGAACTTTCAGTGGTAGAACCAATTCTGTAGAAGTTAGTAGGGGTATTTTGAGCCTTTTCAATTTCGAAATAAAAATTATAATACTTTATTTTCGTCCAACTAAGTAAAATTGAGTTCTTAGAAATTTGAGCTCCATTGAGACTATTAACAAAGGAAATTTCAGGTTTACTAATTGGTACATCTTTGAATGATAAAGCTGCAATATTATTAATATTCCTAATAGGAATGATGCCTGGTAGAACAGAAATAAATTCAAATGTATAATTATCAGGCAACCAACTTATTTTTTGTCCATCCGAAGGATTTTTTAATTTTAAGATGATATACTTCCCATTTGCAGAACCATTGTCAATACTTAAACTTTTATTATCTAAGTAAAAATAGTCTCTAGAATTTATAGATGGGTGATTTTCATTGCTTTTGGGCATATCCTTCGGAAATACCATGGTTTGATATTTGTCAAATTCTAAAATTAAACTATCTTTTTTTGCAGTAAAATAAGCATACTTTAAGTTTGGTGCATTAATATTCAAAGAGTCTTTATTATTCATAAAGTCTCTTGCTAATTGCCTTGAAATATCAATGCCATTTTGAGCATAACCTTCTAGTTTGTAGTGAAGACCATCAAATGTAGGCGTTCCAATGGTTGACATTACCTCACAATCTGAATACGTTTCGTGTATTTTTCTTTGATATTCTCTTAAATTACCCGCGAGTGTGTTGTTTCCAAAATAAACATTGTTTTGTAGTGTGTAAATTTTTCTGAGTGAAGGAAAGTCTTCAAGTAGCTGCTTTCTGAATTTTTCAAACTTTTTTCCATAATCGTTTTGATAATTAGGGTTGAGAGCTTCACTTTCGCCTTGTCTCCATACCATAATTCTCACCTTTTTATCAATTTCAGCCCATTTTGCTCGTTTCAATAACCTTCCATAA
Organism: Emticicia oligotrophica DSM 17448; assembly: GCF_000263195.1. Classification (GTDB taxonomy): domain Bacteria; phylum Bacteroidota; class Bacteroidia; order Cytophagales; family Spirosomataceae; genus Emticicia; species Emticicia oligotrophica. The sequence continues at coordinate 4,552,785 of NC_018748.1, forward strand.
ATTGTTTCGGTGTTATCATGTTGTTTTTCATCTCTCAGACTAAGTTCATCGATGCTTTTATTACCTTCCGAACCATTAATGATTGCAATGGGAACTTGATATTTTTCAATCAATTGTCTTTGTATTTGTAGTCCTAAAAGCCCTGCACTCCAATGATTCCAAGGGCGAGAAATTACCCATTGAAATTCAGAAGAATTATAATTAGCAAAGGAACTTCTACCATATTGAAACTCGTCTTTGAAACGTTTAATTTCCTCACTATCATTTGCTAAAGCATTCGATTGACCATAAACTAATATATTTTCACCACAAACTACCTCGATAGCCTTTTTTAGTAGAATAGAGTCATTGTTTTGATGTGAATAAACACTAAATGTGTACTCCGAAAGTTCGGCTCTTATATTTGTTGTTAATTGAAATTCAGTCGATTGATTTTTAAATTGAAGTTTTTGCTTTTGGTAGGCATACAGTTTATTGTTCTTTTGTACAACAAGTGAAACGGCATTTACTTTTTCTGTAAAAATGCGGCCTTTAATATTGACAGATGCAATATTCAAATCATTTCTTTGAAATAACTGGTCGTCCTTCGGAAATTCATCAAAAACTACAGCTACTTGAGCATTCGCAATGAAACAAGCTAAATATAAAAAAACACCAAGTACAAATCTTGGGATAAAAGATTTGACTTGGTGTTTTAAGTATTGATGGATAATCATTAAAGTATATGGGAATTATTATCGAATGTACAATAATTCTCTATATTTTACTAATGGCCAATCTTCATCATCAATTAAAATCTCTAGTTTATCAACATGATAACGAATCTCATCAAAGAAGCTTTTTATTTCAGTGCCATATAAGCGAGCTTGTTCTTCTATATCATCTAAATTATTGGCCTTCTTGCGAGCCTCAGTCATATCATTCACTTTCTTTGAAATTTCTGTTACTCTCTCAGATATTTCTTTGATAATTTGAATAACTGGTTCGGCTTCAGTATCTAGACCCATATCCTTCAAAGATTTTGCCGTTTGAACAAGTCTGGTTTGGTATTTTACAGCCGTAGAAACTACATGATTCATTGCTAAATCCCCTATAACACGAGATTCGATTTGGATTTTTTTGATATAGTTTTCCAATTCAATTTCGTAACGAGCATGGAATTCACGCTCAGTAAGAACACCTAATCTTTCGAATATTTCAATAAATTCTTTTCTTAGGTATGCTTTTAAAGCTTCAGGTGTACTGGCAATATTTGAAAGACCTCTTCGAGCAGCTTCTTCTTTCCATTCATCGCCATATCCATTTCCTTCGAATAAAATCCTTTTACTTTCTTTGATATAGCCTTTAAGAATTTTTACAATTACTTCTTCTTTTTTGCCTTCATGCTCATTCATTTCGGCATCATAATCTGCTCTAAACTTTTCCAATTGATTAGCTACAATGGTATTAAGTATCATCATTGGTTGAGCAGAGTTGGCCGAACCACCAACGGCACGATATTCAAATTTATTTCCTGTAAAAGCAAATGGTGAAGTTCTATTTCGGTCTGTATTATCTAGTAAAATTGAAGGTATTCTATTAAGTCCTAACTTGATATAGGCATTTTCACCTTTTTCGATGGAAACAATTTCTTTGTTTTCGATATCATTCAAAACTTTGGTCATTTGGGTACCTAGAAATATCGAAATAATTGCTGGTGGAGCTTCATTGGCACCAAGACGGTGTTCGTTTCCAGCTGAAGCAATACTTGCACGAAGTAAATCAGCGTTATCATGCACAGCTTTTACGACATTGACTAAGAAAGTTACAAATCTTAAACTTTCTTTAGGTTTTGTGCTAGGTCCTAAAAGATTCACACCTGTATCAGTTCCTAAAGACCAGTTATTATGTTTACCACTACCGTTTATTCCAGCGAATGGTTTTTCATGGAAAAGAACTTCGAAATTGTGTTTTCTTGCTATTTTTCTCATTAAATCCATCAAAAGGATGTTATGGTCACAGGCAAGGTTTACTTCTTCAAAAGTTGGAGCAGCCTCAAATTGAGCTGGAGCAACTTCATTATGGCGAGTACGAACTGGAATTCCTAATTTTAACGCTTCAAACTCAAAATCAACCATAAACGCATTAACACGTGGCGGAATTGAACCAAAATAATGGTCATCAAGTTGTTGTCCCTTAGCTGGAGCATGGCCAAAAACAGTGCGTCCTGCCATCATTAAGTCTGGACGAGCATTAAATAATGATTTATCAACTAAAAAATATTCTTGTTCTGCACCTAAGGTAGCTGAAACTTTCTCAACATGACGGTCAAAGATGACAGCAACTTCAGTAGCTGCTTTATCAAGAGCATGTAAAGATTTTAACAGAGGAGATTTTGAATCTAATAGTTCACCCGTGTATGATACAAAAATCGAAGGGATACAAAGTGTACCAGTACCCGCTTCATTATACATAATAAAGGCTGGTGAGGTAGGGTCCCATGCGGTATAACCACGAGCTTCAAAAGTTGCACGAATACCTCCATTTGGAAAAGAAGAAGCATCTGGTTCTTGTTGCGTAAGGGCACTTCCTTTAAATTTTTCTACTGCTTTTCCATCGAGATTAATATCAAAAAAAGCATCATGTTTCTCCGCAGAACCACCTGTTAGTGGCTGAAACCAGTGAGTGTAGTGGGTTGCTCCTTTTGAAACAGCCCATGATTTCATGGCTGCTGCCACTTCGTCGGCAATTTCGCGGTCTATTTTATCTCCATTTTTAATGGCTGCCGTTACTTTCATATAAGCTTCTGGAGAAAGCATGGCACGCATTACTTCATCATTAAAAATGTTTGAACCATAAAATTCGGTTACTTTTCCTGTTGGAATTTCTACTTTAGTTGCAGTTCTACTTTGAGCTTCTTCAACTGCTTTGAATCTTAGTCTTGCCATTGCTTTTAAAATTTACGAATAATATTTTTAGTGTGTCTTTCTGATTTAATCTGCTTATTTATTAATTTACAGAGTTTTTTTGATAATTATTGGGACAAAATTCTTAAAACCCTTTCTTTTAGCGATTTAGGTCATTGAAAGAATCAAAGAATTTTCAATTTTCAATTCTTATCTTATATTTGGGCTAAATTAAGCAAATCAAAGCAATTAAATGAAAGAACGCTTACAATTTCTATTAATTTATTTTTGTTTCTGGGTTATATACTTTTTGAGTGCAAGAGTAATATTTTTGAGTTATCATATTGAAGATACAAAATTATTAACATTGGAAACTGTTTGGGGAATCTTTTGGAATGGAATTCGAATGGATTTTTCAATGTCGGGTTATTTATCAGTGTTACCTTTTTTATTAGTTACCATTTCAAACTTTATCAAAAAAAGTCGGCTTGAAAACTGGATTTTCTCCTACACTTTTGTTGCAGTTTTCTTTATAACATTAATTGTCGTAATTGACCTTCAGGTTTTCAATACTTGGGGTTATAGACTTGATGCAACCCCATTGTATTACTTAAAATCTCCAAAAGAAGCTTGGGCATCTGTTAGTTCTTCTCCACTCTTGCAATTATTTATTAGTTTCATAATTTTACTTATAATTGCCTCATATATTGTATACAGAATTATAACACGAAATATTGATAACTGGAATTACATTGATAATCTACCTTTTATTCCTATTTCAGCCTTCTGCTTAATTGCTTTGATAATTCCAATTCGCGGAAGTTTGGGTATTGCACCAATGAATCAAAGTACAGTTTATTTTTCAAGTAATAATTTTGCTAATATTTCCGCAGTTAATGCTCCTTGGAATTTTATGAGTTCGATTGTAAATGGTACTTACGACAAAGTTAATCCATATACATACTTACCGAAGGAGACCTTGACAGATGCCATAAAAAAACTGTATGTCAACTCTAATTCTACTCAAAATATACTTAGGAAAGATTTGAAAAAGCCCAATGTGATTTTTATTATTTGGGAAAGTTTCACTAAAAAAGCAACCGAACAGAAAATTAATGGAGAAGAAGTTACGCCAAACTTCAATGCCCTAAAAAAAGAGGGAATTTATTTTTCTAACATTTATGCGAGTGGTGACAGAACTGATAAAGGGCTTCCTGCCATTTTGAGTGGATATCCTGCACAACCAACCAAATCTATCATTACTGAACCCAATAAATCAGCAAAGCTACCTGTATTGAGCAAAGATTTTGGAAATAATGGTTATACAACTGCATTTTACTACGGCGGTGAAACCGATTTTGCTAATATAAAATCGTATTTGTTTGAAGCAGATTTTCAAAGAATTGTGAGTAAGCAAGATTTTGACCCTAAAGATTGGAATTCCAAGTGGGGAGCACAAGATGGAGCGGTATTTACTCGTTTTTTGAGTGAACATGAAAAAATAAATCAACCATTTTTTTCTACTTTACTTACATTAAGTAGTCATGAGCCATTTGAAGTGCCAATTCAAACTAAATTTGTTGGCGAAGACGAACCTTCAAAGTTTATGAATGCCATGTATTACGCAGACCAGTCTTTGGGTAATTTTATTTCAGACGCAAAAAAACAATCTTGGTGGAATAATACGCTTATTGTAATCGTTGCTGACCACGGCCACAGAATTCCTGAAACAGGGAAAAAAATTGATGATTTTAAAATACCAATGCTTTGGTTGGGTGGGGCACTTGAAAAAACTGGAATTGAAGTCTCAAATGTTGGTTCACAAATAGATATTGCTTCAAGTGTACTTCGTCAAGCTGGTATAAACGCCTACGCTTATAACTGGAGCAAGAATATTTTTGATAATAAAGTAAAACCTTGGGCCTTTTTTTCATTTAATAATGGCTTTGGTTATGTGAAGCAAAATTCAATTGAAGAGAAATATTTGATTTTTGATAATATCGGTCAAAAAATAATTCAAAAAAAGGGTACTATCACAAACATAGAAATTGATGAAGGAAAGGCATTAATGCAAAGAATGTTTCAAGACTACCTAGATAAATAGTTTTTATTAATTTTTAATTTCAAAGCCTACTATTTCCCACATTTTTAGCTTACTTTCAATTCCACATACAATAAATCAAAATCCACAATTAATTGGATAATTTATTTCTGCACTTTTCTGTACAATAAAACAATTTTTTCCCAACCTGTGCTATCAGCACACAAAAAACTCTTGATTATGAAATTAAAATTTGACCAAGGCAACGGCGAAAGAGTCGTTCAAGGTTATCAGTATTTGGCTCCAAGTTCAAATGCGGAGCGTTACCGTGTATCTTCAAAATTAAAAGATGCCAAACTTCCTGCAAAAGTTGATTTGAGAACTTTCATGACTCCCGTAGAGGACCAAAAACAATTAAGTAGCTGTACGGCTAATGCTGTTGCGGGTGCATATGAGTATTTAATAAAAAAATATTTAAGTAAAAAAGCATTCGATGTTAGTAGATTATTTATTTACTATAATGCTCGTTTACGATCTGGTGGTCCGATTAAAGATTCAGGTAGCCATATTCAATATGCCGTAGATAGCTTGATGAAATTAGGAGCTTGTAAAGAAGATACTTGGCCCTATGAGATTAATAAAGTCAATGAAAAACCCAATGAAAAATCTTATGTGTCAGCTTCAGATTTTAAAATAGAAAATAAAAAATTGATACCTGTTAAACTTGATGATTGGAAAAGTGCTTTGGCAGAAGGATTCCCAATTGTTTTTGGTGTAGCATTGTTCGATTCTTTCGACCATTGTAATAAAAATGGTGGTGTTGTACCTATGCCAACTCCAGATGAGGCTTCAAGAAATGCTCATGGGCTACATGCTATGTTGTGTGTAGGTTATTCTGACGTTGATGAAATGTTTATTGTACGAAATTCGTGGGGAGAAAAATGGGGTGATAAAGGATATTGTTATATGCCTTATAAATACATCATTAATAGCAAGTTAAATATAGGAGATAGCTGGATTTTTGGTCGTTCCACGCCAATTCCAGATTCAGATGAAACTTGGATTGATGATAAAAAATCAGTCATAAATGATGGTAAAGGCTATGATAAAAAGAATTTTGATATCTATGATTCAAAAGATTACAAAAATTTTGATGCCCTTCAGGATATTGAAGTTATTGAGTATGATGAAGAAGAACCAGAAGAATATAGTGAACTTGAATATGAAGGTGAGGGAGAATATGATGAGATTTTAGATGAATATGAATCTCAATTTGAGGATGAAGAGGAAGAATACGACGAAGACGAAGAGGAGGAAGACGAAGAGGAGGAAGACGAAGAGGAGGAAGACGAAGAGGAGGAAGACGAAGAGGAGGAAGACGAAGAGGAAGAAGACGAAGAGGAAGAAGACGAAGAGGAAGAAGACGAAGAGGAAGAAGACGAAGAGGAAGAAGACGAAGAAGAGGAAGAAGAAGAGTACGACGAAGAAGAGGAAGAAGAGGAAGAGGAAGAAGAAGAAGAGGAAGAAGAAGAGGAAGAAGAGGAAGAAGAAGATTACGACGAAGAAGAGGAGGAGGAGGAGGGTGAAGAAGACGAGGAGTACGAAGAAGAGGCCGAAGAGGAAGAAGAGGAAGGTGGTGAAGAGGAAAGCTCTGAGGAAGAAGAAGAGTAACAAAAAGGCACGGATTTAAAGATTCCGTGCCTTTTTTGTTTTTATGAATTTCTATGAATATTAATATCTTTATAAAATGATAGTTTTTCGGTATCTTGGTTTAATTTTAAGTATATATACTCTCTAAAATATTAAATACTTAAAATGTTGGTTTAAATTTGAGTATTTTTATAGATTAAAATTAAAAAATATCAAGAAAGTGCCTTCGATTTATTCTTGGAAAAATAACAAAACCTAACAAATCGAATAAAAAGTTGTACTTTATAAAGAATTTAGAATATTTCACTAAAATAATTGCCTTTTAAAGAATATTGTATTGTTTTAGTTCTATATATTTGTATCATATTCTTTGATTGATAACCGCAATACATTAAAAAATTACAACAATGGCAAACGTTCCAGTAGCAAAATTAGAGTACATTTGGCTTGATGGTTACAAACCTACTCAAAGCCTTCGCAGCAAAACCAAAATTGAGAGAAACTTTAGTGGTAAATTAGAAGATTGCGATATGTGGTCGTTTGATGGTTCTTCAACTCAACAAGCACCAGGCGGTTCTTCTGACTGTTTATTAAAGCCAGTTTTCATTTGCCCAGACCCAACTCGTTTAGGTGCAGGTTTTCTTGTAATGTGTGAAGTTTTAAATGCTGATGGAACTCCACATGAGTCTAACGGTCGTGCTACTATCGATGACGAAGACAATGATTTTTGGTTCGGATTTGAACAAGAATATTTCTTGTGGAATAATGAAACAAACAAGCCTGTAGGTTTCCCAGCAAATGGTTACCCAGCTCCTCAAGGTCAATACTATTGTTCAGTGGGTGCAGCGAATGCATTCGGACGTGAAATGGTTGAAGAACACCTAGAAGTTTGTTTACAAGCAGGTTTGAACATTGAAGGTATCAACGCTGAGGTTGCTGCTGGACAATGGGAATTCCAAGGATTTGCTAAAGGTGCAAAGCAGGCAGGTGATGAAATGTGGGTTGCACGCTATTTATTAGAAAAAATCGGTGAAAAATATGGTATCTCAATCAACTGGCATTGTAAGCCTCTAGGCGACACTGACTGGAATGGTTCAGGTATGCACGCTAACTTCTCAAATACAATTCTGAGAACAGCTGGTAAAAAAGAAATTTATGATGCAGTTTGTGAAGCTTTTGCTCCTGTAGTTAAAGAACACATCGCAGTATATGGTGCAGATAACCACTTACGTTTAACAGGTAAACACGAAACACAGTCAATTGATAAATTCTCTTATGGTGTTTCTGACCGTGGTGCTTCAATTCGTATTCCGATTGCAGCTGTTCAAAAAGGATGGAAAGGATGGTTGGAAGATCGTCGTCCAAACTCTGCTGCTGACCCATACAAAGTTGCAGCTCGTATCATCAAAACTGTTAAAAGTGCAGTTATTCCTGCTCTATAACAACAAAGACTTTTTTTCGAATAATATTTTGTTCACAAAGCCCCATGACAATGTCGTGGGGTTTTTGTATTTATGATGAATTTAACTAATCAAGAAAAAAGAATGGCGGCAAGATATTTCCCTTGCCGCCATTATGATGTTATTTAACTTGGATTTAATTATTTATTTCTTTCAATCCATTTTCTTGCATTAACAAAAGCTTCTAACCACGGTGAAACCTCGTCATTTCTATGGTCAGGGTAGTGTGCCCAGTTCCATGGGAATGTAGAACGCTCAATATGAGGCATCATCACTAAATGACGACCAGTTTTATCGCACATCATAGCTGTATTGTAATCTGAGCCATTTGGATTGGCTGGATATTCGGAATACCCGTATTTTCCAACAATATTATATTTGTCTTCTGAATAAGGTAGACTGAACTTCCCTTCCCCATGTGAAACCCAAACACCTAAAGTTGCCCCTTCAAGGGTAGAAAGCATTATTGAATTATTTTTTTGAATGGTAACTGAAGTAAAAATACTTTCGTGTTTGTATGAGTTGTTGTGGTGTAATTTGCCATGAATTTCATGTTCTGGATTTATCAGTTCCAATTCCATCAATAATTGACAGCCATTACAAATACCAACAGACAAAGTATCTTCACGCTTGAAAAAGTTTTTAATAGCGGTATTGGCTTTTTCATTATACAAGAATGCACCTGCCCAACCTTTCGCCGAACCTAAAACATCAGAATTTGAAAATCCACCCACAGCACCTATGAATTGGATATCCTCTAATGTTTCTCGTCCAGAAATTAAGTCAGTCATGTGAACATCCTTTACATCAAAACCTGCTAAATACATTGCATTTGCCATTTCACGTTCAGAATTACTGCCTTTTTCACGGATGATTGCAGCTTTCGGTCTTGGCTTTGAGGAATCGATTGAAGGCTTTTTGCCATCAAATTGTGTTGGGAAATTGTATCTGAGAGGTTGATTTTTATAGTTTTTATACCTTTCAGCTGAAACACCATTTTGTGTTTGCTTAGAGTCTAATAAGAATGAAGTTTTAAACCAAGTATCACGAAGTTGGGCAATACTGAAACTAAAACTATCTTCAAAGTTTTTAATTGAAATGTTGCTACTTTCGATTACTGAACCAATTTTTTGAATTAAAATGCCATTTTTTTCAAAATCTGATTCAATTGTTGTATCTGCTTGGAAAACAATCGCTATATTTTCATTGAATAAAGTTTTGACAGAATCTTTTTCATTCAAGACTGTAAGGTCAATATTAGTAGCTAAGTTATTATCTGCAAAACACATTTCTAATAATGTAGTTATTAAACCACCGCTTCCAATATCATGCCCTGCATTAATTTTTCCTTCTTTGATAAGGTTTTGGAATAAATCAAAAGCTTTTTTAAAGTAAGTAGCATCATTTACAGTAGGTACTTCATTACCAATTTTATTAAGTACTTGTGCCAATGAACTTCCACCCAATTTGAAAGAATCATTTGATAAATTTAGATAATAAATATTTCCACCATTTCTTTTCAAAACTGGCTCAACTACTTTTGAAATATCTGAACAATTGCCACCCGCAGAAATTATAACTGTTCCCGGTGCAATTACTTCTTCATTTGGATATTTTTGCTTCATAGAAAGTGAATCTTTACCCGTTGGTATATTGATTCCTAGTTCTATGGCAAAATTTGAACAGCCTTCAACAGCCTCGTATAAACGTGCATCTTCTCCTTCATTCTTACAAGCCCACATCCAGTTTGCAGAAAGTGAAACTGACTTTAAGCCATCTTTTAAAGGTGCAAAGACAATATTTGAGAGTGCTTCTGCAATGGCATTTCTTGAACCCGCAACTGGGTCAATCAATGCTGTTAGTGGTGAATGACCTATGGAAGTAGCAATGCCTTCTTTCCCTTTGAAATCAAGTGCCATTACACCAACATTATTCAATGGTAATTGTAATGGACCAGCACATTGTTGCTTGGCTACTCGTCCGCCAACACAGCGGTCAACTTTATTTGTCAACCAATCTTTACATGCAACTGCCTCTAATTGAAGTACTTGATTCAAATAATTAGGTATTTCAGTCACTGAATAATTGAGACCTGCGTAACTACGTTCTACTTTTTTATCATCCATGATGAATTTAGGAGAACTTCCAAACATATCTGAAATTGCAAAATCCATTGGTTTTGCACCAGTTGATTTTGATTCAAACGTAAAACGATGATTTCCAGTTATTTCTCCAACTTCATACATTGGTGAACGCTCTCTTTCCGCAACTCTCTTCAGCGTTTCTATATCCTTTTCACCAATCACCAAGCCCATACGTTCTTGCGATTCGTTACCAATTATTTCTTTTGCAGAAAGGGTAGGGTCTCCTACTGGTAATTTATCTAAATCAATTAAGCCACCGGTTTCTTCAACTAATTCTGATAAACAGTTCAAGTGACCACCCGCACCGTGGTCATGTATAGAAACAATTGGATTTTCATCACTTTCTACCAAACCTCTAATGGCATTTGCTGCACGTTTTTGCATTTCTGGATTTGAACGTTGAATTGCATTTAATTCAATGCCCGAGCCAAAAGCACCAGTATCTGCCGATGAAACTGCAGCACCACCCATACCAATGCGGTAGTTTTCTCCTCCTAAAACCACAATCTTATCACCCACGCTTGGCTTCAATTTCTTAGCTTGGCTCTCTTTGCCATATCCAATTCCACCAGCCATCATAATTACTTTATCAAAACCCAATTTACGGGCATCTTCTTCGTGTTCGAAGGTAAGCACTGATCCAGTGATGAGAGGTTGTCCAAATTTATTTCCAAAATCTGATGCACCATTTGATGCTTTAATCAAAATATCCATTGGGGTTTGATACAACCATTTTCTTTCAGCCATTCCTTTTTCCCATGGACGAGTTTCTTCCAATCTTGAATAAGAAGTCATGTAAACGGCAGTTCCAGCTAGTGGCAGTGCCCCGATTCCACCAGCTAAGCGGTCACGAATTTCACCACCAGAACCAGTTGCAGCACCATTGAAAGGTTCAACTGTTGTAGGGAAATTGTGAGTTTCTGCTTTTAATGAAATGACAGAATCGAATTCCTTTTCAGAGTAAAAATCAGGTTTATCGGCACTTTTTGGGGCAAATTGGGTTACTTTTGGACCTTTAACAAAGGCAACATTATCTTTATAAGCTGAAACTATATCGTTTGGATTGGTTTCAGAAGTCTTTTTAATTAGCTTGAATAAAGACGAGGATTTGGTTTCGCCATCAATGATAAATGTACCATTGAAGATTTTATGACGACAGTGTTCAGAATTAACCTGAGAAAATCCAAAAACTTCAGAATCAGTTAATTTTCTACCTAATTTTTGTGAAAGATTATTAAGGTAAGTTACTTCTTCACCACTTAAAGCTAAACCTTCTTGTTTATTATAAGCCTCAATATCATCAATTTCAATGATTGGTTCAGGCTTAATGTTAATTGTGTAGATAGATTGATTTAATTGCGAATATTTTTGCGAAAGCATTGGGTCGAAATCGCTAAAATCAACTTCAATTGCTTTGAATTCTTCAATTCTGATGATTCCATTGATACCCATATTTTGGGTAATTTCTACGGCATTTGTACTCCAAGGAGTAATCATCGCAGCACGAGGGCCAACAAAATAGTCGTTTAATGATGCATCACTATTGTTAACTATTGTGTATTTGTGTTCTAATTGACTGTTAAAGAGCCAAAGTAGTTTTTTGATGTCTTCATTTGAAAGGTTGTTTTGCGTTTGTACCGCATATACAATGTCAGATTGATTTGCATTCTGATGGTTTCCGAAGAAATGAATCATTTTTGTGCTATTTTGTATGTAGAAGGTTTTGAAAACGCAAAATTAATTGAATTAAGCGAAGAAAGCGAGAAATAAAACATTTGAAAAATTCAAAAAGTAATAATTAAAGATAGTTTATATTTCTTCTTGAAATAATCCAGTTCTTTTTTTGGGAAGACTTAGCTTCAAGCGAAGGCTTCTTTAATATTTATTTTTTTGTTATTTAATTGAAAATTAGTTTTTCTACTGAAAACGAACTGTTTTTTAGCTAACTTTGTAGTTTTAATGGGAAAAGGAGGTCTTCGCTTCAAGCGGAGACTTCCTTAATTATCGAAAATATGAAGAAAGTAGCTTTTTATACATTGGGTTGTAAATTAAATTATTCTGAAACCTCAACGATTGGACGTATGTTTGAAGGTCGTGGTTATCAGAAAGTTGAATTCAATGAAAAACCTGATATTTTCATTATAAATACTTGTTCGGTAACCGAAAATGCTGACAAGAAATGCAAAAAAATTGTTAAAGAAGCTAACAGAATCAATCCTGATGGATATGTGGCTATTATTGGGTGTTATGCTCAATTAAAACCTCAAGAAATTTCAGAAATCGAAGGGGTAGATGCTGTTTTAGGAGCAGCAGAAAAGTTTAGATTAGTAGATTTGTTGGGAGATTTTGTGAAATCCCCCAAACAGTCAAATGATAAAGCGATTGTTTTTAATTCAAATATTGAAGAGGCAATAGATTATCATACGTCTTATTCATTAAATGACCGTACAAGAACATTTCTTAAAGTTCAAGATGGTTGTGACTACCCTTGCTCATATTGCACTATTCCATTGGCAAGAGGCAAAAGTCGTTCGGATTCTATTGCTAATGTAGTGAAAGCAGCCAAAGAAATTGCCGAAAGTGGAGTCAAAGAAATTGTTTTAACAGGTGTAAATATCGGTGATTTTGGGCTTCAAAATGGTGTAAGAGTTGAAACTTTCTTTGATTTGATTAAAGAATTAGATGAAGTTGAAGGAATTGAACGATTCCGAATTTCAAGTATAGAACCTAATTTATTGACCGATGAAATTATTGAATTTGTGTCTAAATCTAAACGATTTGTACCTCATTTTCATATTCCATTACAATCTGGTTCAAATAAGGTTTTAAGTCATATGAAACGTAGATACAAAAGAGAACTCTATGTTGAACGAGTAAATAAAATCAAAGAATTAATGCCAGATTGTTGTATTGGTGTTGATGTAATTGTTGGGCATCCAGGTGAAACTGAAGAACTTTTCTTGGAAACTTATAACTTTTTGAATGAATTGAATATAAGTTATTTACACGTATTTACTTATTCAGAAAGACCTAAGACACACGCATTATCAATAAAACCAAGTGTGCCACAAGGAAAAAGAGCTGAGCGTTCGAAAATGCTGCATATATTGTCAGACAAAAAGAAAAGATTTTTCTATGAAGGGCAATTAGGTAAATCGTTTTCTGTCTTATTTGAAGAAGATATTGAAGATGGACAAATGCATGGCTGGACAGAAAATTATGTTAGAGTTACTGCCAAATATGACCCCATGCTAATCAATGAAACTAAACAAGTGAAACTTACTTCTATAAATGATAAAATGTTGGTTGAGGTTGAAGAAGTTGAAGAGTTTGTTGTTCATTAAAATCATTTTTGAATTCATGGTTTTGTATGTTAGACCATGAATTCAATTTTAGAGAAATTCACTTAAATCTCCTACACCTTCACGTATTACTTCAAAATCATCATCTACTGCTAAAACTACTGTTGATGGTTCAAGGCCACACCATCCTCCATCAATTATCATATCTACCTTATCAGCATTTTGCGAATAAATGACTTCAATTTCATTAGGATATTCCTGTATATCATCAATGTCATCTTTTACTGAGGTTGTGATGATTGGATTTCCCAACATTTCAATAATTTTTAATGGAATTTCATGGTCAGGAATTCTTATTCCAATTGTTTTTCGCTTAGTTTGAAGCGTTTTGGGTAAATCGCTGGTAGCAGGTAGGATGAAGGTAAATGGGCCGGGAAGAGCTCTTTTTAATAATCTAAAAGTATTATTTGAAACTTTCGCATAGGTTGAAATATTACTTAAATCATGACAAACAATTGAAAAATTATTGTGTTGCAGCTTAATACCTTTAATTTTACTTAATTTTTCAACGGCTTTTGTATTAAAAATATCGCATCCCATTGAATATACCGTATCAGTAGGGTATATAATAATTCCACCATTTTTTAGGCATTCTACTACTCGAATCAATTTTCTTTCGTCTAAATTCCCAGGATAAAGTTCAATTATTTCAGCACTCATACTACATTAAAAAAAAACCTCCCCAAAATTTGAGGAGGGTGTATTAAAATTACTTTTTAGCTTTTTTAACTGGAGTCTGATTATTTTTTGGAGCATTCATATCCATGTAATCAACAGTTAGATGTGCTAATGATTTTACACCTAATGTAAAACCAGATTCATCAATATAAAAATCTGGAGTATGATGAGGAGCTGGCGTTGTACTGCCTTTTGGTTTGCCACCTAAGAAAAAGAAAAATCCAGGTACTTTTTGTTGAAAGAAACTAAAATCTTCTGCCCCAGTTTGTACTGGTTGAACCTTAACATTCTCTTTTCCAGCAACTGCTTCAATTGAACCAATCATTTTTTCAGTTAATGCAGGGTCATTATAAGTAACAGGATAACCTGTATCAATCGTCACATCTGCTTTTGCACCTGCACTTTCAGCAATATTTGTAGCAATTTCTTTGATTCTGCGATGTACTAAGTCACGTTGTTCTGTACCAAAAGTTCTGATTGTACCTATCATATCAAGGTTTTCAGAAATGATATTTTGACGAATTCCACCATGAATTGCTCCAACAGTAACAATAGCAGGGTTTTCTGTGATATTTACATTGCGGCTAACAATTGTTTGTAAACCCATAACTATTTGAGAGGCTGTTACGATAGGGTCGATTCCAGACCATGGATTGGCACCGTGAGTTTGTTTACCTAGTATTTTAATACCCAATTGGTCAACAGCGGCCATGGTAGCACCCGGACGGTAACCAATTGTTCCTACTTCAGTAACCGAACTGATGTGTAAGCCAAAAACAGCATCTACTTTCGGGTTTTCCATTACACCCTCCATTACCATCAATTCTGCACCTGATTTACCATTTTTTAATAGTTTTGGGTCATAAACTCCTTCTTCAGCTGGTTGAAATAAAAATTTCACGGTACCTGAAAGATCGCTCTTCATTGAAGATAAAACCTCAGCTACACCCATAAGAATGGCTACATGTGAATCATGTCCACAAGCATGCATAACACCAGTCTTTTGACCATTGTAAACCGTATTTACAGTAGATTTAAAAGGGATATCAACTCTTTCTGTAACAGGAAGTCCATCCATATCAGCACGTAAAGCTACTACTGGTCCCGGCTTACCGCCTTTTAAAATACCTACAACACCAGTTACTGCAACGTTTTCTTGTACTTCAATGCCTAAAGAACGAAGATGCTCTGCTACAATTTTAGCAGTTCGAGTTTCCATATTACCTAATTCAGGGTTTTGGTGGAAATCTCTTCGCCACGCAATTACTTTCTTCTCAATCGCATCTGCTCCAGAATTAATTTTTGGTTTAAGGGCTGATTGCCCAAATGTAAGGCCATATGAAATACACAAGGCCGTGGTTAGGATTTTTTTCATTATAGTTTATATTAGTTTAGCTTGCTCAAAAGTAATGAAAATTAGCGTTTTATCTAAAGGAACACTAAAATTTACAAAACTTTAATGTTTATTTTAATGTACGTTTCCTAATTTGATTTACTCAAAAAAAACTAAGTTTTCTTGAGATGATATTTTTTTGTATTCAGCGAAAAGTTGTTTGGCAGAATTTAAACCTTTTGGTCCGTAAGCCATTAAACAAACAGTTCCACCACTGCCACCACCAGTTATTTTCGCACCATAAATACCATTTTCAGGTCCATAATTTCGAGCCATTGAAACAATTTTATCAGTCATTTCATTGCCTAAACCACAATTATTATAGCTCTCATGAGCTTGATACATCAACTCTCCTAAAATTGGTAATATTTCTTCGTAATTAGCTTCAGACAACGATTTTAATAATTGTTTGAATGAATTTACACGATAATTTTCATAGATAGGATGCTTAGTGCATGCTTTGATATTATAGAACGAATCTGGTTTTATCACAGATAGTTTATCTGTAACTACGCCAAAGTCATGTATAAAATCTTTACCATACATTGAATTTAGGCTTCGGGCAAAGTCTGATTCAAACTTTGATGGACTTATATTACTCAAAAAACCATTAAATGGTAATTCTTTGGAGTTAGAAGTTTCTAATTGTTTTTTGGTAATACCTAACTTTTGGGCGATAATTGAATATCCCATAAAGGCGGCAGTTCGAACTTCACCATAAGAGGCTCCGCTTACTGCATGTTTTACGCCACTATCAATGCCGAAGAAATGTAAATTTTCTGGGATTTCAACCAATTCATGAAGGACATCAGGTTGACACAAAATTGGAAGTAAATTGTTTGTATTTCCAAAATAAGAAGCTAATTGGTCCATTAACCCACATGGTGCACCAACAACAAGGTTTTCGGCCATTTGAGCAAATCTTGGAAGTTCAGTTCCAACAAGTTCAATTTTATATAGTTCTGTTAATGCTTTTAAAGTTGCTACCTCCAATGCTGCCGAGGAAGATACTCCTTTGCCAACGGGTACATCTGATTGAACTAAAATATCAAGTCCTCCAAGTTTGATTTTTTTCTCATTGCAAAGAACTAGATAACAACCGATTATGTAAGAAGCCCAATCTCCACCTTCAATATTTTTTAGGTATGACTTTGCCGACTCATAATCAGTAGGAAGCTCATCCAGGTCGATGTAAAGCTCATTTTTAGAATTTAGATTTAAAGTCTTTATGTGTAGTTGATTGTAATTCCTTATGGTAATCGTTACTGTTGCTTTTTGAGCAATAGATTTTTGTAAAACCAAAGAGCCGGAATAATCAGCAATTCCACCAATCACATCCATTCTGCCAGGTGAACTTGCTTGTACTAAATTTTGATTTGGACCAAAAAACTTTAATAACGTACTATTGGAATCTGAATTTACCTTCATTTTAATAGAAAAACCTTACAGAAATTAAATATTCTGCAAGGTTTAAATTTTGTTTATAAATATCAAATTTTTTCGATAATAATGGCACTAGCTCCACCACCGCCATTACAAATCGCAGCCATACCATATTTACCGTTGTTTTGTGCCAAAACATTTACCAATGTAGTAATGATTCTTGCACCTGAACAACCAAGTGGGTGGCCTAAAGAAACAGCTCCACCATAAATATTTAATTTGGCATGGTCAATTCCAAAATGCTTGGCAAACGCCATTGGTACTACGGCAAATGCTTCGTTTACTTCAAAGAAATCTATATCATTGATAGTTAGTCCTGCTCTTTTTAATGCTTTTTCTGCCGCAATAATTGGTGCCGTAGTAAACCATTCTGGTTCATGTTCACCATCAGCATAAGCAATAATTTTAGCAATTGGTTTTAGATTATTTTGTTCAACTGCATTACTTGAGGCTAAAACTAAGGCCGCTGCACCATCGTTAATGGTAGAAGCATTGGCTGCTGTGACAGTTCCATCTTTAGTAAAAACAGGTCGGAGCGTTGGAATTTTATCAAAATTCACATTTTTATATTCTTCATCCTCTGCAATTACTTTTACATTGCCTTTTCTATCAACTACCTCAACAGGGACAATTTCATTTGTAAAATTACCGTTTACCGACGCAGAAGCTGAACGTTTGTAAGATTGAATCGCAAAAGCATCTTGTTCTTCACGTGTAATTTCAAAGCTGGTTGCGGTAGCATCGGCAAAACAACCCATTGCTTTGTTGTCATAAACATTGGTCAGGCCATCCTTAGCTAATCCATCTATTAATTCGCCATTTCCGTAACCGTATCCATAACGTGCTTTAGCTAAGTAGAATGGAATTTGAGACATACTTTCCATACCACCTGCGACAACAATATCGTTTTGCCCTAGTTCGATAGATTGACTACCAAACATAACTGACTTCATACCAGATGCACAAACTTTGTTTATAGTGGTAACATTGGTTTTATTGCTTAAACCTGCACCTAAAGTCGCTTGTCTGGCAGGTGCTTGCCCCACATTTGCCTGACATACATTTCCAAATAAGACTTCTTCAACCTGATTTGGAGCTATGCCAGCTTTTTCTACTGCTGCCTTTATTGCGGTTGCTCCTAATTGAGGAGCACTTACGCTAGATAACGAACCACCAAAGCTTCCAATTGGTGTACGTACTGCTGAAATGATGAATGTTTGTTGCACTTTTTATTTGGTTTTATAAATTGATGATGCGATTACCAAGATTTCTTCTTGTAACCTAGCATAGCAAAATATAAAACAAACGCATAAAGTGGAATCAAAACTGCATACGCATTTTGAGCACTATGGAGGTAATCAACCATGGTTCCATAAACGAGTGGTAAAATTGCTCCACCCGCAATCATCATGATTAGCCATGCTGAACCTGTTTTAGTGAATTTACCAAGTCCATCAATAGCTAATGGCCAAATTGCTGGCCACATTATAGCGTTTGCCAAACCTAAAATTGCTATGCAAAGAACAGACGTGAAGCCTGAGGTTACCAACGCAAATATAGTAATGATTATACCAAATATTGAGGAAAGTTTTAGCCAAGTTTGTTGTGATACAAATTTTGGTATTAAAACGATTCCCAAAATATAGCCAATCATCATACACCATAGGGTATAGGTTCCAAATTGACTTGCTTCTTCACTTGAAAAGCCTAGTGAAATACCATAACTAATGATTGTATCTCCTGCAATTACTTCTACACCAACATAACAAAAAAGAGCAATAAGTCCTAAGACTAAGTTTGGAAATTCAAACACGCTGGTTTTAGTCGTATTACTTGAATTTTCCTCATTAGATTCTTGTTCCTCACTTACTTCTGGTAAACCTTTTGTCAATAATATGAGTACTGATAATGCAACCAAAACTGCTGTAAGAATTAAGTATGGAGTAATTACCTTTGCTAGTTGTTCTTTACTGGAAAGAGCAGCTCCCGCAACACTTCCTGCAAGCAAAATTCCACCAAAGATTTTTTGGCTAATAATTCCCGCTGTTTTATTTGCAATTCCTAAAATGCTAATTCTTTGTGCTGCACTTTCACGAGGGCCTAAAATTGTAGCGTAAGGATTAGATGCCGTTTGAAGTAAGGTTAGGCCAATTCCGATGGTAAATAATCCAACTAAAAATAATGGATAAGATTCACTTTTGGCAGCTGGTATAAAAATAAATGTTCCAACTGCCATGATGGCTAAACCAACTGACATTCCTTTTTTGAATCCTACCTTTTTCAATACAAAAGAGGAAGGAATGGCCATGACAGTGTATGAAATGAAGAAGGCAAATGTTACCAAATATGAATTAGCATTACTCAGACCAAAAGCACTTTTAAAAAATGAAATAAGTGTTCCATTTACCCATGTTACAAATCCAAATACAAAAAAGAGTAAACCAATAATGATGAGTGGGCCAGTGTAATTTTTATTTTCTTGCATAAAATTAAGTTTAGATTTTTGGTAATTAAAAAGCTGTAGTGATTTAGTTTTCACTACAGCTTCTTTTATCAATAATTATCGTCTAAGCCGAATATTCTTTTGTTAGTTTTCCATTTTCCTCTTGTAAAGTCTGGAATTTCAACTGGAGAACTGCCTCTAGCAATTGATAATTCTGATAATGGGCTAATAGCACTCCAAGCCGCAGCATCATAAACATCAATTGGTGGAGCAACTTTATTTTTTACAGATTCTATAAATGCTCTTAAAACAAAGAAATCCATTCCACCGTGCCCAGCGTTGACAGCGTCTTGCTCAAAGCGTTTCCATAATGGGTGGTCATATTCTTTTTGGTAATCTGCAAATGGCTCCCAAGTATCATGTTTTTTAGAAATTCCTTCTAAATAAATCGTATTACCATCATTCATCCAAATTCCTTTTGTTCCTTGAGCTCTAAAGCCTAATGAATATGGACGTGGACTACTTGTATCGTGAATAATTACGATATTTTCGCCATTGGCACATTGGATTGTTGTGGTTA
The DNA here is from genome assembly GCF_000263195.1 of Emticicia oligotrophica DSM 17448. Taxonomy (GTDB): domain Bacteria; phylum Bacteroidota; class Bacteroidia; order Cytophagales; family Spirosomataceae; genus Emticicia; species Emticicia oligotrophica. The sequence continues at coordinate 4,572,864 of NC_018748.1, forward strand.
CTATATCACCCAACTTAAATTTTACTTTGGCATTTGGGTGATTTTCGCCTCCATTTTCAACTATATAATTATGTAAACCTCGAGATTTAGTAGCGGTTGAGGTAAGATATTCAAATTTATTCCCACGATTTATATCCATCCAATGAGCAACTGGTCCGAGTCCGTGAGTCGGATAGAGATCACCATTTCTATCAACCGAATGTTGAGTTCTCCATCTTGCTTCACTAAAGCCTTTTTCACCAAACTCTACGCCTTTGCCGTATGCCGATTTTCCATCATTCAATTTTACAAAACGTAAATCATGTTGATACCCACAATGACCGTAAATCATTTCACCAAACATGTTTTTGCGAACCATATTTAATACTGACATGATGTCTCTACGGTAGCAAACATTTTCTAAAATCATGCAGTGAGAACCAGTTTTTTCGAATGTATCAACTAAATCCCATGATTCTTGTAGAGTAACTGTAGCAGATACTTCAACACCAGCGTATTTTCCTGCTTTCATTGCTGCAACAGCCATCGGAACGTGCCATTCCCAAGGCGTAGCTATTACGATTCCATCAAGGTCTTCACGCTTTACATAATTTTCGAAATCTCTTTCTCCTTTCATGTAGGCAACCGGAATTTTTTTTCCAAACTTTTGGAATATTTTGTTAGCTTCGGCAATAGAGTTTGGGTCAATATCACAAATTGCAGGAATCTCAATATCAGAACGATATAGTGCTTGTTGGAGATGCGTACGCCCGCGTAAGCCAACGCCAATAAAGCCTAATCTAACTTTCTTATCTTCTTTTAGATTATTTTTTTTAGCAATAAAAGGAATGCTTGATGCCGCCAATCCCGTAGAAATAAAGTTACGACGATTCATTTTAGGTTGGTTTGAAGATGGTTTTGAATAGGTTTGAGAATAATTTGTTCAAATATAAAAATATTTTTTTATTGATTACCTTTTTATGAAAAATAAAATTTTAAAATTAGATTTTAATGAATAAAAATATTTTAATTGTATTTTTGGTAAAAATCAAGTTATATATTTTTTTTGAAAATTTCTTGAACAATTTGAAAAAGTCACTTGTTAATATTCTGAAACTGTTTCATTGAACGAATTCACCACCGTTCTAAGGCCAATGAGTGTTGTGCACAAACTTTGCAATGACTGTTGGTTTGATTAATTTAACTCATTATTACGCACGAATTTTGGAATATCAAAGGAAAAGGGTTGCAGTGATTCGTAAAGAGCACTTCAATGCTGCACATCGCTTACACAATCCAATGTGGAGTGATGAAGACAATGCTCGAATTTTTGGAAAATGTAACAATCCGAATTATCATGGGCATAATTATGACCTGATTGTTAGACTGTCGGGCGAGGTTGACCCAAAGACAGGATATGTTTTTGATTTGAAAATCTTAAGTGATTTGATAAAAGAAAATGTTTTAGAGAAATTTGACCACAAGAACTTAAATCTTGATGTTGAGGAGTTTCGTGAATTAAATCCTTCAGCTGAAAATATCGCTATTGTGATTTATGATATCTTGAGAGAAAAAATCTCGGCTGATTATGATTTAAAAATTACACTTTTTGAAACTGAAAGAAACTATGTCGAATATCCAATTTAAAGAAAATAACTTAGTGAACGAATTATTATTCGAAGACAACGACCATCCGTTTACGAAATTAGAAACTCCTCTTCGTGAAGATGCTTTTGATTTGAACGATGATGAAAAAATTGAGATTATTGAAAAGCATTTCAAGGAAATTATGCTTACACTTGGTCTTGATTTACAAGATGAGAGTCTAAGAGGTACACCACGCCGTGTTGCTAAAATGTATGTAAAAGAATTGTTTTCTGGCCTAAATCCCGAAAATGAACCAGCCATGACACTTTTCACTAATGAATATAATTATAGTGAAATGTTGGTTGAAAAGAATATTCAGTTCTATTCATGTTGCGAGCACCACTTTGTACCAATTGTGGGTAAAGTACATATTGCTTATATATCAGGTGGTAAAGTAATTGGCTTATCCAAACTTCATCGAATTGTCAATCATTTTGCTCGAAGACCCCAAGTACAAGAACGAATGACAATACAAATTGGAAATGCTCTAAAAAGAGCACTTATGACTGATGATGTAGCTGTTTACGTTGATGCCGACCACCAATGTGTATCTTCAAGAGGAGTAAAAGACCAAACAAGTTCTACAATTACAACCTTTTATGATGGTGCTTTTAGAAATGAAGAAAAACGAAGCGAATTTTTAAAGGTTCTTTCGATATAATTTCAAAACAATTCATTTGTTCGATGGTTAAATTTATAAATAACAAATCATCGAACAAATGTCTTTTCAAGGAAAAAATTACTTAATAGTTGGTGCAAGTTCGGGCATAGGCTTGTCGATTGCTGAAACACTTCTTTCAAATGGAGCAAATGTATTTACTGCTTCAAGAACACAACCTTCAATTTCAACTTCGCATTTTAATTGGGATGCTTCAGCACCAATCAATGAGGTCTTCAATAACTTACCAAGTACTTTAGACGGTTTAGTATATTGTCCGGGTACAATCAATTTGAAGCCTTTCAACAGACTTACTATCGAGGATTTTCAAAAAGATTTTCAAATTAATGTATTGGGAGCAATAAGTGTAATTCAAGCAAATATCAGTAGATTAAAATCGTCAGGAAATGCATCGGTAGTATTATTTAGTACAGTAGCGGTACAAACAGGTATGGGTTTTCATGCTTCGGTGGCCACTTCAAAAGGAGCCATCGAAGGGCTTACACGCTCTTTAGCTGCCGAATATTCATCTTCAAAAATTCGATTTAATGCCATTGCTCCTTCATTGACAGATACGCCTTTAGCAAAGATGTTACTTTCTTCACCCGAAAAAATTGATGCTTCAAACAAAAGGCATCCGCTGGGTAGGGTAGGCACAAGTAATGATATTGCCGCAGTTGCTAAACTTCTACTATCGAATGATGGCAGCTGGATTACAGGTCAAATATTGCACGTAGATGGAGGAATGGGTAATTTGAAGTAATTTTTAACTTATAAATATATTTTTTACAAAAAAGTCCTAAGAATTTACCATTTGTCAAGATTTTAGATTAGGTTGCTACTTTCAATTTACATTTGAATCAAAATTTCTAACTAAAATCGTAAAAAAATGGGAGCAATTATTTTTATTGTTTTTGTAGTAGTGATACTTTATTTATCAGTTGTGGTTGTTCAACAAGGTAATGTAGCTGTAATTACTGTTTTTGGTAAGTATAGTCGAATTATGACACCTGGTTTGAATTTTAAGATTCCGTTTATTGAATATGTCTTTAGGGTTATTTCAATTCAGAATCGTTCGGCCGAATTACAATTTCAAGCAATAACAAACGACCAAGCAAATGTTTATTTTAAAGCAATGTTGCTTTATACTGTCAAAGATAATTCTGAAGAAAGTATCAAAAACGTAGCTTTTAAATTTATTGACCAATCAAACTTTATGCAAGCTTTGGTTCGTTCAATTGAAGGTTCAATTCGTAGTTTTGTTGCTACCAAAAAACAAGCTGAAATTTTGGGTTTAAGAAACGAAATTGTAGTTGATGTCAAAGCTAATTTAGACCATGTTTTAAGCGACTGGGGCTATCATTTGATAGATTTGCAAATAAATGATATAACTTTTGATGAAGAAATCGTAAAATCAATGGCCCGTGTGGTGGCTTCAAACAACTTGAAAGCTGCAGCGGAAAATGAAGGACAAGCTTTATTGATTACGAAAACAAAAGGTGCAGAAGCTGATGGAAATGCTATTAGAATTTCGGCAGAAGCAGAAAGGGAAGCTGCAAGATTACGTGGACAGGGATTGGCTCAATTCCGTGAAGAAATTGCAAAAGGTATGGCGGTTGCAGCTGCTGAAATGGAAAAGGCTCATTTGGATCCATCGATTATTTTGTTTTCTCTTTGGACAGAAACCATTCGCCAAGTGGCACAAGATGGTAAAGGAAACGTTATTTTTATGGATGGTTCGGCAGATGGTTTTGATAAAACTATGAAGCAGATGATTGCAATGAATCAGAATTCAGAAAATAAAATGAAAGGGAAATAATAATTTTTCAATAAAAAGGGTGGTTAATTTAACCACCCTTTTTATTTTATGCTACTATGATTTTGTAGGCATCGTAAATCATTTTGAGTCCCACACTAATAAAGACAAGCCCTGAAATATATTTGATATACAAAATTGTATTATCGTTTAATTTCGTTTTGATTCTGTCTGCAAAAATTGCAAATGCAGATTCCACTACGAAAATCATTAAAATACAGGTGCTAAAAAACAAAAATTCATCAAGTGAATCATATTTGTAACCTTTCAATGTTGCAGAAACCAGCATCCAAGAAATAAAATTAACGGGATTTACAACATTTAATAAAAAACCTTTGCCAAAAAAATAAAAGAATCTAGCCAACTTAAATTCTTGCATTTTTGATGGAGCTTTGGGTTTTCTAAATTGTACAAATCCTAAACTTATCAGGAGAACTGAACCAAATATTCTTGAATATAATCCAAAATTTGGGATATTTGGTAGAAATGAAGTTCCCAAAAATGCGATGGCAACCATGATGATATCGCCAAATACTACTCCCAGTGAAATTTTAACACCAGCTTTGTAGCCATATTGAATACTATCTTGAATCAATGCAAAAAATACGCTTCCAAAGCCAAAACTTAAAACTACCCCCGTTACAAAACCAAAAACTATTGCTTCTAACATATTACAGTCCCTTTAAACGTGCTACTTTTAAGATGCCAGCTACACTCATCGAATCGGTTATTTCATCGGATAAAACCATTTCGAGTGCCTCTTTTAATAATACCTTTTTAACTTGTAATTGTTCCGTATCTTCGGGTTGGCTTTCTGACTGAGTCAAATCTTCTGCCAAAAAAATGTAAGCAACTTCATTGCAAACAGAATTAGATGTATGCAATTTTGATATCAATTGCCATTTTTGAGCAATTAGGCCAGTTTCTTCTTTTAATTCTCTTTTGGCCGTTTCAAGTACCTCTTCTCCATCTGGGCAGCCTCCTTCGGGAATTTCCCAAGAATATTCATTTAATGGGAAACGGTACTGTCCTACTAACCACGTATATCCTTCTTTATCAATTGGCACGACTCCAACAGCGATATTCTTGAAATTGACAACCCCATAAATTCCCTTTCCTCCACTTGGATTTATTACATTTTGATGGACAACTTGTATCCAATTATTTTCATACCTAACTTCTGAGTCAAGTATTTTCCACGGGTTTATATTTTCATTCATTTGGCAAAAATAAAATAAATTCAATTAGGTTGAAAACATTCAGCCAATTCTGAATTATTGACTAAATATTAACTTAGTACATTTTTTCTTTAATTTGAAGAAATTGATACATTTACATCTCAAATTATTTCAACCCTATATAATTATGAATTCCAATAAAACTCATCTTAACCGTAGAGATTTCATTAATAAAGCCTCACTGTTCTTTGGTGGCGTTATGATTGTTCCACGTCATGTTCTTGGTGGGCAAAGCCCAAGTGGGAAAAAATATCTTGCTCCAAGCGACATCATTTCGCTTGGCTTTATTGGCACAGGAAAGCAAGGTCGTGGACTGACAACATCGTTTCTTAGTACTAATGAAGTGAGAATTTCGGCTATATGTGAAGTTTATCAAGCAAAAGCCAAGCTTACTCTTGATAGAATTAAAGCTCACTACGAAAAAAATACACAATTAGGCCAATTAGGTGAAATTCCAGTTTATGAAAATTTTACAGAGTTGTTAGAAAGAAAAGATATAGATGCAGTAGTAATTGCCGCTCCAGACCATTGGCACGCAGCCATGGCAGTGAGAGCCGCACAAGCTGGAAAAGATATATATTGTGAAAAACCTCTTTCTTTAACAGTAAAAGAAGGTAGAGCAATGGTAAATGCTGCTCGGAAATATAAAAGAGTTTTTCAAACCGGTAGTATGCAACGTTCTTGGCCTGAATTTAGACAAACCGCTGAATTGATTAGGAATGGATATATTGGTGAGGTTAAATCAATTAAAGTAAATGTCGGAGCTCCTCCGGTTGCATACAATTTAGCTGAAGAGAGAATTCCAGAAGGCTTAAACTGGAAAGCATGGCTTGGGCCAAATTTACCTGTTGTTTTTAATTCAGAATTAGCTCCGCCTACTTCAAAAGATGTTTTTCCCAATTGGCGTCTTTATCGTGAATTTGGAGGAGGAATGGTTACTGACTGGGGTGCTCACATGTTTGATATTGTCCAGTGGTCATTGGGTATGGATGATAGCGGTCCTGTAGAAGTATTCGCCCCAAATGGAAAAGATATTCAATATTTGACCTTTAAATATGAAAATGGTATAACCATGACTCATGAAAAATGGGAATGGAATAATGCCATTCATTTTATTGGAACTGAAGGTGAAATAAAAGTACAGCGAAGAAAACTTGAAACTTCCCCTGCCTCATTAAAAGATAAGGTTATTGGTGAAAATGAAAAACATGTTTATAAATCAGAAAATCACTACAAAGATTTCTTAGATTCAATGAGAAGTAGAAATAAACCCATTTGTGACGTTGAAATAGGACATCGTACAGCAACTGTTTGTAATATTGGTAATATTGCCTATCGCCTTAATCGTTCGTTGAAATGGAACCCTCAAAAAGAAGTCTTTATTGACGATAAAGAAGCTAACCTGCTATTAGGCCGAACGATGAATAAAGAATGGGGAATTAAAATCTAAACTAATTTTATATACTTACAATCAATAAACAATCGTTTTAAATGAAATTCAAATTTATTCCTTTATTATTAGTAGGCACTCTCGCTTGGGCCCAACCCAAACCTGCTGCAAGCGTACAAACGCCTGCTCCATCAAAAGAAGAGAAGGCTTCTTCATTAACAATTCCTTTTAATCCAGATTCGTTTGTTACGACAGAACATGTAACAACCATAAAAGGCCAAAAAGTCCCTTTTCAAGCTCAAACGGGTACAATGCCTGTTTTTGATGAAGATGGAAAGGCAATCGCAGGCTTATTTTATACGTATTATGAACGCTCAGATGTAAAAGATAGAGCGAGTCGTCCATTGGTGATTTCTTTTAATGGAGGCCCAGGTTCTGCTTCTGTTTGGATGCATATTGCTTATACTGGACCGCATCTTTTAAATATCGATGATGAAGGCTATCCTTTACAACCTTATGGAATCAAAGAAAATCCCTACTCAATTCTTGATATTGCCGACATTGTTTTTGTAAATCCAGTAAATACAGGTTATTCAAGACCTACAAGTAAAGAAGTACCTAATTCTAAATTTTTTGGAGTTAACGCCGATATAAAATATTTAGCAGATTGGATAAATACTTTTGTGACAAGAACTAATCGTTGGGCTTCACCAAAATATTTAATTGGAGAAAGTTATGGTACAACACGTGTATCAGGTTTAGCATTACAATTACAAAATAGCCAGTGGATGTATTTGAATGGAGTAATTTTAGTTTCTCCAACCACACTTGGAATCGAACGTGGAAATGCGTCGGGTGCAGCTTTAAAATTACCTTATTTCGCCGCTACGGCTTGGTATCATAAAGCCTTGAGCCCAGAATTGCAGAAAAAAGACTTAGTAGAAATGCTTCCAGAAGTAGAGAATTTTACAATTAATGAATTATTACCAGCCATAAGTAGAGGAGGATTCTTAGAAGATACTAAACGTAAAGAAATTGCTACCAAAATGGCAAAATATTCTGGCTTGTCAGAAAAAGTTATTCTTCAACAAAATTTCGATATTCCACTTGATTTCTTTTGGAAAGAATTGTTAAGAGATAAAGGTTTTACTGTAGGGCGACTTGATTCAAGATATAAGGGGATTGATAAAAAAGATGCTGGCGAAAAACCAGACTTTAATTCAGAACTAACTTCTTGGCTTCATTCTTTTACCCCTGCAATAAATATTTATTTGAGAAATGACTTGAATTACAAAACAGACTTAAAGTATTATATGTTTGGCCCTGTAAGCCCATGGGATAGGAGTGGAGACAATACTGGTGAAAACCTTCGTCAAGCAATGGCACAAAATCCTTATTTACATGTAATGGTGCAATCTGGATATTATGATGGTGCTTGCGATTATTTTAATGCTAAATATAATATGTGGCAAATGGACCCGAGTGGTAAATTAAAAGAACGTATGTCGTGGAAAGGTTATAGAAGTGGGCACATGATGTATTTACGTAGAGAGGATTTGGCAACGGCTAATGAGGATATACGAGAATTCATAAAAAAATCGCTTCCAAAGCCAAATCAATCAGCAAAATATTAATTTGAAATATTTACTTTCGTTTAGGAGGTTACGTAAATCACGTAGCCTCTTTTTATTTTAATTGTACATGCAATTTTATTATTGTTTTAAATTTTCTTTATTAAATGTTTTTAAAATCAATGGTTTCTATTATGAAAATATTAACTATTAATTTTTTTTAATAAATAGTTAGAAATTGAAAATTTTATACTTTATATTTGAATTTAAACATTTTTCAAACCTAATCTTTTTATTATTTTATGAAACAACTATACCCTATTCCAATCAGGGTAAGGGCTATCATGCTTTTACTATTTTTCACTACTTCAGCAGTTTTTGCACAGAGAAAAATCACTGGTAAGGTTGCAGATGGCGAAAGTGGAGCAGGAGTTCCTGGTGCAACAGTTCAAGTAAAAGGAACTAACAAAGGAACTTCAACCGATGCCAATGGAGCATATACACTAGATGTACCGGCAGGTTCTACGCTTGTTTTTTCATCAATTGGATATTTATCAGTTGAAGAGGCTGTTGGAAATCGTTCAATTATTGAAGTTGTGCTTCAGTCAGATGCAAAAGCACTCAGTGAAGTTGTTGTAACTGGTTACGCTACACAACGTAAAAAAGACATTACTGGTGCAGTAACAGTTGTAGGTGCTAAGGAGTTAACAGCCTTACCTGCAGCAAGTGTTACGCAAATGCTACAAGGTCGTGCTGCTGGGGTTACCGTGGGTAACGACAACTCACCGGGTGGAGGAACCATGGTTCGTGTACGTGGTTTTGGTTCTATCAATAATAATAGTCCTTTATACATAATTGATGGTACTCCAACTCAAGGAACATTAAATCAAATTAATCCAAATGATATTGAAACAATGCAGGTATTGAAAGATGCCTCTGCTGCTTCTATCTATGGTGCTCGTGCAGCCAATGGTGTTGTAATTATCACAACAAAAAGAGGCTCAGCAGGTGAACCAAAAATTACCTTTGATATGTACACTGGTACTCAAAGAGTTGGGAAAACACTTGATTTATTAAACACACAAGAGTTAGGTCAACTTTATTATCAGTCTGAAATTGGTGCGGGTCGTCCAGCTGGAACTTCACCATCTGCACAGTACAAGTTTACACCAGATGGACAAATCACTGTTGCCGATTACATTTATCCGAACGTATTTGGTGCATTACCTGCAAATTACACGTATACTAATGATATCAATGACCCAAATTTAGGTAAGACGGCTTTCAATATTACTAAAGCTAATAAAGAGGGTACTGATTGGCAACACGTAATTTTTGGACCAGCTAAAATTCAAAATTATCAATTAGGTGCAACTGGTGGTTCAAAAAATGGTAAGTATTCAATTTCTGGTAATTATTTTGACCAAGATGGTATCTTACAATACACGTCATACAAGCGTTACTCAGTTCGTGCGAATACAGAATTTACAAAGAACCGTTTAACTTTTGGTGAAAACTTTACAGTATCTTATGATGAGAGAGTGGGTGTTCCATCTGGAAATCAAAATGAAAGTAACCCAATCTCATTTGCAATTCGTATTCAACCAATTATTCCTGTTTATGATATTACAGGAGGTCCAAAAGCATTGGGTGGTACAAATACCTCTGATTTGAATGGATTTGCAGGTAGCCGTGGTTCTAACTTAGGTAATGCTCCTAATCCATTTGCTAGACAATGGCGTGAAAAAGATAACATAATCAAAGGAACACACATCTTCGGAAATATATTCGCAGAATTAGAAATTATTAAAAACTTGAAATTTAGAAGTAGTCTAGGAGTTGAGTTTAATAATTATAATTTCTCTCAATATTTAAATAGAGATATCGAAGCAGCCGAAGCTAGAAATGCCAATAGTTTAACAGTTTCAAATAACCTCGACCGTGCAATTACTTGGTTCAATACTTTAAACTACAGTAAAACATTTGGTAATCATAACTTAAATTTCTTGGCTGGTACAGAGGCAGTTCAAACTTATGCCTTTGGTTTTAGTGCTGCAAGAAGTAACTTCGCATTTGATGATTTATCTTATCGTTATTTGAACCTAGGTGCTGCAGCAGGTTTATCAAACTCAGGTTCTGGTGCTACACTTACTGCTTTGTTCTCTCAGTTCGGAAAAGTAAACTATAGCTACAAAGATTTCTTACTAGCTGACGTTACTCTTCGTCGCGATGGTTCTTCTCGTTTCTCTCCTGCATACCGTTATGGTGTATTCCCAGCATTTTCAGTGGGTCTTCGTATGACTGAGTTTGATTTTATGAAAAAACTTACATTCTTGGATGATATGAAAATCAGAGCAGGTTGGGGTAAAACAGGTAATCAGTTAATTCCAAACGTTTACAATGGTTATACTCTTTACACGCCAGACCCTAATAACAATGCTTATGACATTTCTGGTTCTGGAAACTCAATTGCTAATGGTTTCGATTTAACTCAGTTCGGTAATCCGAATGGTCGTTGGGAGACTAATACATCGACAAACTTTGGTATTGATGCAACAATGTTGAAGAGTAAGTTAGAGTTCGTTTTAGATATTTATAGCAGATTAACTTCTAACATGCTTACGCAAGTGCCAATTCCAAGAACTGGTGGTTCTGCAACAATTCCTTATGTAAATATTGGAGAGGTAAGTAACAAAGGTATTGACATTAATTTAACTTATCGTGATAAAATTGGTCAACTTCGTTATAGCGTAAGTGGTATGATTAGTCATTACAAAAACAATGTTGTAAAACTTAATAATGACCCTAATGCTACCATTTTTGGATTTACTACACGTCTTCCAGCAATTTCTGTAACTAAAGCAGGCTTACCAATTTCAAGCTTCTATGGTTATATCATTGATGGTGTAATCAAAGATGATGCAGAAGCCGCAGCGGCTCCGAAATTTGGTTCTTATACTCGTGCAGGTGTATTCAAGTTTAGAGATATCAACGGCGACGGTGTAATTACAGCAGCTGATAAAACAATCATTGGTAATCCGCATCCTGATTTTACATATGGTTTTAATATCAACTTAGGTTATAAAAACTGGGATTTAGCAATTTTTGCACAAGGGTCACAAGGAAATGATATCTTTAATTATCAAAAATTCTGGACTGATTTCAATACTTTCCAAGGAAACCGCTCTAAAGATATGCTTTACAACTCTTGGAAAAAACCAGGTGATAATGCGTTATTACCACGTTTAAATTCTCAAGATGGTACAAGTCAGCAAATTTCAAGCTATTTTGTTGAAGATGGTTCATACATGAGAATCAAGAATATTCAATTAACATATTCATTCCCTGCAGCCCTGATTCAAAAAATCAAGTTAAGTTCTGCTCAAATTTATATTCAAGGACAAAACCTATTTACATTTACAAAATACAAAGGTCTTGACCCAGATATTAACTTAAGAAACTCAGGTACTGACAACCAAGATATTCACATGGGTATTGACGAAGGTGCATTCCCTGTTGCAAAATCTTATAATGTTGGTGTAAGAATTGGATTCTAATTGATAAAATATTAAAAGAAAAATTACAATGAAAAAACTTTTTATAATTGGATTGATTGGAATAAGCTTCTCTTGTTCAGAATCATTCTTTGATATTCAACCGCAAGGAGCGGCCTCATTGGCTTCTCTTACGAATAAAAATGGCGTAAATGCCGTTTTGATTGGTGCATACTCCCTACTTGATGGAGTTGGTGCAGGTAATACTGGTCGTCAATCAACTATTTCAAACTATGTATTTGGTGGTATTACTAGTGGTGATGCAGTAAAAGGTACTGATATTGGTGACCAACCAGAACAAGAATATATTGAACAGTTTAACTGGTTATCAGATAATACTTATTTTTTAGGTAAATGGCAACATTCTTATGATGGTGTTGCTCGCTCAAATGATGCTATTCAACTCGTATCAAATCCAGATGTAAAGGATATGACCGATGCTGAAAAGAATCAAGTGATTGCTGAAGCTCGCTTTTTACGTGGTCATTACCATTTTGAGGCTAAGAAAATGTGGAATATGGTTCCGTATATTGATGATAAAACATACAATCCAGCAGACCCGAATTCAACTAAAATCCCTAATGACCAAGATATTTGGTCAAAAATTGAGGCTGATTTTCAGTTTGCTGCTGATAATTTACCAGCAACACAATCTCAAAAGGGACGTGCAACTAAATGGGCTGCAAAGACATATTTAGCAAAAGCATTAATTTTTCAAAAGAAATGGGCAGCTGCTAAAGTATTGTTAGAAGACGTATATAAAAATTCTGGTAAAAGATTAATGCCAAATTACCATGATAATTACCGTAATATTACAAATAACAACGCCGAGTCAATTTTTGAAGTCGAATTCTCAGTGAATGATGGTACAAACGGGAACAATGGTAATGCAGGTGATAACCTTAACTGGCCTTATTCTGCTAATGCACCTGGTAGAGGATGTTGTGGTTTTTATTTACCATCGCAAAACCTCGTGAATGCATTCAAAACTGCTGATGGTCTCCCAATGATTGGTTCTACACCCGATGGTACTTCCGACACTTATAATAAAGTTGATTTACCAAATGACCAAGGCTTAAAATCTGACCAAGCTTTCAACCTTGACAAGTCAGTACCAGTTGACCCTCGTCTTGATTGGACGGTTGGTCGTCGTGGAGTTAACTTTTTAGATTGGGGTCCGATGCCTGGTTATTCTTGGATTCGTAACCAAAACTATTCAGGACCATACATTGGTAAAAAATGGATGTATTATCTTGCGGATGAAGGAAGTTCAACACACTCAACTTCTAAGCGTAACGTAAATAATAACTATCGTTTATTGAAACTTTCATCAGTAATACTTTGGTTAGCAGAATGTGAAACTGAACTTGGAAACTTACAAGCAGCTGAAGATTATGTAAATATGATTCGTTTGCGTGCAAAAACTGGTTCTGTTCAAGACCCATCAGTTAACTATGTAGTTAATCCATATCCAAAAGGAACTTTTGCAGAGAAAGGTGCTGATTTTGCAAGAAATGCTGTTCGTATGGAAAACCGCTTAGAATTTGCCATGGAAGGACATCGCTTCTTTGATTTGGTACGTTGGGGTATTGCTGAAAAATACTTGAATAAATACCTTGCAGAAGAATCAATTGATGGCAAAGATTTATCTGGAAGAACTTATAACAAGCGTGTTTATTTACAAGGGAAAACCTTTACATCTAAGAATGCTTATTTCCCATTGCCAAATGATGAAATTTTAAATAGCCAAAAAGATGGAAAGCCTACTTTAAAACAAAATCCTGGATATTAATCCTTTGAATTGCTAATAATCAAAAAAGCCAAAGTACAACTGTATTTTGGCTTTTTTATTAAGTAAAGAGCTTATTTTTGTTATAAATTACATCCTTCAATGGTTATTATCTCAATTTCAGACTGGTTTACATTTATTGGACGTTTTCATCCATTAATGGTTCATTTACCAATTGGTTTTTTTTCAATTTTGGTAGTGATTGAAACATTAAATAGGTACAATTATTTAGAAGTACATAAAAAAGTAATTCAAGTAATTATATTTTGTTCAACACTCAGTGCAATTTCTTCATGTATTCTTGGCTATTTTTTATCGTTGGAAGGTGGATATAATGAAGAAATATTGGTAGAACATCAAAATCAAGGAATAGTATTTTCAGTTTTAAACTTATTAATGTTTTGTTTAAAATTAGATTATTCAGAAATAAGAATACCATTTTCTAAAAGGATTTATGATGTATTACTACTTCTTACAACATTAATGATGATAATTACTGGTCATCATGGAGGTAATCTGACTCATGGAGAAGATTATTTAACAGAAAAATTACCTTTTAATAAGAAAAATAATGAAAGTAGTGTTGCATTATCAAATTCAACTAAAAATCTCGATAAAAATACGGTAATTGTTTATAAAGACATTATCAAACCAATATTTAAACAAAAGTGTGAACAATGTCATAATGCCTCAAAAATGAAGGGGAATTTAAGAATGGATGAGGTTTCCTTTTTTAAAAAAGGAGGGAAACATGGAGAAATTTTTAAAGCGAATGATGCTGAAGGGAGCGAATTTATTAAAAGGATTCTACTTCCCGAGTCAAACGATGAACATATGCCTCCTAAAGGAAAACCACAAATTACCGAAGATGAACTTAATTTATTGAGATGGTGGATTCAAGAAGGTGCATCATTTGATAAAAAATTTGTAGAATTTGAGATTGGTAATGAAATTAATCAATCCCTTTCAGGTTTAGGTTTTCTTTTTTCTGATGAAAATAAACGAAATGCAAGAAATAATCAAACTGGTTTTATCCTTGAAGAAAAGATTTTAAATGAACCAATCACAACAATTAATGAATCGTTAATTCAAAAAATTAAGGAAAGCGGTGGTCTGGTTTTACCTATTTCTCAAAATAAAAATTATGTTGAAATTAGCTTTGTAAATAATAAAAATCTCAATGATGAAAATATTCAATCAATACTAGGAGCAGAAAAACAAACAATCTGGCTAAAACTTTCGAATACCAAAATTACTGACAATGCTGGTGCTGTTATTGAGAAAATGACAAATACCACAAGACTCAATCTATTTAATACTAAAGTTACAGATAAAATTCTAACCAATATTCAAAAACTTCCGAAATTAGAATATTTGAATCTTGTTGGAACGGGTGTTTCTGATGCAGGTTTGAACAGTATTATCCAAATGAAAAATCTTAAGAAGCTTTATATTTGGAACACTAAAATAACAGATGAAGGGCTAAATAAAATAAAAAACAATTTACCAAACTTAGATATAGAAAATGGTATTACTGAAAAAATGAAGATAGATTATTTGAATTTAAAGCAAAATGAAGTGAGTGACGACGTTTATAAGAAAAAGGATTGAATATTCAATCCTTTTTTGTGTTATTTATAAAATTTTGAATTTCAATATCTTGTGCTTCTGAATAACTTGGATAAATATAATCAGTTGGGTCATAATTCTCATTAGAAACTACCAAAACAATAGCGTTATCTGTAAAGTTTTCGAGTGTATGCCAATCTTGAGGTTCAAGTACTAGAACTTTGTTAGGCTCATCAAGGGCGAATACCATTTTTTTATCTGGTGTTTCCACGTATATTTCGCACGACCCTTGTAAGCACATTAATGCTTGCCATGCTTTTATGTGTCTATGCCCACCTCGGGTTTCCCCATCAGCATTGGTAATATAAAAAATCCTTTTTAGTGAACCAGGTAATATATTCTCAAAAACTGTTAAATCGCCCCTTTCGCCCGAATGAACGGGTAAAGTATGTATTTTTGGCATTGTTTTTAGTGTATTAATTTTAAAGAGTTTGTTGAATTTTCATAAAGTCCTAGTAAAATTAATAAATAATCGGATTTTTTGTATGTAAATACACTAAATTTTATTGCTGAGCAGTAACATTACGATTAATTATTCAAAATCCAATCGAATTGCCCCCGTCTACAGGTAAAGAGGCACCTGTAATATAAGCTGAAGATTCTGATGATAAAAATACAGCAGCCCATCCAATATCTGATGGTTTTCCAAAATGCCCCATTGGTGTTCTTCTTAGTGCACGATTCATTCTATCGGGGTCGCTATTCATAGCTGTTTTCATCATATTCGTTTCAATAAACCCTGGAGCAATGGCATTAACACGTATATTATGGGGTGAAAACTCAGATGCTAATACCTTTACCATACCTTCAACCCCTGATTTTGAAGCGGCATAAGCAACTACTCTATCAATTCCATAGTAAGCCGCCATGGAAGAAATCATAATAATTGAGCCACTTTTACGGTTCATCATTTTTGAGGCTACTGCTCTGGTTAAGGCAAATACAGAGGTTAAATTGGTTTGAATAATTCGATTGAAATCATCATTTGTTACTTCCAATGCTGGTTTTTTCATATTTATTCCAGCATTATTTACCAGTATATCAACAGGGCCTATCGTTGTCTCAATTTTTTCAACAAGACCCTCTGTTGCTGTTAAATCAGTTACATCATTTACTACGTAATGAGCATTCGCACCTAATTCATTGACTGCTTCTTTAAGAGGATCTTCTCTTCTACCAGTAATGACAATTTTTGCACCAGCTTGAATCATACATTTGGCTATATCAAAGCCTATTCCACTACCTCCACCTGTAATGAGTCCAATTTTGCCCTCTAATGAAAATACTTTTGAAAAACTGCTATCTAATTGCATAATAATAGGATTAATAACTTATCTTAAATGATATATTTCAACTAATTTTTTAACTTCTTCTAAGGTTCTATTCGGGAGAATTAAGTTATTTGGTATTGGCATTTTTGAAAATTCCTTAAAATAAAGAACGCATGAATCTCTCCACCAAATAGCCTCTTTTTCTTGAATTTTTAATCTTGCCATTACGCTTGCATACGTTTCTTTGTCAATGTATGGCTTCATTTCATTCCATTCTTTTTGTAGATTTTTAGTTTCTTCTACACCCGAATAATATCTGTAACATAGTTCTTCCCAAAGACTATTCCCTGTATTCAATTTTTTGCTCCAAGGAATATGATGAAACCAAAGTAAGTAATTCAAATCGCATTTATCAGGATTCCCCCAAGTATCAATTATTTCTTTTGAATAAAGTTTAATGGCATTGCTAACTTTGCCAGTTCGGTCAAATCCTAATCCTATTGAATCTGCACGATGATAATAAATTGATGTCCAATCTGGTCGGGCTGCCTTTGTTAGCCAAGGTTCTGGTCCATAATGGTGCCCTTCTCCCATCATGTGATGCAAACCTAATGGATAGGTATATTTGATATAGGTTGGTAAAGATTTTTGCATAATAGCATTAATCTTTTCTTTGGCATTATTATTATTGGTAAGTGTCATTCCTATCCACTCTTTGGCAATATCTTCTGAACTTAATTCATGATTCCATGCTAAGCGTCCGAATGCATACCAATTTGCTTGGTTGAATGGGTGGCCACACCAATTTGCATCTGAACCTGTGTTTGCTACTCCAGCCATCAAAGACATTTGAGAATTGTATAAGCTACCATCAATAACTTTTGACACCGTTGAGCCTTTGCCATTTGCGTATGTATCGGTATCTAAACATTCCCGAAACATCGGTGCTAAATAAGTAAGATGTGTTGATTGGCCTAAATATTCTTGAGTAATTTGAAACTCTATTCCAAGTTTAGTCTTTGGGAAGCTTCCAAACATAGGATGAAATGGTTCACGAGGCATAAAATCTATTGGGCCATTTTTTACTTGTACAATAACTTTTGGGTCAAATTTTCCATCCAAAGGCTTAAATTGTTCATATCCTTCCTTAAAACGGTCTCCATTTGGGTCAGCATTATATACAAAAGCACGCCAAATAACAATGCCATTGTAGGGTTTCATGGCTTCGGCGAGCATATTTGCTCCATCTGCATGAGTTCTTCCGTAATCTTGAGGGCCGGGTTCTCCTTCTGAATTTGCTTTTACTAAATACCCACCAAAATCTGGAATATATTGATGAATTTCTTTAGTTTTTTCAATCCACCATTTTCTTACATCAGTATCGAGAGGGTCAGATGTTTTGAGACCTCCAAGAGTTCGTGGTGAACGGAAATTGACAGAAATAAATACTTTTATACCGTAAGGACGAAGAACATCTGCTACAGCTTTAATTTTTTCAAGATATTCAGCAGTCAAAAAGCGAGAACTTGCATTTACATTATTAATTGAAGTTGCATTAATGCCTAAAGAAGCATTCGCACGGGCATAAGTTATGTAACGAGGGTCTATTCTGAAAGGTAATTCGTTCCATTTCCAAATCGATGAACCAGCATATCCGCGTTCGACGGTTCCATTAGCATTATCCCAATGATTTAACATTCTGAGTTTCACTTTGGGGCTACTAACAATATTTTTTGTAATAATTTTTTCTGTCTGAATATTCCTCAATAGTTCAAAAACTCCGTATAATACACCAGTTTCTGTTTTTGAAGTGATTGTTAGATTATCCTTTTGGACAATAATTGCAAAACTATCTTCAGGAGAATCTTTAGTAAGTTCTTCTTTATTTGTAATTTCTAATTTTATTCCTCCAGTTGTGTTGTTTTTAGAGTTATTTGTTAAGTTTTTTCCTAAAAGTCCCTTAAATCCGATTTGTAATTCTTCAAGTGCTTTCTCTATTGTAGGTGTTTTTTTTGAAGGAATTATGATAGAATTATATTTGGCATAAGCTGATTGGACATTTTTATTTTTTATCAAATCATATTTCAACCAAAGTCGAGAACCATCATCTGCTAAAGAAATGAGAGGTATTAGGATTAAGAAGAATAACTTTAAATATTTCATTTTACTTTCAATTCAAATGGTGAAGCTGGTAAATTGATTGAATTATAGAGGTTTGCATTCACTGGATTATCTGCCCAAGCATACCTTATCTTATTTGGTTTGGTAATTGAATCATGCCAAACTAAAACTTGACTTTTATTAATAATTTTTGCATTTGCCCATGAAAACTGGCCATTATTATCTGCTAATGCAAAGCCACCTAAAGTACTATTTCTAAGTGTTTTTAATCCTTCTTCCGCGTTTTTGAAGGTAATTAATACTTTTTTTTCAGAAAGTTTTGCACTTATTGCTATCGGACTTGTTGTCTGATTTTTTTGATTATAAGCAAGTTTAAAAGCTTGTAATGCTAATCTTTGACCAACTGGCTTTTTTTCAAATGGATGAATATCATTCCATTCGCCTAAATCAATATTCACAGAAAGACCAGTATTAGGTACATTAAGTAAATTTAATTGTTGTTGTCTGAGTGCAGCCCAATCACTTTCGGAAGGTACACTTTGTCCTTCCATATAGTTAGGTAATTGGGAGATTAGAAATGGTAAATTATCTTGATTCCATTGTTTTCTCCAACTTTTAATTAAGGATTGTATCAAAGAAGCATATTCAGACGCTTTTTTAGTATTTGATTCCCCTTGATACCAAACTACTCCTTTGATTGCTAAATTTTTCATAGGTGCAATCATGGCATTGAATAATCCAACAGGCTTCCATCTTACAAATGTTTGTTCTACTAACGCAGGCATTTTTGTTCCTAAGTTAAAACTCCAAGAACCGCCAATTGAAATTGTATCTTTTTCAAAAACAATTTTATAAGGTTTATCTTTTATAAAACCACCCACCCCAGAGCCATTAATTACTCGTACTGTTATGATGTTTTTTCCAGCAAAAAGTGTGTTCGGCTGTAAAACATACCTTCTTGGCGGATATTGATAACTTGTAGTACCGATAAATTTACCGTTAATAAATACAGAATCTGCATCAACAATTCTTCCTATGTAAAGTATGGCTTTTTGATTAATTAAATTCGCTGGAATATTAATTTCTTTCTTAAACCAAAATGCACCATTGATTGGACCATATTTTGTATTTACCCAAGAATCTGGAATGTTGATTTTATCCCAATTTTCGAAATTGATATCATTTGATTTCCAATTAAATTTTAATCCTTCATCTCTAGAGTTTAATTCATGATACCAACTTTTACTATTATTTCTATCGTTTTCTTCTATGTTTTTAATCAATTCATCATTTTTGAACTTGCTAAATTCGGATTCATAATTTGGAAAGTTTTTGATTTCTTCGGAAGAAATCCATGCTTCTGCAGGTGAACCACCCACTGCTGAATTAATTATTCCAATTGGAATTTTGTGTTTTTCATAGATTTCCTTCGCAAAGAAATATCCTACTGCTGAAAAAGTATAAATGTTTTTTGAGTTTGCCACTTGCCAATTTCCACCGCTAAAATCTTCTTTTTCTTCATGAAAATCATATTTATCAGGGACTAAAAACTGTCTAATATCAGGGAAGTCGACTTTCTTAATTTCATCGGCGTATTTATCAATTAGCCTATTAAAATCGGTTTCCATGTTGGATTGACCTGAACAAACCCAAATATCTCCAAAAACAATATTTTTAACGCTTAATTCATTACTTGCTTTGAGAATGATTTCACCTTTAATTCCTGCTTTTTGTGCAGGTAATTTAATAAGCCATTTTCCGTGTGCATCTGTTACTGTTTTTAGGTGTAATTGATTAAAATCAAGCGAAATTTTTTCGCCTTTAGATGCCCAGCCCCAAATATTAACCTCTTTATCCCTCTGTAGAACCATATTGTCACTAATCAACTTTGGTAGTTTGATTTGGGCAAATACTGAGGTGCAAAGAAGGTTGAGAATAATTATTTTGAATGAAAATTTCATAGTTTTTTCTCCTGCAAATTACGTTCAATAGCCATTTGAAGTCCACGTATTTCAGCTAAACCTTTTAATCTACCGATGGCAGAATAACCTGGGTATGTTTTAGGTTTTGAGATACCTTCCTGTAAATCATCAAGCATTTGATGGCCGTGGTCAGGACGCATCGGAATTTGACTGTCAGTTTGTCCTGCTTTTTTTCTACGATTTTGTTCTTCAATGACAGCTTTAACAACCTCATACATATCTACATCGCCATTCAAATGGGCTGCTTCATGAAAGTTTTTGGGATTTTCTTCACGTTTGGTAGTTCTTAAATGCAAGAAATGGATTCGATTGGCAAACTTTTTTACCATTTTTGCCAAATCATTGTCAGCACGTACACCAAGAGAACCCGTACAAAAAGTAATGCCATTGGCTCTGATATTGCAGGCATCCATCAGTTGCAACAAATCATTTTCAGTGCTTACTACTCTTGGTAGTCCAAGTAGAGGCTGTGGCGGGTCATCTGGATGAATACAAAGATTGATACCCACTTGCTCTGCAAATGGAGCAACTTGTTTAATGAAATAATATAGGTTTTCTCGTAATTCTTTGTCGCCAATATGTGCATAATTATCAAGTAAACCTTGAAAAGTATTCAAATCAAAAGCTTCATTAGAACCCGGAAGGCCCAGTAAGGCAGTATCTTTGAGTGTTTTTATTACTTCCGAACTCATTGAATCAAATTTCTTTTTAGCTGATTCAACTACCTCTGCCTCATAATCTTTTTCTGCGTTTGGCCTTTGTAAGATAAATAAATCAAAAATAGCAAAGTCTTCCCAAACAAAACGTAGGGCTTTTGAGCCATCGGGCATTTCATAATTTAAATTCGTTCTCGACCAATCAAGTACAGGCATAAAATTATAGCAAACCGTTTGAATGCCACATTTGGCTAAATTTGCTAATGATACTTTATAATTTTCTATAAAATACTCTCGTGATGGTAGTCCTTTTTTGATGTCTTCATGAACTGGCAAACTTTCAACAACCAACCATTTAAGTGTTGAATATCGATTGTTATCTTTTTCAATAATACTTATTCTTTCTTGAATGGCTTCAACGCTCCAAACGTCACCAACTGGAATTTGATGTAACGCAGAAACTACCCCCGTGCAACCTGCTTGACGAATATCCATTAAAGAAACAGGGTCGTTGGGGCCAAACCAACGCATTGTATGTATCATTATTTTAGGTAATTAAGAATGAAGAATTAGATGTTTTATCCAATTCCTCATTCTATATTCATTATTTTTTCAAACTGATTCTTTGGGCATTTTTTTGTGCTTTTAAAGCTAGTTCCATTGCTAAAAAGCAGTGCTCCTGACTCATAGCGGTTTCGGTTCGATTTAAGACATCATCAACCAACTGTGGTCCATAAGGTAATACTTGAGCTGAACAATCAAAATGTTTGGTTTCCTTATTATCAACTAAAAACAAATGACTCCCCCCTTCACGACCAGCAATATCAATATTTTTTCTGATTTCAATGTATCCTTCAGTTCCTAAAATGGTTAATCTTCCATCACCCCACGTTTTTAGTCCATCAGGAGTAAACCAATCAACTCTTATGTAGCCCATTCCCCCATCACCACGAAGCATTACATCACCAAAATCTTCAAATTTAGGGTATTGTGGATGATGTACGTTTCCTATTTGTGAAGCAACAACATCTGCTTTTTTAGAATCGGTAAAATATAAAAATTGGTCAAATTGATGGGAGGCAATATCTGTAATAATTCCACCAAAAAGGTCTTTATCGAAGAACCATTCAGGTCGAGTTTTGGCATTCATTCGGTGCGGACCTAGACCTATGGTTTGAATAACATTCCCAATAGCACCAGCTTTTACTAATTCACCAGCTTTAACTGTTGCTTTATTTTCAAATCTTTCACTGTACATGATTGAGAAGATTCGACTGGTTGCTTTTTGTACTTTTTTAACTTCTGCTAATTGTTCAAGACTCGTAATGCCGGGTTTATCAGACATAAAGTCTTTACCTGCTTTCATTACTCTTATTCCTAAAGGAGCTCTTTCAGAAGCAATTGCTGAACTTAAAACCAATTGAATAGATTTATCTTCTAAAATCTCTTTTTCATCTTTAGCCAATTTGGCATCAGGATATCTTTTTGCGAAATCTGCAATTAAATTTGCCTCTTTGGCATAGTATGCAACTAATTGACCACCACCTTTTTTAACGGCTTCTACTTGTCCGTAAATGTGGTTATGATTCATTCCAATAACAGCAAATTTGATTCTTGGAGAATCATAAGTAGGAACTGAAACAGCTTTTATTATTTCAGTTGAATAGCTACCAAAATTATTATTGTTAAGAAAAGGAAAAGCCATTAGACCAGCAGCAGCAGTGCTGTTTTTAATGAAATTTCTTCTATCGCTAGTATTTTCTTTCATTTTTATTTCATTTTAATGTAGTTAGTACCATAAGGTTTACGTTGTGGACGAGAAAGCATTTTATTAGCTTCTTCATCATTTACGAACTTCTCTGTCGTAGGATTCCAAGTTAATTTTCTTGGTAATTTCATTGCAATATGGCTAATTAAACATACTGTACAAGCACGATGACCGATTTCTACAGGTGAAATAGGGTCTTTTCTTGATTGAATAGATTCAAGCCAGTTAAGATGATGTTCTGTACTTTTGTACAGATGTATTTCATTTTCTCCAATTACTGAATCAAGAATTTTTGGGTCACTTGCATCTAGTGCTTTACTACTTTTTGCTCTTGAAACAGGGTCACTTGCCGAAGCTACGTATTCACCTCTCGAAACAAAAATCCATCCTTCTGTACCTTCATATCTAATTCCATTTGGGAAGCCACCGCTGGTGTACATAGTTATTCCATTCGCATACTCTGCTTTTACCATGAAATCTCCATGAACATTCCACAAACCAGATTTAGGAAACTCTGCAACCGATTGTACGGAAATAGGTCCTGTTAATTCAGTATCCATTCCCCATGCTGCTGAATCAAAGTGATGTTGTCCCCAACCAGTAATCATACCAGCACCGAATTGTTCAACTCTCAACCATCCTGGACGTCCATATCCAACTTGTGGATGAACACCATTTTCTGTATATGGAACTTCAGGTGTTGAGCCTAACCACATATCGTAATTGAAACCTTTTGGAACAGGCATCGTAGGAAAAGAAGGTCCAGATGGGTCGCCTGGTAAACCTACTTTTACTGTATGAAGTTTACCGATTCTGCCATTTCTTACTAATTCGGCAGCTACTCTAAATTGTGCAGACGAGCGTTGTTGAGTGCCAACTTGTAAAATTCTTCCTGTTTTCTTAATGACATCGCTCAACATTCTGCCTTCAGCAATTGTTAATGAAGTTGGTTTTTGAAGATAGATATCTTTGCCAGCTAATGCGGCTTCAATGGCTGGTTGTGCATGCCAATGGTCTGGTGTACTGATAATTACTGCGTCAATATCTTTATTTAAGAGCATTTCACGATAATCATCGTACATTTTTACATCTACAAAATTATCCTGACCTGTTTTCTTTTTGTAATAATTTTCTACCAATAATTTTCCATCTTGCAAACGGTTTTTATCCAAATCACAAACGGCAATCATTCGAGCAAGGTCGTGTTGTAAGGTGCCAACCATATCGTGGTCACGCCCGATTCTACCACAACCAATTTGTCCAATGTTGATTTTATTACTAGGGGCATTTTTGCCCAAAACTGTTGATGGTACAATCGTTGGAATACCGATTGTTGCTGCTGCAACTCCCTTCAAGGTTGTTCCTATAAATTTTCTACGTTCCATATTTAATATCGAATTAAGGTTGAATTTCTTTGTTTTAATCTTTATTTACTCCGATTTGTACTTTTCAAACTGTTCCGTAATCTTTGCAGAATTCGTATCGCCTGAATGAACCAGTACACGGTAGCGTAGTTTAATAGTTTGACCTTTCTTTAAAGTAGTTTCTTTATCATTTGCGGGCCAATACATTGGGGTTGGAGAGAAAAAGCCATAATCTCTAGTAAACCATGGAGCTGGATACCATTCATTCGAAGGATGTTGAAGAATTGCCATTCCTTCCATTTTTTCACCACGTTTACCATAGAAATCAATCCATGCTGCTTTTTTTCCAAATGTTTCTTTTTCTCCTTTTTCACCGTTTGAATTAATCATCGTTCCACCGTTTATTACTGCTAAATCGGCATCCATTCTACCACTAAACAGAGAGTGATTGGTTTTTTCAATTACCACATCAATCAACATTTCGAGCGTGATGTCAAAATCAATTTGGTATAATTCCTTAGTTGGAGCAGTAATAGTAATTTTTCTGAAATCTTTTATCGGAGAAATCGCATTTGGACGACGCCAAATACACTCATTTTCAATGACAACCTTTTCATTACCTGATTCGATGATATCAGCTCTTACAGGAATAATTTGTCCACGTTCGAGACCTTCTTGCCAATAATTTCCTCCATTTACTTTATCACAGCCAAAAAAGAGCGAACTATGATGTGGATAATTGGCATTTCGCATTGAAGTTACGGTAGAATTTGAAGGACCATTTACGGGAAAGAAAAACGGATATTTTTCATCCTGTGAAAGGATATAGCTAGTAAACAAATTATTATTGATTAAAATATCAATTTTTGAATTGAATCTTTGGGCAATAATTTTATTCTGTGCAATAGATTTCTGTGCAAAAATTGCCAGTAGAATCAAAAATAATGGTCGAAATTTCATTATAATTACCTTTTTATGCAGAGATGCTTTGATATCCTCTCTACAAGATTTAATAAATTTATATTATTTCTTTTTTGCCAGTTCTAAAGCTTTGGTAGTTGTATAATATTTAACTAACATATTTGGCACTTCCCAAGCTGGTAATTGATTTTTGGCTTTATAGTCCAAAAATCTTTCCATAACTTCCCCGAAATGAGCTTCATGACCTGTTCTATAATTATCGGGAATTTCTACTAACCACTCTTTTTCTTGTTTTATCAATGAAATTCCAGGGTATTTTTTTTGTAAAGCATCAAATGCCTTCAATAAATCTGCATCAGAAACTTTATCGGTTTGAATGTATAATTGTGGAATAAATTTCTCAGCTTTTCCTTGTCGAATTTCTATATTTGCTTTGCTACCTTTCATTATTGAATAATGTGTATCACCTCCTTCTGGAGTACTATAATTCCATAAAACTCGCACTTTAGTGTTTACTCCACGAAGTTTATAATTGATTTCTCCGTTTGCGTAAATATTTAATGTAGTATCATTCTTGAGGTCTTTTTTTAAAAAATCTGGGAAATGATTTTGACTTGTAATCACCGAAAACTGATTTAATGTCATGGTTGTTGGCCATCTTTTAGCAGAAGTTAGTTGCACATCTTTTGTTGAAAGAACCACATTTGGAAATGCTGCCCATTGTACTAAATCAACCAAGTGGGTGGTAACGTCGACAATACCTTCCCCTTGTTGCGAAACATCCATAAACCAAGTTGGACGTTTAAGCGGACTTCCTGAAACATATTTGTAGAAATGATGCACACTTTCTTTGATAATTGAGGGATTTTCAGGAGTTCCGTTTTGGAGTGTACCAAAAATTTGTGGAATCTGAGAAATTTCTTTTTGAAGAACCGTTGTTATTTCCGAACGTTCGGTCATAATATCATACAAAAGAACATTGTTTTTCTTGGCAGCTTCAAAGGCTTGAATTAGTTGCTGGTATCCCTTGCTATCAATGCACATGGGTTTATCGGCAAGAATATTTATACCTGCCTGTGCTGATTTCAATATATATTCAGTTTTCTTTTTATTGTTTCCTGCAATAACTAATACATTTCCTTTTTTCTCAGCAAGCATCTTTTCTAAATAATCATTTCCTTGATATACATTTTCTTGCCAATGAGTTGGATTTTTCGCTCTTGTGTTGTAGCTCTCTATTCTTTTCAAATGGTCTTGTAAATCTTGCCCAGCAGGTGCATAAACATTTACAATTGATTCTACATTATCATAATTTTTGTTTTGTACAAGTGCCGCATGAAAATGACCTGGGTCAAGCGTAATGAATTGAATAGGTTTTTGTTGTGACACACCCTTTAATGTTGTAAGAATTAATAATGAAAAATAGAAAAATTGCTTTGACATAGGTATTAGAGTTTTTTAGATTATAAATTTCTAAAAATAATTCTATAAATTGTTGAAAAACTTTAATTTAAGTTAAATGATTATCAGAAGTTGATTTAATTTCATTATTTCTCTTTCAAATTCTGTAATGCCAACACATAATAGCGTTGGCAAATACAAAATTTGGTTCGTGTTAATAAACACTTTTGTTCTAATAGAGAAAGTAGATTTGTTTTTTAAATAAAATTGAAATTATTTAAAAAGTACAATTTTGTGCTTGGTAATTACTGATTTTCATGAAAGTCGTAATATCAATCAATTTTACCACAAATTGTATTTAATAGAAATATATATAATAATCATTGCACTATTAAAAGAAAAATGTATTTATTTTACTCGAAATGCTCTGAAATCTATCGGATACGTTTTCGGAAACGTTTCCGATAGGTAAATTTTTGTTTTATTAGTTTCTAAAAAATTTTATAAATTCTAAGACTGTTATTTGTTGATTTTTTTAGTTACTAATTTGTATTTTCAAGGTTTAATTTGATTGGTATAAAAAAAATACAAATTGATGATTGCTTGTACAAATTGTGGTAAAGTTGAAACCATTGTCAAAGCGGGTTTTATTAGAGGCAAGCAACGTTTGTTTTGCAAAGGGTGTGAATTGTATTTTACGATAAATCCGCCCAACGCAGCAAGCAATAAAAAATCACATCAAACAACCATTGTTGATATCGCAAAAGTTTTAGGAATTTCACCTTCAACTGTTTCAAGGGCATTAAATAATAGTTCAGAAATTAATGAAAACACTCGGCAAGAAATTATCAGAGTGGCTAACGAATTAGATTATCGGCCTAATTTATTGGCACAAAGCCTTCATAGAGGAGAAACACATACTATTGGTGTGGTTATTCCTGATATTCAAAGACCGTTTTTTGCAGGTGTTGTAGCAGGTATTCAAAAAGTGGCATCAGAAGCAGGTTATCGAGTAATGATTTGTCAATCGAACGAGTCGCATTCAACCGAAACTTTAAATGTTCAAGCTTTAATGGCAAGTAGAGTAGATGGCTTGCTAATTAGCCATACGAAAGAAACCAATTCGTTTGAACATATCAAATTGCATTTGAAAAAAGGCGTACCAATTGTACATTTTGATAGAGTTTGTGAAGAACTAGAAACCGCTAAAGTAATTCAGGAAGATTTTGAAGGAAGTTTTGCTTTGGTTGAACATCTGATTCAGCAAGGATGTAAGCGAATTGCCGCTTGTGCTGGTCCTGTTGATTTGTTGATTAGTCAAAAAAGAATGGCAGGTTATAAAGCAGCACTTGAAAAATACGGATTGACAATTGACCAAAACTTAATTTTCCATAGTGATTTTAAAGAAGAAGATACACTTTCAGCACTCAATCAATGGCTTGAAATGCCTAATCGACCAGATGGTATTTTTAATGTGCATTATGCTAATGCCATAGAAATGATAATGGCTTTAAAGCAAAAGAAAATACTAATTCCTGAGGAAATAGCATTGGCTGCATTTGGTGATGATTTACTTGCATCGATGATTGAACCATCATTAACTGTATATAATCAATTTCCCTTTACAATTGGGCAAGAAGCGGCAAGTATATTAATAGACAATATAATAAACAAAGAAAACTTTGTACCTTACACAAAAGTTATCAAGGGGAAATTAATTGTAAGGAAATCTTCTAAGAAGAATTAAAATAAATTTTTTATAAAAATGAAATACAGAAAATTAGGAAAAACAGGTTTTGAAATTTCTGAAATAAGCCTTGGTACTTGGCAAGTTGGTGGTGTTTGGGGTGAAGTGTTTAGCCATGAAAACGCTGAAAAAATTTTACATGCGGCTGTAGATTCAGGCATTAATTTTATTGATACTGCTGATGTTTACGGAGATGGAGAAAGTGAAAAGGCCGTTGGTAAATTTGTAAAAAATCGTTCAGAAAGAATTTATGTGGCAACAAAATGTGGTCGTCAACTGAACCCTCATGTAAATGAAGCATATCAACCCGCTGTATTAAGGAAATTTGTTGAAGCAAGTTTAAAAAATATGGGTTTAGAAACGCTTGATTTAATTCAATTGCATTGTCCGCCAACGCAAGTTTTTTATCGACCAGAAATTTTTGAACTATTTGACCGATTAAAAGAAGAAGGAAAGATTCTAAATTTAGGTATCAGCGTTGAAAAAGTAGAGGAAGCCTTAAAAGGAATTGAATATGATAATGTAACATCAGTTCAGATTATATTTAATACTTTTCGTCAGCGTCCAGCCGAATTGTTTTTTGAACAAGCCAAAAAGAAAAATATTGGTGTTATTGTTCGTGTTCCATTAGCGAGTGGACTTCTAACTGGAAAATTCTCTAAGCAATCGACTTTTACTTCGGGTGACCACCGCAATTTTAATAGAAATGGAGAAATGTTTGATAAAGGTGAGACTTTTTCAGGGATTGATTATGAAACGGGTTTGACAACCGTAGAAGAGCTCAAAGCACTTTTTCCAAATGAATCAAACTTAGCACCCATTGCCCTCAAATGGATTCTACAATTTGATGCAGTGAGTACAATTATTCCGGGAGCTTCAAGACCAGAACAAGTTTTATCTAATATTGCATCACTTGATTATCCTGATTTGACAGATGCACAAATTACAGAAATGAATAAAATTTATTCAAAGCACATCAAGCCATTGGTGCATCACTTGTGGTGATGGTTTATTATTGATTATCATTAAAATTTTACAAAATAAATTTTAGCTATTTTCACCTAATCTAGACCTTCCTTTCCAATGAAAACGCTCAAAAAACTCTTTTTCCTTTTATTAATACTTCATTTTAAGACTTATTCACAAGATAAATTTTCTGAATCGAGGGTGTATCGTTGGCAAGATTTAGCGGTTGTGAATAGGCCACAAGGTGAAGCGAGATTGATTTTAGAAGGCAAAACACCGCATTTTAAGTTGTTTAAAATTCATGCCACAACTGTTTTTCCAAAAGGAAGAATGAGAAAAGAAGCTTATACACAAGAGAATGAAGAGTTAATTATTGTAAAGGAAGGAGAGTTGACGGTTACTATCGAAGGTAAAACCAAAACCCTAAAAGCTGGCGGTATTGCCCTAATTATGTCTGGTGATGTTCGTGAGACTGTAAATCTGAGTGATAAAAACACTACATACTATGTTTTTCAGTATTATTCAAACGAACCTGTTGATATTGAACGTGGAAAAAAAGCGGGTGGCTCTTTAATGTTGAATTGGGATGAGACAACCTTCAAACCCCATGATAAAGGAGGAAGAAGAGATTTTTATAATCGAGCAACAAGTATGAGTAAAAGATTTGAAATGCATACAACAACACTCAATGAAGGT
Source organism: Emticicia oligotrophica DSM 17448 (assembly GCF_000263195.1). Classification (GTDB taxonomy): domain Bacteria; phylum Bacteroidota; class Bacteroidia; order Cytophagales; family Spirosomataceae; genus Emticicia; species Emticicia oligotrophica. Next base: position 4,603,028 of record NC_018748.1, read on the forward strand.
TTAATGAGCCATGATGCACATCAGCATAAAGCAGCCGAGGTTATTCTATTAGTTAATTCACAAAACAACGAAAAGGAAAGTCAAGCCCAAGAGATTATTAACGGAGTTTGGCATGATTCAAAAGTGGGTGATGTGGTTTTTCTACAATCAAATGATTGGCATGGCTTGAAAAACGTAGGCAAAGGCACTTGTACTTATTTTGCTTTTCAGTTTGAATAAATATAGATTCTTTTTTAATAATAAAGAGATGAAATTCGTCGCATAAATTGTTTTATTGGTCGAGCTTATCTACTTTATAATTAAATAATTAGATAGCTTAGCAAAGACAGAAATAGATGTACGATAATACTAAAATAAATACATAATAAGAACTCTCAAAGCCACAAAATCAAGACTTAATTTTTAAAGTAGAATAAAGAAACCAAACATTTAGTAGCAATTAGAATTTTTAGACAATGAAAAAAAACTCAACCCTTATCCTCTTTTTCATGCTTATTTGCATGCAGCAATTAGCTTTTGCACAACCCAACGCAAAGAATTTGTACACCTATCCGTTTGGTGTTCAGGCTTATACTTTTAGAAATCATTTTCCAAAAGATGTAGTTGGCACACTTGATAAAATTCAAAAAATGGGAATTACCGAAATAGAAACAAGTGGAGCCAAAGGCGTAACTGATGAAGAATACAAAAAACTTTGTGAGGCTCGCGGCATCACAATTCCTTCTATTGGTGCTGGTTATGACCAATTAGAAAATCTTTCGATGGATATTATAACTAAAGCAAAAACTTTTGGAGCAAAATATGTTATGTGTGCATGGATACCTCACAAAGGTGATAATTTTACAATTGAAGATGCTAAAAAGGCAGTAGATGTATTTAACAAAGCAGGCAAATTCTTGAAAGAAAATGGACTAACTTTTTGTTATCACCCTCACGGATATGAATTTAGACCATATGAAAATGGTACCTTATTAGATTATATTTTCAAAAATACTAACCCAGAATATGTTTCATTTGAAATGGATGTTCTGTGGGTTTTGCACGGAGGTGGAGACCCAGTTGGTTTATTGAAAAAATATGGTAGCCGCTGGAAATTAATGCACGTAAAGGACTTAAAGAAAGGGGTTAAAGGAGATTTTTCGGGACATACTCCTGCCGAAAATGATGTAGTGCTAGGAACAGGACAAGCTGATTGGAAAAATATCTTTAAACAATCTAAAAAGATTGGTATCAAACACTTTTTCATAGAAGATGAAAGTGAGCACGAACTTGAAACTGTGCCATTAAGTATCGAATATTTGAAGAATTTGAAATAGAATTCGCGAAAGCCAAACGTTTGTTTGGCTTTTTTTATTAGAGCATTTCACGAATTTTCCTCAAAACAAAAAAATATATATAAATTACAACAATTATTAAAAAAAGAATAATTCAACAAACCCTCTTTTTCTCATGAAATTTAAGATTTTTAGTTTTTTTTTCTCACTTATTAGTTTATTCTCATACGCACAAAACTTCAGCCCCAAGCTTTTTGATAGCATGAAATGGCGTATGATTGGCCCTCATCGTGGCGGTCGAACAGTTGGAGCAGTTGGGGTTCCACAAAAACCCAATGTATTTTATATTGGCGTAAACAACGGTGGCGTTTGGAAAACCACTGATTACGGGCGTACATGGTTTCCCATTTTTGATGACCAACCCACAGGTTCGGTGGGTGATGTGGCGGTAGCTCCTTCAAATCCAAATGTAATCTATGTTGCTTCAGGAGAAGGTATTCAAAGACCCGATTTATCAGTTGGAAATGGTATTTACAAATCAACTGACGAAGGAAAAACTTGGGTCAATACTGGTTTAAAAGATGGTCAACAAATTGGTGGTTTGGCTATTGACCCAACCAACGAAAATCGTGTATTCGCAGCAGTATTGGGTCATCCTTATGGGCCAAACACTGAAAGAGGAGTTTACAGAACAACAAATGGCGGAAAGACATGGGAACGAGTTTTGTATAAAGACGAAAATACGGGTGCTATTCAAGTTACCATTGACCCCAAAAATCCTAATATAGTTTATGCTGACCTTTGGGCAGCCCGACAAGGACCATGGGAAAACGGTGCTTGGCAAGGTCCGGAAAGTGGCCTTTACAAATCGACAGATGGTGGAAATACTTGGAAAAAACTCACAAAAGGGCTTCCAACTTATGAACAAGGCTTGGGTAGAATTGGGTTTTGTATTGCACCAAGTGATACCAAAAGAATGTACGCAACCGTAGACTCTCCTGAAGGTGGCGGTGTTTTTAAATCGAATGATGGGGGTGAATCTTGGACATTAGTGAGTCAAGACCCACGCATTTGGGGTAGAGGAAGTGATTTCGCGGAAGTTAAAGTTCACCCAAATAATCCTGATATTGTTTTCAGTGCTGATGTTGATACATGGAAATCTGAAGATGGTGGAAAAACTTGGACTGCTTTTCGAGGTGCTCCAGGTGGAGATGATTATCACCGACTTTGGATTAATCCAAATAATCCTGATATAATGCTTTTAGCGGCTGACCAGGGTGCTATCATTACTGTAAACGGTGGCGAAACTTTTTCTTCTTGGTATAATCAGCCGACTGCACAATTTTATCATGTAAGTACCGACAATGCTTTCCCTTACAATGTTTATGGGGGCCAACAAGAAAGTGGGTCGGTAGGTATAGCCTCGAGAGGTAATGATGGATTAATCTCCTTTAGAGACTGGCATCCAGTAGGTGTTGAGGAGTATGGATATGTAGCAGCAGACCCGCTCGACCCCAATATTATATATGGTGGTAAAATAACTAAGTATGATAAAAGAACAGGTCAAACCCAAAATATTGCTCCCGAAGCAGTTCGCTCTGGGAAATATCGATTTATTCGTACAGCACCTGTATTATTTTCTCCAGTAGATAAAAAATCGCTATTTTTTGCTGGAAATGTTTTATTCAAAACCAAAAATGGGGGAGATTCTTGGGAAGTAATAAGTCCAGATTTAACAAGAGATACCTATGACTTTGTCCCTTCAAGTATTGGGGTTTTTACTACTGAGTCATTGAAAAAAATGAATCGTAGAGGGGTAATATATTCAGTTGCTCCATCACCAAAAGATATAAATACGATTTGGGCAGGTACTGATGATGGATTAATTCATATTACTTCAGATGGTGGTAAAACATGGACAAATGTTACCCCGCCTACACCTAAAGGTGAAAAAGATGGATATTGGTATTGGTCAAAAATCTCGCAAATCGATGCCGGTCAGTTTGATAAAAATGTTGCTTATGTGGCTGTTAATAGAATTAGATTAGATGATCTGCGACCACATATTTTTAGAACCAAAGACGGTGGTAAAACTTGGGATGAAATAGTTAATGGCCTTCCTAATGAACCAATCAACACTGTTCGAGAAGATCCATACCGAAAAGGTTTGCTTTTTGCTGGTTCTGAAAATGCAGTTTATGTTTCATTTGATGAAGGAGAAAATTGGCAATCACTACGATTGAATATGCCTGCTACAAGTATTAGAGATTTAGTTATTAAAGATGATGATATTGTTGTTGGGACGCATGGACGTAGTTTTTGGATTTTGGATGATATTACTCCTTTGAGACAAGTTACTTCTGAAGTGGCAAAAAATGATGCGTTTTTGTATAAACCTCAAAATACTTATCGTGTACGTTGGAGTACTTATACCGATACACCGCTTCCGCAAGAAGAACCTCAAGGGCAAAACCCACCAGATGGAGCAATCATTAATTATTTTTTGAAGGAAAAAATAAAGGGTGTTGTTAAGTTGGAAATTTATGATGCTTCAAAAAAAATAATTAGAAGTTTTTCAAGTGATGACAAACCTTACGAACTACCAGATTTGAATATTCCTCATTATTGGATTCGTCCACAACAGATTTTATCTGCAGAGGCAGGTTCACATCGATTTGTATGGGATTTACATTATGAACCTTTGAATTTACCTCCGACTTACCCAATCTCGGCAGTTTATAAAAACACAGCTCCTGACCCAACTTCTCCTTGGGTACTTCCTGGCTATTACACTGCTTTATTAACTGTAAATGGAAAAGTTTTCGAGCAAAATTTCCTTGTTAAAATGGATCCAAGAGTTAAAACTGCAGCAATTGATTTAAAACTCCAACATGACCTATCACTTGCTTGCTATGAAGGAAGGAAGAAAGTTTTTAACGAACTTGAAAAAATGAAGGAGGCTCGTCAAAGAGTTCGAATGACTGATGAAGGATTAAAAATATTTAATCAGAAAGAAGAAGACTTGAAAAAAATACAGAATAATTTAAGTAATGTACAAAATATTTTACAAGAATCTGATAATAAGCCAACTACGCAAGTTGTGACCTCAGCCAAGGATTTATTATCAAAGCTTGAAGTTTTGTTGAAATAAAATTTAGTGTTCTACAATAATTTTTTTATAAATACTTTAAAACCATTAGTTAGGTTCTTTCGTATATGTATTAAGTCCTATTGATGAACCTTTTATTTTTCCCGTCAACTTTTGAACCTGTGAGAATCAGTAGTAAAATGATAGATACTTTTATCTCAATATCGAGTTTCGATATAAATTATGGTGGAGGTACAAGCTTTTAACTTTTTACTGCTGATTTCAATCTTCTCACTTATGCTATTTCTTTAGCTAATTTTTTGTTTTAGGGTTTAGACAATTCTCACTTTTTTTGTTATTTGCAGCCTTATCTTACTACTTAATTAATATTACTACTTTACCTATGAAAAAAGCCCTGTTATCAATGTTGATAATTGGAACATTTGCAGCCAACGCTCAAATTGAACCTTCTCAAAAAAAGTATCAAGAGACTTACCGACCACAATTTCATTTTACACCTCCAAAGGGTTGGATGAATGACCCTAATGGCCTTGTTTTTTACGAAGGAGAATATCATTTGTTTTACCAACACTATCCAGATAAAACTGTTTGGGGGCCTATGCACTGGGGGCATGCCATAAGTAAGGATTTGATTCATTGGGAAAATTTACCAATTGCACTTTATCCAGATTCCTTGGGTTATATCTTTTCGGGAAGTATTGTGGTAGATGAGAATAATACTAGCGGTTTTCAAATTGGAAAAGAGAAACCCTTGGTAGCCATTTTTACTTATCATGATATGGAAAAAGAAAAAGCTGGTCGTTCGGATAGAGAATCACAAGGCATTGCTTACAGTATTGATAAAGGTAGAACTTGGATTAAATATGATAAAAATCCTGTTGTTGCTAATAAAGGAGATGTGGATTTTAGAGACCCAAAAGTTTTTTGGCACGAACAAACAAAACGTTGGATTATGCCGTTGGCAGTTGGAAAAAAACTAGAAATTTTCTCTTCACCTAATTTGAAAAATTGGCAAAAAGAAAGTGAATTTGGAATTAAAGAAAGTACCAATGATGGTGTTTGGGAATGTCCGGATTTAATATCATTAAAGACAAAGGAAGGAATCGAAAAGTGGGTTTTAATACAAAATATAGGTAGAGGAGCTGTAAATGGAGGCTCGGGTACACAATATTTTATCGGAAATTTTGATGGAAAGACCTTCACAAATGATAACTCCCCCGAAACTAAGTTGTGGCTAGACTTTGGGGCTGATAATTATGCGGGGGTAACATGGTTTAATATGCCAACAAAGGAGCGTGTTTATATCGGCTGGATGTCGAATTGGGATGATTATGCGACAACTGTTCCAACTTCTACTTGGCGTAGTGGAATGACAATTCCCAGAAAATTATCATTGGTAAATACAACTAAGGGTTTTCGTTTAAACCAAATGCCGATTGAAAATTATAAAAATCTTAGATTAGAGAAAAAGATAATACAAAAGCAAGCTGTAACTAAAAACGTTTTGATTCATAATGCTTCTGTACAAAAAGAAATTAATCTAAATTTTAATATTAGCACTTCAACAGCAAGTGAGTTTGGTTTTATAATTTCAAATTCTAAGAACGAAAAAGTAATTATCGGATTCGATAAAATGATTCAAAAAGTATTTGTTGACCGAAGAAATGCTGGTAAATCAGACTTTTCTCCCAAATTTGCCGCGATTCACAGTGCAAATCTTGAAGATAATCATATATCAATCAAAGCTTTAATTGATAATGCTTCAATTGAGTTATTTGTAAATAACGGTAAAGTAGCCATTACAGACCTATTTTTCCCAAATGAATATTTTACCAAAGTTGAGCTTTACAGTAAAGGTGGTAAAGCTGACCTAATTGGCGGTGTTATTTACACTCTCAAATCAATTTGGAAAAAATAGTTTTAATAATAAAAACGATAAGTATTGAATATGAAAAATATTGTTTGTTTTGGTGAAGTACTTTGGGATTTGTTGCCAACTGGTAAAGTGGCAGGAGGTGCTCCAATGAATGTGGCTGTACATGCGACACAGTTTGGTTTAAATGCAAAGATGATTAGTGCTGTTGGGAATGATAATCTCGGAGAAGAAATTATTGATTTTTTATCAAAAAGAGGTTTAGATGTTTCAAATATTCAAATAAACAACGATTTTCAAACTGGAACTGTTGAAGTGGCTATTGATTCAAAAGGAAGTCCTTCCTATACTATAATTGAACCAGTTGCTTGGGATAATATCAGTTTTACTGGTGAAGCTAAACATGCAGTAATGAATGCCGATGCTTTTGTTTTTGGAAGTTTAGCTTTGAGAAATAACACCTCAAAACAAACCCTTTTACAACTGCAAAAATATGCTAATCTTACTGTTTTAGATATCAACCTCAGAAAACCTTATTTTAGTGAAGATTTAGTCAAGGAACTTTTCGAATTGGCCGATATTGTTAAAGTGAATGACGAAGAATTAGCAATGATTTGTTCTTGGTATGGTGAAAATTCAGATGAGCAATCTAATGCAATTTTCTTGAAAAATCAGTTTAATCTAAAAGGAATTATCGTTACAAGAGGTGGAAATGGTGCCTTTTTTATTGATGAAAATTATATATTTTCTGAGCATAGTGGCTTTAAAGTTAGTGTAACCGATACAATTGGTAGTGGTGATTCTTTTTTAGCTTCTTTTATTTCTAAATGGTTGCAAAATGCTTCTGCAAAAGAGGCTTTAGCTTTTGCATGTGCGGTGGGAGCATTTGTAGCTACTCAAAAAGGAGCAACTCCAATAATTACTCTAGAAAGTCTTGAGAAAGTGATGAATTAAATGTTTTAAAATATAATTTCCCAGATAGTAAGTTTTTTGTTTGGGAAATTTATTTTGTATATAGATAGGCCCAAGCCATTAATGCTAATTGTAATGGTAATCTCAACCACAACATCCATTGTGGAATCTTCTTGAATTTCCCAGAAGTAGCCATATAAATATTGGCCGGAAATACAGCTACCAAAAGTAGAATAATCCCCCAAGCAGAAAGTGCACGTGTTTGTGTAAACAGAAGTCCGATACCAAGTATTATTTCTGCAATTCCACTTAAAATAACCATCTCTTCATGATTAGGTATGTATGGAGGCATTGCTTTCATAAAGAAATTCTTTTTAGTAAAGTGCGTAATTCCGGCAAAAACGAAGAATCCTGCCATTATGTAAAGTCCAATTTCTTGCATAGGTCTCTTAAATAAATTTATTCATCGCAATTTAATTTAAAATTTAGTTTAATTGGATTATTTTGCATTCTTTCTATAATTGATAGCAAATTATTTATGAATAAACATTTACGCTTCTTAACAATCACATTATTAATTTCTACCAATTGTGCAGTTCATGCCCAAAAGAAAAACGAACCGTACTTTCCATCATTTAATGCGTGGCAGAAAAAATCACCAACAGAATTAGGATTGAATCAAAACAAGATTCTAGAAACTATGGCATTTGCCATTGAAAATGAAATTAAAAATCCTAAAAACATGGAAGTGTCTCATTATCAGTCATTTGGCAAGGAGCCGTTCGGGTTTGCAATAGGTCCATTTGCTGAAAGAGGTTTACCAACTGGTTTGATAATTCATAAAGGATACATAGTAGCTGAATGGGGAGAACCAGCAAGAACTGATATAACTCATAGTGTTACAAAAAGCTTTTTGTCTAGTGTAGTTGGATTGGCAGTTGACCGTGGTTTAATAAAAAATGTCAATGATTCAGTAGCACCCTATATTCCCCCAATCGAATTATATGGTCAACCTGTAAATCGACCAGCCGATGATTTCGGAAAGCCTGAATTATTGAAATTGTTTGATACCCCACATAATAAAACTATTACTTGGGATAATCTTCTTCGACAAACAAGTGACTGGGAAGGAACACTTTGGGGGAAACCCGACTGGGCTGACAGGCCAGATAAAGACCCTGCGTTATGGTTAAATCGTACTAGAAATAAACCCGGTACTGTGTATGAATACAATGACGTTCGTGTAAATGTACTTTCGTTAGCTGCTCTGAGTGTTTGGAGGAAACCACTTCCACAAGTATTAAAAGAAAATTTAATGGATAAAATTGGTGCTTCTAATACTTGGAGATGGACGGGGTATCGTAATTCTTGGATTGTTTTAGATGGGCAAGCAGTTCAATCTGTGAGTGGAGGTGGGCATTGGGGCGGTGGCATGTTTATAAATGCTTATGATATGGCACGTTTTGGTTTATTATCTTTACATAAAGGGAAGTGGGGTTCTCAACAAATACTTTCTGAACAATGGGTGAATCAAGCACTTACGCCAACTGCCGCTCAACCTACTTACGGATATATGAATTGGTTTTTAAATACCAACAAAAAACTATTACCAAGTGCTTCAGAGAGGGCATTTTATCATTTAGGGAATGGAACTAATATGATTTACGTTGACCCAGAGCACGATTTGGTTATGGTTGTTAGATGGATTGCCACAGATGCAATGGATGGAGTTGTAAAGCGTGTTTTAGAATCTTTTAATAAGTAAAAATTATCATTCAATCTATATCAAAATAACACAATGAAAAAAAACATCTTATTGATTTTGTTAATGTCTGTTACCTTTTTGGGGTATTCGCAATCAAAAAAAGAATTTTATGAACTTCGTATTTACGAGTTGAAATTTGGCACTCCACGTTCAAATATTGAAAATTATTTCAAAAATGCTCTTTTTCCTGCACTCAATAAATATGGAGTTAAGAATATTGGAGCTTTTGGTGAAATGGGAGCCTCTGACCCAGCTAAAATTTACGTATTTATTCCTTATTCTTCAATTGAAGAGTATGCTGCCGTCAATGCAAAAATCAAGACCGATGCTGATTTTATAAAAGCGACACAAGAATATAATGCACTTCCTCCTGAAAAAGCACCTTATGCAAGATTTACTACATCATTAATGCATGCTTTTGATGGAATTCCTCAATTAGTTAAGCCAACCTCTGAGCAAAAACTTTTTGAATTACGTACATACGAAAGTTATTCAGAAGATGCAGCTCGTAGAAAAATAAAAATGTTTAATGATGAAGAATTGAAAATTTTTAGAGACACAAAGCTTAATTCTGTTTTCTTCGGAGAAGTTGTTGCTGGAGAACACATGCCGTGTTTGACTTATATGCTTGCATTCAAAAACATGGAAGAAAGAGATGCTAATTGGAAGAATTTTAGTGCCAATGCCGATTGGAAGCGTATTTCGGGTGCTACTGAATATGCTAATACAGTTTCACATATTATTCGTGTATTTTTAGTGCCACTTTCATATTCACAGCTTTAAAATGAAAAATTTATTAAGTTTAATATTGCTGTATTGGCTCACATTTATTACAACATTTGCCCAAACTTATGCTGAAAAGTTAGGTTTTCCTAAAGGTTCTAAAGTTGTAATCATGCACGTTGATGATGTTGGAATGTCGTATGATTCTAATGTTGGAGCCATTAAGGCTGTTGAAGAGGGTATTGCTACTTCTATGAGTGTAATGATGCCATGCCCTTGGGTACCTGGATTTGTTCATTATCTAAAAAATAATCCAAAAATTGATGCTGGCCTTCACCTTACACTTACTTCTGAATGGAAAGATTATCGTTGGGGGCCATTAGCTGGCAAACCAACCGTTCCTAATCTTGTAGATGACGAAGGTGCGATGTGGCGTAGTGTTGAAGAAACAGCGAGACACGCATCAGCTGATGAAATTGAAAAGGAAATAAGAAGTCAATTAGAGCGAGCAAGAGCAATGGGTTTTGAGCCAACGCATTTAGATTCGCACATGGGTACTTTATTTGCTCGTCAAGATTATTTGGAAAGATATTTCAAAGTAGGAATTGAAAATAAAATTCCTGTTATGTTTCCGGGTGGTCATGATACGATGATTATGCGTGATGGAGCTGCGGGCTTAACATTAGAACAAGCTCAGAAAATTGGTAAAATGCTTTGGAATGCTGGTTTACCTGTTTTAGATGACCTTCACAACATTAGTTATGGATGGACAATGAATAAAGTAAAAAATCCTTCTGATAAAGAATTACAAAAATATAAAACTGATAAATACATAGAATCTTTCAAAGACTTACAACCGGGTGTTACGATGGTTATCATGCATTGTACTTCGCCAACAGAAGTTTTTGAACATATTTCTGATTCGGGAAATACACGTAGAGGAGATATGTTAGCCATGCTTGACCCTAAGTTGAAAAAGTATATTCAAGATAATCAGATTATACTTACTACTTGGCGTGAATTAAAAGAACGTAGAGATAAAGTTAAATAAATACAAGCAAAAGTAGGAGCGAAGCTAATTTTGCTCCTACATTTTTTCAATAATATCATAAAAATTACCTAGTTTTTTATTTTTGTGTTGATTGAGCCTAAACTCCTCAATTAAGTATAAAACTTGGTTTTCATCATAGTAGAAAGGCAACATTTTCTCTTCATGTTTGATGATTTTCTTTAAATTATTGATTTCTTTAGTGAATTTAGTTTCTGTATTTTGAAATTGATCACCCCCAAATCTTTCAATCAATGATTTACCAAAAAATGATGACCGCCCAAATGAATAAAGTTCAGTAATTTCATTTTCTAGTTTTTCAATCTGTTTATTTAACAACTGGATTTGAATTTTTAAAGATTCATCAGATGCATTATGTACTTGAAGCAGTTCAAATTTCATATTTATTAGTTCATAAATATCATTTTTTTCATAAGCTTCAATTATCTTTTGCATAATTAAATTCTTCTTCTCTTTTTCATTTTCATCTTGCTCACGGTCAGGATGAAAGACTTTTACTAATTCTAAGTATACCTGACGAGCAGTTAATGTTTGATTTTTATTATTTTCTTCAGCATTATTATTAATTAATTTTCTTTTCTTTTTTCTGTTTTCGTATTTAAATTCATCAGACTCAAGTTGTTCATTCAGAAAGTCTTGAAAATCTTCTGGTTTATTGAAATCCATCTCATTTTCGACGCCAAAAATAGTTTTAATAGAATTTTTAATGTTTGCTGAAGCTTTCTGATTTGCTAATTCTAACATTTCATCGTATGAAATACCATCGTTATGTCTTGCAAAAATTTCATGGACTTCTTTTGACTGATTCTGTTTAATGAGTTCTTCTGCTTTTTCAAGTATAAGTTCAGAAAGCGTATCATTATCACGTTTTCGAAAATTGTTTTCGTAGTATAATTTGTCTAAAGCTGCTAATTGCTTAATCTGAACTTCTGTAAATCTTTTTTCTAAGGGTAAAATTTCTATAATAATCTTACGTTGAATAATTTCAAGCTCATTTTTTGCCCAGTCAATTTTTTGCTTCAATTCAGAGATTTTCTGAATTTTTTCATTGAATTTTCGCTGTTGTTTGGTTAATTTTTCACTACCAACCGATTTTATTTGTATAATTTCTGGCATTTTGAACTTAAATATTAATTTTAAGAAATAGAATTATTAGATGTGAGTTTTTAGGAATCTTTATGATGAAAAATGCATTTTTTGTAATGTTACTTACCATCTTATTCGATGGATGTTTTCTCTACCGACCTTGTCCGATAAAATCATGCAGGGTTGAGTTAGAACATAAACATGGAAGTAAAACATATAATCCTAGAAAAATACTTAAATGGAAAGTTCATTATATTGGAGAAAAGTCAATTAAAAGCTATAAAAAACAGCTAAAAATAACGAAGGAAAGAAGGCGGATGGAAAGACAAAGATTTTGAATGTAGAACAAGAATTTCTTGTTCTACTAAAAATCTAAATGACAATTTATCCATCCCTCATCAAATCTTGTTGGGAAGTTTTTACGATAAAAGTTAATTGCTGGCTCATTCCAATCTAATACTTGCCACATCATTCCTGTACAGTTTGTATTTTTAGCTTCCTCAATTACTTTATCAAATAGTATTTTCCCTATTCCATGACCACGCATTGACTCCGTAACCACTATATCTTCTAAATACAAACGTTTGCCTTTCCAAGTTGAATATCTATAATAATAGAGCGAAATTCCTTGAACAATTCCATCTACTTCTGCTACAAAACAGCCGAAAACTTTATTTTTCCCAAAACCGTCTTTGAGCATCATTTCAACCGTATTGGTAACTTGTTCGGGAGCTTTTTCGTAAACGGCCAATTCATATACCAATTCATGGACTCTTGGTACATCGGCTTTTCTGATTTTTCTTATTTTTATCTTCATTAGGTGTTTTTTTATCTTTTTCAATAATAAATTTTAACTTATTCTGCGAATGTTTCCCATTTTTTTAGAACATTTGAGAAATCTTCTGGTAGTTCACTATCAAATTGCATCCATTTTTTTGTCGTTGGATGAACAAATCCTAGTGTTTTGGCGTGTAAAGCTTGACGAGGCATAATTTCAAAGCAATTTTCAACAAATTTCTTATAACTACCCGATTGCTGACCCCTAAGAATTTTATCACCACCATATTCTGAATCACTAAACAAAGTATGTCCTAAAAACTTCATGTGGACACGAATCTGGTGGGTTCGCCCAGTTTCTAAATTACACTGAATTAATGAAACATACTTATAATCTTTTAAAATTTTATAGTGAGTTATAGAGTCTTTTCCATGAGAGCCATCAGGGTAAACCTCAATTATCTTTCTGTTTTTCAAACTTCTTCCAATGAATTGATGTATTGTTCCACTAGGATTTTTTGGAACACCCCAAACAAGAGCATAATAAGTTCTCTCAATGGTATGTTCTGAAAATTGTTTAGCCAAAAAAGTCATAGCAAAATCGTTTTTGGCAATAACCAATAAGCCAGAAGTATCTTTATCAATTCTATGAACTAAACCAGGTCTAATTTCACCATTTCTATGAGTTGGTAAGTTTTTTAGGTAGTAAACTAAACCATTGACCAATGTGCCAGACCAATTACCCACCGCTGGGTGGACGACCATTCTTGGTGGTTTATTGACAATCATCAAATCGTCATCTTCATATACAATATCTAATGGAATATTTTCCTCTAGTAATTCATGATTTCGTGGTGGTCGAGGTAAGGAAAAAGTAATCACATCAAGTGGTTTTACTTTGTAACTCGCCTTTGCAGGTAAGCCATTTACCTTGATTGCCTCGGCATCAATCGAATTTTGGATTTTATTCCTAGATACATTTTTAGTAAAATGAGGTAAGTATTTATCCAAACGCATAGTAATTTGACCTTTGTCAACTACAATTCGTTGGTGTTCATATAGTTCGTCCTCTTCTTCTTCGTTATCTATATTATCTAATTCTTCGCTCATTCTGATTAAATTTGTGCAAATTTACTAGAAAATGACTGATAATACTGCAAATATTGAATTTGAAGACAAAATAAAAAGAATATTGCTTCTTCCTTCTCCACTTCATAAATTTGAGAATGAAGTTTATGCAAAACTCAATTTGGAAGTATTTATTAAACGTGATGATTTGATTCATAAAGAAATTTCAGGAAATAAATGGAGAAAACTGAAGTATAACTTAATAGAAGCAAAAAAAAATGAAATAAATGAAATTATCACATTTGGTGGGGCTTATTCAAACCATATTTATGCAACCGCCGCAGTAGGTAAATATTTTGGTTTTGAGACAATTGCAATAATTCGTGGTGATGAACTAAATGAAAATTCTTCTGAGACCCTTAAGTTTGCCTCAAAATGTGGGATGAAATTAAAATTTATTTCAAGAACCGAATATAGAAATATTAGAATAGATAAAACACCCATTCAAACAAATTTAAATAGTTTAGTAATTCCTGAAGGAGGAACAACCGTTTTTTCGTTAGAAGGTGTAGGAGAAATGGTAGAAGAAATCAATGGGCAACTTAATCAGAGCCCTGACTACATCATATGTCCAGTTGGTACCGCCGGTACGATTGCAGGAATTATTGCAAATACTCATTCTTCAACAAAGGTAATTGGCATTTGTGTTTTGAAAAAAGGACAATATTTAGAAACTGAAATCGAAAATCTACTAAATCAAAGTAAAAAAGAAACAAACTTAAACTATGAAATTTTCTGGGATTTTCATCATGGAGGATATGCAAAAAAATCGCCTGAACTCACAACTTTTGTTTCTAATTTTAATTCTAACCAAGAATTTGAAATAGAACCTATTTATTCGGGAAAGTTGTTTTATGCTTTTGAACAACTTGTTAATCAAAACTATTTTAAGCCAAATACTAAAATTGTTTTAATTCATACGGGTGGTTTGAGGTATTGATTTATACTAATTTATCTTTTATAGCCTTCACTACAGCCTCCGACTTTGAATTTACGTGTAGTTTTCTGTAAATATTATTTATATGACTTCTGACTGTTTACATACTAATGTAGCAGTTAGTAGCAATCTTTTATATGAATCTCCATTTACAAGTCATTTTAGAATATCTAATTCCCTTTCTGAAAGGTTATTTTCATCATTTTTATCAATTTGGGTTGGCTAAAGTATTCGAAAACCTTTCGTGCGATGGCGGGTGTCATTGGATAATCACCATTATATACTTAGTGTATGCATCTATAATCTCAATAATATTTGATTTCATTTGCAAATATCCAGATGCACCCGTTTGTAATGCATTAAAAAGCTTATCAAGTTCTTCAAAAAGGTTAAAATTAAAATATTTACTGAAAGATATAAATCTTTAACGAGTTTTGTAGCTTCAATTGCACTCATTTGAGGCATACTAAATTCATTTCGATTACATTTGGAATTTCAATTTCCTTACAGTTTTCGAGTATCAAAATAGGACTTTCGAACGCTCCGAAAAATTCAAATTCTTCTGAGTTTTGAAGTAAATGGATAAGGCTAGTTCTAAGAGTCGTGTTAACTTCGTTTAATGCTACTTTTAGTAGCCGAATCAAAGATGTTTAAAATTGTGTAGCAAATTGAGTTTTTTTTAAAAACGCAATCAGATAAATATTTAGTTTTTGTATTTTCTATAAAGAAGAATTATCTATATCTATTTTTTGTAAAAATGATAGTATTAGTTGTTTTTATCTCAAAATTTTATATCTGCGGCAAAAAATTATTAAAAATAGATTAATTTCTAACAAATTTCTAAGTATTTGCCGTTGGAAGTGTAGAGTTAAAATCATAGCTTTGAATTTATTTTTTGAAATTTAATAAATGCAAATAGATAAATTTGAGAATGCTGAGAAATTAGCATTACATACCGCAAATTATATAATTGAGTTAGTCAAAAATAAGCCTAATGCAACTTTAATACTTACTTCTGGAGATACTCCTGTAATTACATACAGAAAGATTGTCGAACTGGCGAACCCTAAAGATTTCGCTCAAGTAACAATAATTGGTCTTGATGAATGGGTTGGTGTTCCTTCGGCAAGCGAAGGTAGTTGTAGATTTATTGTTGAAGAAAATTTGCTTAAACCGCTTGGAATCAATGAGAGTCAATTTACTTTTTTTGATTCAATGTCAAATGATTTGCAAAACGAGTGTAAAAGAGTAGATGATTTGTTATTTAGTAAAGGCGGGGCTGATTTAATGTTAGTTGGAGTAGGTGTCAATGGCCACATTGGTCTTAATGAACCTGGAACCAGTTTTGATAAATATTGTCATGTGTCAGAATTAGCAGAAATTACTATTTCAATCGGACAAAAATATTTTAAACAAAGTACACAGCTTACGCAAGGTATAACTATTGGATTAAAACATTTACTTGAAGCCAAATCTGCTGTTTTAATTGCTACTGGCGAAAGAAAAGCTGAGGTTTTAAAGACATTGGTAGAAAGCGAGCCAAATGTTGATTTTCCAGCCACAGTTTTTAAGCTTCATTCAAATTCTTATGTGTGGATTGATGAGTCTGCCGCTCAATTACTATAAAGAATGAGTAAAAAAAAGCTTAATATCGTTTTTGTTTGCCTAACTATTATTTTTCCCATTCTTTATGGCTTAGTTTTCATAAGAAACTTTTCTGAACCTCTTTCAGGTGGAGGAGATATTGATGAGTGGGAATATGTTGGTTATTACTTAGCGAATAATATTAGTTTTAATCCATTCCCTAGTATCAGTTTTAATCATAATCAAACATTTTATCCTTTCGGTACTACACAAGTATTTTCAGATTGGTCATTAGAAAGTAATTATTGGTTTGCTTTTTTTTATAAAAACTGGGGGCATGGACCATGGTTGAATATTTACTACGTATTAAGTTTAATTATATCCTTTTTGGGAACTTTTTTAGTAATTAAGCCTGATTTTGGTTCAAAAAAAGCATTCTTTACTGGATTTGTAGTTACTTTTTTCAATTTTTACGCTTTAAATAAATATCCTCATCACTATAATCATAGTACAATTCATTGGGCAATACTAAGTTTACTTACTGATTTTATATTACTAAAACGAATTTGTCTAAGCGAGGGTTTTTCATTAAAATGGGTCTTTCTCAAAGCATTTATTTTATTGGCTTGCTTGGGAATGAACCTAGGATATATTTGTGGATTTGCATTAAATAGTTTCACTATTTGCATTATTTTTGCTTTAATTTTATTAATAAAACGCCATTTTGAAGGAGTAAGATCCCCTCAATTACTATTTAATAATTGGCTTACTGAGTTTAAGAATAAACCATACTCTTTTTTATTTTTATCAATCCCGATTCTGTTGGTAGGTTTCTTGTTTTTACCTCTAGTTTTGCAAATTTATTTTGAAGCAAAAACTTACAAATTAGATGGATTACCTGCTCCTCATTTTTGGAGTAACCCATTGAGAATGCTTCTGCCTTATTTCCCTCATTTGAATGCTTTACATAATCCTTTTATAAACAATCTAAAAGATATGCCCGAAGGATTAGGTTCTGGTAGTCCGGGTTGGTTTTGTCTTGGACTTGGTTTAATTGGTTTTTTCTCAAACCGTAAGGAATACGGATTAATTTTTATCCCTTTTCTAATTTTATTAATAATCTCAACTTTCTATCATCCCAATAGAATTCCAACCCTAAAGATTTTTCCTTGGGGAGCGTACAATCGAGTTCCATCAAGATTTACTTCATTATTACCAGTAATTTTTGCGAGCTTCTTTTTACCAACTGATTTTCATCGAATTCCAAATTATAAAATAATCATTGGCATTTTTACAACTTTTTTTGTTGTTGAGCTGTCAGTGGTATTAAAGTATAGATTTGAACAAAGTCCCTTTGTTTTTGAATCCAATTTCTTCCCATACATGGAAGTTGTGAAGAATCAAAGGGGAGAAGCTGTTTTAGATTTTCCATATTGTATCGTGGGTGGAGATGGTACTGGTTTAAAGGAAAACTTATGTCCAATTTTCACTAAAACTTGCAATATTTATGCATTAAGACGCTTTCATGAAAAAAAGGTGATTGGAGGATATTATAGCCATGTTCCACAAGGTGCGGTTGATAGATTTGTGAAGATTGGAATTGGAAATTGGGTAAAACCTAATATTGATAGCTGGCAGTTTGCTTCGCACATTGTTAATGTAATGGACAATCAACAATTAGAACATTTCATAAAGTATTTTCAATATAACGATTTTGCTGGTATCAATCTTTATGTTGATTTAATACCCAATGAATTAGCAAAACAGATTATTGAGCATATTGGTCAACCCATTAGCTCAACTATTAGTCCAGGTGCTGGAAAGGTAGTTTTTATACCAAAACCTAAAGGTTGGTACCAGTTTATTAATAAAAATAAAGCAAAACAAATGCATTTTCCTTGTGGGTGTTCTTGATTAACTTGTTATGTGCATTTTTTTGGAGGATTTTAAAGGGAAATTTCATAAGTAAGTAATACACGCATGGCATCATTAATTGAATTGCAAACTTTTTCTTCCGAAGTAGGGAATCTCACTATTATTGAAAAAGTTTTGAAAAATGGGATAAAGCGTATTTTTTATATTTATAATGCTTTTAACCAAGTGAGAGGAGGTCATCGACATAAATTAACCTATAACGCCCTAACTTGTGTTAGTGGAAGTTGTAAAGTTTATGTAAATAATGGTAAAATAGAAGAAGAATACATATTAGATTCTCCCGATAAATGTTTACTTGTAGAGCCTGAAGATTGGCATACCATGTATGATTTTACAGAAAATGCTGTTTTGTTAGTACTTTCTGATAGAAATTATGAAAAAGAAGATTACATATATGAAAGATATGCAGATAGAAAGTAAAAAGTGTTGAAGAATAAACTCCAACACCTTAAATATTATAATGTTTCAATAATGATGTTATGATTTGTATAAATACAAATATCTGCGGCAATATTTAGTCCCTCTCTAACCATTTCTTCTGCACTTAAATTGGCGGCATGTTTCTTTAGTGCAATGGCAGCAGATTGTGCATACATACTTCCTGAGCCAATTGAAGCAATATTATTATCAGGTTCTAAAACATCTCCTGTACCTGAAATTATTAGCATTTCACTTTCATTTGCCACAATCAACATTGCTTCAAGTTTTCTAAGATAGCGGTCAGTTCTCCAATCTTTTGCTAATTCAATTGCTGCTCGCTTCATATTACCGCCAAAAGCGTTTAATTTTTCTTCAAAGCGTTCAATCAATGTAAATGCGTCAGCCGTTGAGCCAGCAAATCCTGCTAAGATTTTTCCACCAAATAGTTTTCTAACTTTTCTAACATTGCTTTTGGCAATTGTATTACCCATTGTTGCTTGTCCATCGGCACCTAGAGCAACTTTCCCATTATGAATGATTCCTAAAACAGTAGTTGCGTGTATTTTTTGCATCAGTCTTTTGCCTCAATTTTGGTTAACTTCCATACATTATTTTCCAAATCCATTGAATAGGTATAAGTCACTGAGTATGGTCTTTTTAACTTCACAATGATTTTTGCTTTGCTACCATTTATTGAAACAGTAGAATTGTTATTCAAAGCCGTTATTAAATCTTTAACTTCAGGAGGGTCTTGAGAAATAGTATATCTATCATACTCCAGACTATAAGCATATTTATTTTTTTTGATTTCAGCCTTCATTTGATTAAACTCTTGTTGAAGAGATTTAATATAAAGACTTGAGAATAAACCAGTTGCTTCTATTGATTTAATGTACTTTTGAATACATTTCTCATCAATTTTGTTTACCACATAGCCTTCTCCATTAAAACAATCCCCTTCAAATGGTAAATTTTCTTTACCAGTCCATTTAATAAATGCTGTTAACCTTTGTTTAGGAGATTCTTTAATTTGAGAAAAAGAATCAGAAGTATGGACAAAACAAATCCCCCATAGAGAGATTGTTAGCCAAAATACGGAGGATTTGAAAGATTTCATAAATCTTTAGAGTTTTGTTATACTAATAATTTATATGGTTCTTCAAGTAATTCTTTTAAAGTAACTAAGAAAGCTGCCCCAGTTGCTCCATCAACCACGCGATGGTCACAAGTAAGCGTTACTTTCATGATATTAGTTGCATAGAACTGACCATTTTTAACAGCAACGGTTTCTTTGATTCCACCAACAGAAAGAATACATGATTCATTTTTAGGATTATTGATAATTGAAGTAAATTGTTCAATTCCAAACATCCCTAAATTACTTACAGTAAATGTATTTCCTTCCCAATCTTTTGGCTGTAATTTGCCATTTTTGGCTTTTCCACCTAAATCTTTAGTAGTAGCAGCTAATGTTGAAAGTGAAAGTGTATCGGCAAAACGAATTACTGGTACTACCAAACCTTCAGCAATGGCCACTGCCATTCCAATGTGCACGTGTTGGTTACGTCTTATATGGTCGTCTCTCCAAGAAGAGTTGATATTTGGATGCTTTTTCAGTGCAACACCGCAAGCTTTTAATACCATATCGTTGAATGAGATTTTAACTGGTGAAGCCTGATTCATTACTTCTCTAGCTTGGATAGCTTTATCCATGCAAATTTCCATGGTTAATTGGAAATCAACTGCACTAGATTGTGATTCAGCTAAACTACGTGCAATGGCTTTTCTCATTTGAGTTAAGCTAATTTCTTCGTAGCTTTCAATGCCAGCAGCTACAGGAGCTGGAGTAGAAGATGCTGTTTTTGCAGATTCTTGTGCTTTTGGAGTAAAGTTATCAACATCTGATTTAACGATACGGCCACCTTCACCAGAACCGCTCACTTCTGCTAATTTGATGCCTTTTTCTTCGGCTAATTTTTTTGCTAATGGAGATGCAAGGATTCTTCCATTGCTGTTTGATGCATGAACTGGTGCTGCACTTGGAGTTGAAGGGGCTGGAGCTGTACTTTTTGGAGTTTCAACCTTAACTTCTTGAGCTGCTGGAGCTGGAGCCGATGGAGCACCACCAAGAAGGGCTTGATAATTCGCACCTTCCTCACCAATAACTGCAATTACTCCATTTACTTTCGCAGCTTTACCCGCTTCTACACCTATATACAATAAAGTTCCATCTTCATAAGCTTCAAGTTCCATTGTAGCTTTGTCTGTCTCGATTTCAGCTAGAATATCACCCGACTTAACTTTATCACCTACTTTCTTCAACCATGCATGAATTACACCTTCGGTCATGGTATCACTCAAAAGTGGCATCGTAACTACCTTTGCTTTGATATTTGAAGTATCCACAGCTGGTACTGCTGCTACAGGTGCAGTTTCTTGAGCTACGGGTGTAGCTTCAACAGGAGCACTCGGTGCTGGACTTCCATTTAATAAACTTTGGAAATCTTCGCCAGCTTTACCAATTACAGCAATGATAGCATCTACTGGTACAGCTTGTCCTTTCTCAACACCAATATATAAAAGCGTACCATCATAATAAGACTCCATATCCATGGTAGCCTTATCAGTTTCTACCTCTGCTAAAATATCTCCTGATTTTACAACATCACCAACTTTTTTGTTCCATGCCGCAATTACACCTTCTGTCATGGTGTCGCTCATCTTGGGCATTCTGATTACTTCTGCCATTTTAAATAATTTGCTTAGATTTTGGATAGTATCATTATTCAACCCTCAAAATTATAACAAAGTTTTGGATGTGCTTAAAAAACTAATAAGAAAGTTTGTAATAAGTTTTTGTTTTGCCTTTTTTTGCTCAAAATTTATCAAAAAAACATGAGATATGTGGCTACTGGTTATCTTCATATTAAATTTACTCCTTTCTTTTCGACTTTTTTTTGAAAAATCTTGGCGATTGAGCTTTGCTATCTCGCTTCAAGCCTTTGCATTACTCAGTTTTATTTATGTTGAAGTTTTAGGTTTTTTAAATTTAATAGGATATTCATCGGCGTTTATCTATTGGGGTGTACTTTGTCTTCTTACAATTATTTACAATTTTTCAAGAAGGGGTAATTTACCAAAATTTAACTTAAATCTCAATAATTTTTACAAAAACAAAATTGTCTTAGTAACCTTTTTTTTCTTCATCATTACATTTCTCTCTGGCGTATTTTACGCACCTAATACGATTGATTCTCTTGTTTATCATCTTACCAGAGTTGAGTTTTGGATTCAGCACAAAAATATCAACTATTTCGCAACTCAAACAGATAGAATGTTGTATCAACCTCCGTTGGCTGAATACATGATTTTACAATTTAGATTATTGGCGGATGCAGATAATTTTAGTTTTATAATTCAATGGCTTTATGCTATTGGTGCTTGTGGAGTTGTGAGTCTACTTGTAAGTTTTGTTAGAAATGATTTAAAAGTACAATATCTGGCATTTTTTATTGCTGGAAGCATTCCAATGTTGTTGCTGCAATCATCATCTACGCAAAATGATGTTGTTGTTTCGTTTTTTATTCTAATGACAATCTATTGGGTTTTTAATAATGTCAAATTGAATGACAATGCTTCAGCGTTATTAATAGGTATTTCAATTGGTGAATCAATTTTAACCAAAGGAACTGCTTATATTTTTCTATTCCCAATTTGTTTGTACTGGGGTGTAGCCAAGTTAATGAAGATTTATAATAAAGAACTCGAATTTTGGTCCCAAATGAGACTTTTTATCTTCATTTTTATGCCATTTTTGGTGATTTGCGGAACTTTCTACTTCCGTAATTATACTTTAGTAGGTTCTCCATTAGGTGTTTCTAAAGAACTTTTTTTTGTTTATAATAACCAAAGTCACGCTGTTGGAAGTATTTTTTCCTTAATTATTCGGAATATAAGCTTACACTTTTCTGTACCCGGTTTTCATTTTTTAGCTGAAAAAATAGTTGTTTTCATACATGAAAATTTACTGAATGTAAACGTTAATGATTCAGCAACTTCCTTTACTCCTTTCGATTTGCCGATGTTTGGAATAACAGAAGATAATGCAGGGAATTTCCTTCATATACTTCTATTTATTCCAGCAATTCGCTACTCTTTTAAATCAAAAAACAGAAACCTCATCGTATTAACATCGTTTGCAATTATTTCTTTCTTACTATTTTGTTTTCAGGTTAAATGGCAAATTTGGCATTCAAGACTCCACATTCCTATTTTTTTAATAATGAGTGTGCCAATATCAATATGGCTAAAAGAGCAAAGATTTTCTAAGTATATTATTGCATTGATTGGGTTATCTAGTCTATTTTATTCTGTTTTTTGTTTTGCTCGACCAGTTATAAAATTGCCGCCAATTACATCAAAAGTTTATTTTACATCTCATAAAATTGACCACTTTTTCTATATGGAGCCTCATAAAGCAAAACAATATTGTGATGTAATAGAATATTTAAAAAGCCATAACATCAAAAGAATTGGGGTTAGGTCGGAGGAAAAATATGGAAATGATATTTTATATCCAATTATGTTTGAATTGAGAAGTAAAGCTGTGTTTATTCCAATTCAAATGTCGAATCTTACGAAGGTTTTAGATAAAAATGAAGGAAATTTTGATGCTGTATTATCTTTCACCATGAGTCCGAAGGATACACTTAAAGTGGATAAGAATTATCGAAAATTATCGGTCAATGCGGAAAATTTGTATATTTTTGTGCCCTAATTTACATATTACCTATCTAATAGAATGTCCACCTTGAATAAGATATCTGTTATCATTCCTGCGTATAATGAAGCAAAAACCATTAGAAGTGTTTTAGAAAAAGTTTCAAGTGTAGAATTGATTGGAGGAATAAAAAAAGAAATAATTGTTGTAAACGATTGTTCGGTAGATAATACTGAAGCTGAAATTCTGAATTTTAAAACAAGTTCAGATGCAGAGATTATTTATCTCAAGCATGAATTTAATCAAGGAAAAGGTGCTGCATTACATACTGGAATTAAGCAGGCAAAGGGTGAATATTTAATTGTTCAAGATGCTGATTTAGAGTATGACCCCAATGAGTTCAATATTTTATTGAAACCTGTGCTTGATGGCCATGCCGATATAGTATATGGTTCAAGATTTATGGGAGGTAATGCACACAGAATTTTGTTTTTCTGGCACACTATTGGAAATAAATTTTTGACTTTTCTATCGAATATGTTCAATAATTTGAACTTAACTGATATGGAAACGTGCTACAAATTATTTAATACCAAGATGCTCCAAAATCTAGATTTAAAGGAAAAAAGATTTGGTTTCGAACCTGAAGTGACTGCCAAAATTGCCAAAATTAAGGGAATCAAAATTTATGAGGTTGGTATTTCTTATTATGGAAGAACCTACGAGGAAGGGAAAAAAATAAATTGGAAAGATGGTTTTAGAGCTTTATATTGTATTCTTAAATATGGTTTATAAATGAAAAGAGCGAGTATTACTCGCTCTTTTTTTATGAATAATTTTCTTTGATAAAATCTTGCCATTCATCAACTAATTTGCCTTTTAATACCCTTGGGAATTTGTGTTGACCGCCCACTTTCCCTTTTATCTTCATCCAATCATAAAAAGCTTGTTGAGGAAGTACTTTAACAAATACATTTTTTAGACCATGTTTGCGTTCTACTGCATAATCATCGTTTAACTCACAAATTTTTTCATCTAAACGTTTACAAAAGTCTTCTTCATCAACTGGCAGGTCAGAACCTACATACCATTGATGAGCAAACAATGGTGGATGTTTGATGCCAATAACGGTAAATTCTCTTACATCAATGCCTAAATCTTTTGAAACAAGTTCAAGAGCATGATTCATATTATCAACAGAAAGATGTTCGCCACATAAACTTAAAAAATGCTTAGTTCTGCCTGTTATTTTAATCTCCATGCGTTGTTTATCGGTGAATTTGATTGTATCACCAATTAGATAACGCCAAGCACCCGAGCAAGTTGAAATAAGTAATGCGTAATCAATATCTTCTTCAACATCAGTAACCATAATAGTTTCTGGGTTACTTACCAAGTTGCCATCTTCATCAAAGTTATTTTCATTAAAAGGAATGAATTCAAAAAACAAACCGTTATTTAAAACTAACTTTAAATTTCCGTCTGGTCTATCTTGATAAGCTAAGAAGCCCTCAGAAGCCATGTATGTTTCAATGTAAAGTACTGGTTTTCCAAAGAGTTTTTCTAAGCCTTGTTTGTATGGCTCTAATGAAACTCCACCCCAACCAAATGCAGTGAGGTTAGGCCATAATTCGTGTATGTTATTGAGATTATATCGCTTGATTATTCGTTCTAATAAAATTGTATGCCACGCTGGCACACCAGCAATAAAGCCGATATCCCATTTGGGAGCATTAATTGTTATATCTTCAAGTTTATTTTCCCAATCTTTTAGAGCTGAAATTTTTTGCCCAGGTTTGTAAAAGTTTTGGAACCAAATAGGAATTGTTCCGGTGGTTATTCCACTTAAATCACCTTCATAATGAGAATCAACTTCATTGAGTGCAGTACTACCGCCAAGCATTAAATAGCCTTTCTCAAATAAATCGGCCGGTAATTGTGTATAAAGGCCTAAAGATATAATTTGATTAATACTTGTTCTTTGAATAGCCTTAATCATTTCTTTAGTTACTGGAATTGCCTTTGATGCAGCATCTGATGTGCCCGAACTTAAAGCAAAATATTTAACTTTTCCTGGCCAGCAGACATTTTTTTCTCCTAATCGAGCTTTATACCACCATTCATTATAGATTTTGGTGTAGTCATAAATAGGAACATTTTTTTTGAATTTTTCGTAATATTCCGTTCCGTTTTCAAAAATTGCCGAACTTAAAATTTCATCAAAATTATATGCCTCTCCAAATTGCGTATAACGAGCTTTTGATAGAAGTTTTGTAAGTGCCTTTTTCTGCCACTTAGCAGGTTTTATTTTTCGAATTTGTTGAATCGTGCTTGTTAACTTAATACTACTCTTTAGTAGACGTCCTAATACTGCCATATTGTTTTCCTTTAATTTTTTAGTAATTAACGGGTGTTCATTTCAAAAATAATAGTTTGTTATGAAAAAGTTGTGATAGTTGACTGTTATTCTTACAATTTCCAACGTTTAAGGTTTTTCATTGCATGATAAGCAGTCATATCATAATGTACTGGTACAACTGATACATAGTTATTATTTAAGGCAAAAATGTCAGTATCTGAAGCCTCTGGTTCTCGATTTACAAAATCGCCACCCATCCAGAAATAGGGTCTTCCATGAGGGTCTTTTCTTGCATCAAATTCTTCATGCCAATAGCCATTGGTTTGACGACATATTTTTATACCCTTAATAGGTTTATCTGAAAATGCTGGAAAATTGACATTTAATGCAACATTTGAGGGGAACTCATTCGCCAATGCCTTTTCTACAATTTTTTTAATCCATTTTTTCACATGTGAAAATTCGGCATCATATTTAAAATCATCCAAAGAAAAGCCGATGGATGGAATTCCTTCAATTGCTCCTTCTACAGCAGCCGACATAGTTCCTGAGTAAATTACAGAAATTGAAGAGTTTAAGCCATGATTTATGCCACTTACGACTAAATCAATTTTCCTTTCTCTCAAGAAATGGTGTTTTGCCAACTTCACACAGTCAGCTGGAGTACCAGAACACTCGTAAGCTTCTATATTTTTAAAAATTTTATTTTTTTTAACATGAATTGTACTATCCACAGTAATGGCATGCCCCATTCCAGAATTTGGACTATCTGGTGCCACAACGAAAACATCACCAATTTTTTTTACTACTTCAATCAATACTGAAATTCCTTTTGAAGTAATACCGTCATCATTGGTAACTAAGATAAGTGGTCGCATATATTTAATTGATGATTTTTAGAATGTGTAATTATTGGATATTCTTTCTACTATTTTATTATATTGCAAAATTATAAATAAAGCATTTTATGGGAATTATATATCAGATTGCAACCCACAAAGATATTAAAGTGATTCGAGAAATTGCTAATAAAACTTGGTTTGTTACTTATGAGCCAATTTTAGGAAAAGAACAGCCTAAATACATGTTTGATGAAATTTACTCTGAAAGTGCTTTACTAGAGCAAATGCAAGAAGGTCAAACTTTTATTTTACAATATTTATACAACGAAGTTTTAGCTTTCGCTTCTTACTCTTTGAAAAGTTATGAAAAGGAATTGACCTATAAATTAAATAAATTGTACTTAGACCCTTCTTTTCAGGGTGGAGGATATGGCAAAAAGCTTATCTCTGAAGTTGAAAAACATGTCAAGGCTTTAGGAGCTAAAAACTTAGACTTAAATGTCAATCGACATAATAAAGCCATTGATTTTTATAAAAAAAACGGTTTTACTATCATTGAGGAAGTAGATATTCCGTTTGGACCTTATTTCATGAATGATTTTATTATGAGAAAAGTATTAGTGTAAGAGCTTTGAATCATGTAAGTTTCTCAATTTTTTCCATGTAACGCTCAAATCTTTGAATATTTTGGGTAGGCTTGCCCGATTCAATGAACACAATTTGTGGAGTTTGGCTTCTTTTTGATTCTAATAAATGTAGTTTATTAAGTATATTTTTCAAATGGCGAGCTGTACCTTCATTTCCATCAAAAATACTTAATTGTGGAGCTAATTTGTAGAATATCGGTTCAAAATATGTAAAATGAGTACAACCTAAAACAATCGAACCAAATTTCTGAATATCAATCTGTTTAAGTGTTTCAAGAATGTAGTTTTCGGCATCAATACCAAAATCTTCTTTTTCAGCTAACCTTACGAGTTCTGGTAAAGCCATTCTTTCTACGATATTATTGGCGTCAAGCGAATCAAGCAACCGTTGGAATCTTGCTGAACGTAAAGTTATGGGAGTAGCACAAACCAAAATATGTTTACGCTTACCATCAAGTTCTCTTGTATCATTATCAATAGCAACCTTGACAGCTGGTTGGATGGCTATAATCGGAATACTTAGTCGAGTTCTAAGGTCTTCTACACAAACATTGGTTGCAGTATTACAAGCTAGCACTATTGCTTTGACACCAATTTCTAAGAAGTAGTTTACGGCTTTATCAACGTATTCTTTAATTTGTTCTTCCGTTTTAGTGCTGTACGGAACGTTTTCAGTATCGGCATAATAACAGTATTGCTCGTTTGGTAACTGCCGAATAATTTCGTGCAGTAATGTCAGACCACCAATACCAGAGTCAAAAACACCAATCATGTATCTTTTAAAGAATGTTTAATTAGAATGGGAAATCGCTTTCTGCATCTAAATTTCTAGGTTGATTAGCCTTACTTCCAAGCGTAACAGTATTACCAAAACCTGTTTTAGGAGTAGAGGCACTTTCAAAATTTTCAAGTGAATTTGTTGTATTAATAGGTTTTGGAATATTAAATTCAGCAAAGCCATCTTGACCGGGAATTGGACTGTAAAAGCCATCTAAATCAGTAAATTTAGTGTATTTGCCAATAAATTTCAGCTTTACAGTATCTACATCACCACTTCTATTTTTAGCAATAATTACTTCTCCAACCCCCTCGGTAGAATTTCCTTGTTCATCTTGAGTTATCTTATAATACTCAGGGCGATAAAGGAACATTACCATATCAGCATCTTGTTCAATCGAACCAGATTCACGTAAATCAGAAAGTTGAGGTCGTTTGTCTCCACCACGTGTTTCTACCGCACGACTCAACTGCGAAAGTGCAATAACTGGAACATTAATTTCTTTGGCAAGGTTTTTCATTGCTCGGGAAATAGCGGCAATTTCTTGTTCACGATTTCCTTTACTACCACCACCAGTTTCAGCAGTCATTAGCTGTAAGTAGTCGATAATCACCAATCCAATATCATATTGAGCCTTTAATCTGCGGCATTTTGCTCGCATCTCCATAATTGAAAGGGCAGGAGTATCATCAATATAAATTGGTGCTGTCGATAAATTTTTTATCTTTTGATGGAGTTGAACCCACTCATGATTTTCAAGTTTTCCTTTGCGGAGTTTATTACTATCAATTTCAGCTTCTGCAGAAATTAAACGAAGCATTAATTGAGTTGCCGACATTTCCAATGAAAATAAAGCAACTGGAACTCCCCATTCTACGGCTGCATTTCGCATGGCAGAAACTACAAATGCTGTTTTTCCCATAGCCGGACGTGCCGCAATAATCACTAATTCTGTATTTTGCCAACCACTTGTAATTCTATCTAGTGCAGTAAAACCACTTGCAACACCCGTTAGCCCATCTTTATTGTTTTTCTTTTTTTCTAACTCCTCAATCGTAGCACGCATAATGGTGCTTGCATCTGCATAATTTTTGCGAATATTACGCTCAGAAATTTCAAAGAAGTTTTGTTCTACTTTGTCTAATAAAGTAAATACGTCAGTGGTATCTTCGTAAGCATCTTTGAGCATTTCACCCGCTATTTTTATCATATCTCGCTTAATTGCCGATTGGGTTATGATACGAGCATGATATTCAATATTAGCAGCTGAATTTACTTTATTGGTTAACTTTACCAAATAGGCTGCACCTCCCACAAATTCTAACTCACCTGTACTTCTCAATTGAGTAGTAACAGTGAGCATATCTATAGGCTCAGATTTGCCAAATAATTGAAGAATGGCATTATAAATTCTTTGGTGAGACTCTTTATAAAAGCTGGCTGGCTGAAGAATATCAACTACTGCAGTGAGGGCATCTTTTTCAATCATCAATGCACCCAATACTGCTTCTTCAAGCTCAACTGCTTGTGGAGGCAACTTGCCAGTTTCTGTACGCATATTCTCTAGGAAGAGATTTTTTCCAAAGCCTCTTTGTTGGTTTACACCAGCAGATGTATTATTTTGATAACTTCTTTCCATAATATTATTACAATGTTAAGAAGAAAAATATTGTATTAAAAGTGTTATCCTTTCTTTTTATTAATAATGAAATTTGTAATTTATTGATTATCAATATCGTTGTATTCTTTACAAGATTTTTTTGTGGAAAAATAAACAAATTTGTGAATAATTTTTGAACTTTGAGAAACATTGATGTATTAAAATTGCTTTTTTGAGTATAAATTTAATAATTAAACTATAAACAAAACTTATTTTTAGAATTGACTGATAAAGTATTCACACTCGAAGAAGAGATTTCACTAACTGATTTTCTCGGAGTAGAAAACAGTAACATCAAAGAGGTGGCAGGGGCTTTTCCATTAAGTAAAATTATATCACGTGGAAATCAGATTTTGATAAAAGGAAATATTGAAGAAATTAATCGTATTTCAGATGTTATTGAGTCTATGATTGAACATCTTCAAAAATATGGCAGGCTTTCAGTAGAACAAGTGAAAAGCTATATTAGAGAAGACGCCGAAGCAGCTACTCATGAAACACCCGATGATGAATTAATATTGGTCGGTACCAAAGGAAATGCGATTAGAGCGAAAACTGCAAATCAGAAAAAAATGGTTGAAGCAGGGAAAAACTTTGATATCGTGTTCGCAACTGGTCCTGCAGGTACGGGAAAAACTTATACCGCAGTAGCGTTGGCAGTTAAAGCCTTAAAAGAAAAACAAGTAAAGAAAATAATTATTACCCGACCAGCGGTTGAAGCTGGTGAAAACTTAGGTTTTTTGCCAGGTGATTTAAAAGAAAAAATTGACCCCTACTTGAGGCCTATCTATGATGCACTTGAGGATATGATTCAATCGGAAAAATTAAAGTTTTACATTGAAAACAGAACGATTGAAATTGCTCCTTTGGCATACATGCGTGGTCGTACGCTAAATAATGCCTTTATTTTGCTTGATGAGGCCCAAAATACTACGCCCATGCAAATTAAAATGTTTTTAACTCGTATGGGGCCGCTTTCAAAGGCAATCATTACCGGTGATAAAACGCAAATAGACCTTCCTTCAAAACAGAAATCGGGCTTAGCTGATGCCCTCTATATTTTGAAAGATGTGAAAGGAATAGGATTTATTGAACTTGACGACCGTGATGTTGTACGTCATAGGTTAGTTCGTGATATTTTAAAAGCTTACGAAAAAGCAGAGGAAAATTAAATTTATATATTAATGATTAGATATTAGTAATATATTGCAACTCTAAAACTGTTCAACTACGTCTTTAACTGCATGAAAAAGATTTACTACATACTTGCTTTCATTGTTATTAGTTTCTCTGCCACTGCTCAAAAGGTAAAGGCGTGTGCCAATCAATACTGTGATTCAATCGCAAAGGTTTCAGGAAGCAAATACACGCTTATGCAAACAAAATTTGAGGAAGCTCTTGAAAAGCAAATTAGTTCGCAAAAAAACTTTAGAGTTGCTACAGATATCATTCGGATACCAGTAGTTGTGCATGTGATTCATAATCAAATAAGTGGAGCCATAGCTGGTACGAATATACCTGATGAACAAATTTATTCACAGATAAAAGTATTGAACGAAGATTACCGAAAGAAAGTAGGTAGTTTAGGGTATAATACCAATCCAGTCGGAGCAGATTCAGAAATTGAGTTTTTCCTAGCAAATGTTGACCCATTAGGCAAGCCAACCAATGGAATTACACGTACCTTCTCTTCTAGAAGCTCATTCAATGTTGTGAATGATGCCGATAGACTAGCCATGTCGAATCTAGGATATTGGGATAGTAATAAATACTTAAATATTTGGGTTGCCCCCTTTATTAATGATTATATAGGATATGGCGAATTCCCTTTTGCTGAAGCGGTTGACGGTCTTGATGTTGATGCTGATGAAAGAATTGATGGTGTATTTATAGATTACAAAGTGTTTGGGAAAAAAACGGGTACAAATACAAAAGGTCTCTTTAGTTTTGGACGAACCGTAACTCATGAAGTTGGGCATTGGTTGGGGCTATACCATACTTGGGGTGACCAAAGATGTGGAACTGATTTTGTAGCCGATACGCCACAAGCTGCTACCTCAAATAGTTCAAATACTTGCAAGGATTTATTCTCAACTTGCACGGGAACTAGAACTAGAAATATGATAGAAAATTATATGGACTATTCTCCCGATTCTTGTATGAATATTTTTACACTCGGGCAGAAAGAAAGAATGCGTGCAGTTCTTGATTTGAGTAAAAGGAGAAAAAGGGTACTAAATTATTCGAAGTTTCAACTGCCTCCTTCTAGTACCCTACAAGTGAATTGTCTAAATCCTTTACCTCTAAGTAATCTTCAAATTCAGGTATTATTGCCTGATTTTCAAGACTTTACAGTTGTTTTAAGAGATTTGATGGGCCGACCTGTTTACACTGAACATTATGAAGATTTACCAAGTACTATTATTACTTTAAAAGATAAAGATTTAGCTCCGGGTATGTATTTCGTAAGTGTTACTTCCAAAGAACAGATTGTTCAGAAAAAAATCGTTCTCTACTAATCTCTGTTATTTTTGAATCGGTTTTTTGATTAAACCGATGTTATTTTAATTGTGTTTTTGCCAAATAAAGACCTCTTTATGGATAATGCTGTAAAAAATCGTCCTGATTTTGATCAAATATTTATGGATCTCGCTCATAATTTAGCTTTGAGGTCACATTGTGTAAAAGCACAAGTTGGAGCAGTTCTTACAAAAGATACAAGAATTATTTCGATTGGCTATAATGGCCCTCCAGCCGGTACTCATAATTGCGATGATGAATTTCCTGACCATGGTTGCCCACGAGATTCAAAAGGGAGCTGTTCATTAGCTCTCCATGCCGAACAAAACGCAATTCTTTATGCTATAAAAAATGGGGCAAACATAGAAGGTACTACCCTTTATGTTACTTTATCTCCTTGCATTGCTTGTGCCAGAGTCATTTATACGATGAAGATAAAAAAAGTATTTTATTCAAAATCATACGCCCAATACAAAGGAATTCCAAATGATGAGGGCGTAGATTTTTTAAGGAAATTTGGTGTTGAGGTAATTAAATACTCTGAAAATAATTAATCTTCTGGATTTTATTAGTGAATTACGCCGCCTTCACCATGTACATGGCCGTGGTCTAATTCACTTTGACTTGCATTTCTTACTTCAAGTATCTTTCCCTTAAAGTGCATTTTTTGCCCTGCCAATGGATGATTAAAGTCAAGAACTACAAAATCTTCTCCGATTTCTATAATTCTACCATTCATTCTACCGCCATCTTCATTTGAAAAAGGAATAATATTGCCAATTTCCAACATTCCCTCTGGCACTTGACCATTTTCAATTTTAAAATTATCAATCGGAAAGTCAATAATAGCTTCTGGGTCTGGTTCACCGTAGCCATCTTCAGCATCAATCGAAAACTCAAATTCATCTTCAGCTTGAAGACCAATTAATTTTTCTTCAAATTTTTCTGGCAGACCACTCAAGCCATGAATAAAAACCATCGGCTCGTCATCTTGAACAATTTCAAGTAGCTCTTTATCATTTTCCTCGCCAATTTCTAATTCATAAATTATTTTAACGACTTTGTTTGATTCAATTTTCATTGTAAAATGTATTTTAATAATTATTTCTAAAGTTTTTTGAGTTTATGGTTGATTAAAACTAAATCCGTATTATTTTGCGATTCTAAGTTAAACATTTATATACCCTCTAAATTTGGTGCAAACGTACACATATTAGCTTGTTTTAATGAATTTTTTAGCACATTTATTTCTTTCTGGTAAAAATGAAGAAGTTATGATTGGTAACTTAATGGAAGATTATATTGTAGGGAGAATTGACCATGAGCGGAATAATCATTTGAATAAAGATATCAAACATGGTATCATGTTACACAGGCTAATTGATACAGCAACCGATTCTAATCCGTTTGTAAGTAATTGTAAATTAGTTCTTTATGAAAAGTATCATAAATACTCAGCTGTATTAATTGATATTTATTTTGACCATTTTTTGGCAGTTCATTGGGATTTTTATTCGAAAGAACCTTTTGATTTATTTAGAAAACGGGTTTATTTTTCTTTCGAAAAGCATTGGAATATTTTGCCAGAAAAAATGAAACCCATGATTGAATCAATGATTACTCATGATTGGTTGAAAAACTACGCCGAATTTTGGGGAATCGAAAGGGCTTTACTAGGAGTTTCTCGCAGAACAAAGTTTGAGTCAAATATGGAAAAGGCGACAGATGATTTAAAAATTCATTATAAATTATTCAAAGATAATTTTGAAAAATTTTTTCCTGAATTGTTAGAAACTTGTAACAATTTTTTGGATGTAAATGGTTATGAAAATATTGGTTAGTTGATATTGTGAAAAGGTGAATTTGTGAAAAATTATGATTGAAATTTTAAAATCTATAAAGAAAGATTCCATTAGACCACTCTACTTTTTACATGGTGAGGAAGTATTTTATATTGAACAAGTAGTAGAAAAAATTCAGAGTTTGGCCATCCCAGTACACGAAAAAGGTTTTAATGAGTTTGTCTTATTTGGAAAAGAACTTTCAGTAGGAGCCGTTTTAAATTACGCTCGAAGATTTCCAATGATGGCCGAAAGACAATTAATTATTGTGAAGGAAGCTAATCAGATTCAAGGTATTGACCAAAAAGAAAATCAGAAACTTATTGAAGATTATGCATTAAATCCATTACCTTCAACAATATTAGTTCTATGTTTCACTACTGCACAGGATGAACGCAAAACATGGGTAAAGGCATTCGCAAAAAATGGTGTATTACAAAATTTTAAGAAGTTGTATGATAATCAATTACCTGAATTTGTTTCATCATATTGTCATGGTAGAGGCGTAAAGATAAGTATGAAGGCCATTCAGTTATTGATAGAACATATAGGTAATGATTTAAAAAGATTAGCTAGTGAATTAGAAAAAGTTATTTTAAATATTAAATTAGGAGAAGGTATTGACGCAGATATTATTCAAAAGTACGTTGGTATAAGTAAAGAATATAATGTTTTTGAATTGCAAAAAGCTTTAATACAGCGAGATGTTTTGAAGGCAAATCAAATTATTAACTTTTTGGGAAGAAATCCAAAAGATAATCCAATTCAACCAATCTTAATTATTCTTTACAATTTTTTCAGCAAGGTGTTATTAGTACAGGGGTCTGGTGAATTGAGTGAGTCAAATGTGGCTTCTTTGCTAAAAGTGAATAGTTTTTTTGCCAAAGATTATATTTTAGCGGCTAGAAATTATTCGTTAGCGAAATTAGCTTTTGTTATTCATTCAATTAAAAATGCTGATCTAAAATCAAAAGGTGTTGAGGTTGGAGAAGAAACTGAAGGTGAAATTTTGAAGAAATTAGTTTTTGAAATTTTACATTAATTGTGGAAACTTTATTGAGATTTATGCATAAAAAAAGAGTCTCAAATCTGAGACTCTTTAAGTGTTGCGGGAAGCGGGATCGAACCGCCGACCTTAGGGTTATGAATCCTACGCTCTAACCATCTGAGCTATCCCGCAGTATATTTTTTATATTTTTTAAGACTTTTTTGATTGCCTTGAAGAATATGTTGCAAAATTACACAAAGATTTTTACATTGCAAATAAACAAATCAAACTATTAGAAAATTTCGAGAAAAGTTATAAAACTTCTTGAAATAGTTATTTAATAAGACTAAATCGAGTTCGATTTAGGTATTTTTCTAAATATTGTGAATTATGGACAAATTCAAATTTTCTCGAGAATACGAATTCAAGGCATCGCCCAAAGTTTTGTATCCGTATCTTAGTACACCTGCAGGATTACAGCAATGGTTTGCAGCTAAAGTAAAGTATACCAGTGACTCGAATTTTGATTTTGTTTGGGATAATGAAAGTCATCCCGCTCGTTTATCTGTTCAAAGAGTCAATAAACTTGTTAAATTTGATTTTCTAAACGCAGACCAAAGAGGCAATTATGTTGAGTTTAGACTTGAACAAAGTGAACTAACTAATGCCACTTTTTTAAAAATAACTGATAATTCTGATAATAACGATGAAGGAGAATTAGAGGATATTTGGGATGATATGATTTATAAACTTAAAGAAATTGTTGGCGGTTGATTTTTATTGTTAAATAAACTTAATCAATTTGTGAATTTGAATTTCATGTTGGAATTTTGTGAGGTTGAATGTAGTTTTAATGAAAAAAATTGATATTTTAGTGATTAGGTCTTTTATCGGGCCATTCATATTAACTACCTGCGTGGTAGTTTTTATTTTTTTGATGCGTTTCCTCATGCTTTATTTCAACGATTTTGTTGGTAAAGACTTGGGATACGATGTATTTGGAAAGTTATTCGTTTACTTTTCTTTGATAACCGTGCCTATTGCACTACCACTATCTACTTTGTTGGCTTCTTTGATGTGCTTCGGGAATTTAGGCGAATACAGTGAGCTCACGGCAATCAAGTCAGCGGGAGTTCCAATTTCAAGGGTACTTTTCCCTGCAATGATTTTTGCTTTAGGTGTAAGTGTATTTTCTTTCTGGTTTAATAATACAGTAAACCCCTGGGCAAACTTAAAGGGCTATAGCCTATTATATGATGTAAAAACTACTAAAGTAACTTTAAATATCAAAGAAGGTATTTTTTACAAAGAAATTCCCGGATATAGCATTAAAGTAGTAAAAAAATTCTCTGATGGGAAAACCTTAAAAGGAGTTACCATCTATAATCATTCTCAAAATAATGGAAATATCAACGTTACATTAGCTGATTCGGGTAAGATGTACACCATGTATGATAATACTTATTTAGTGTTTGAATTATTTAATGGTTGTAACTATATTGATTACAGAAGTAATGATGCAAGTTATAATGAAACTCAATTCGTTAAAAATGGATTCAAGCAAAATAAGATGGTCTTTTCACTTGAATCATTTGGAATGAAAAGAACAGATGAATCCCAGTTCAAGTATCACGAGTTTATGAAAAATATTAATCAACTCAATGAACAAGCAGATTCAATAAAAAAAGATATAAAAAAGACACTCAGATCCCAAACTACATTAGCTACAAACCTTTATAACTTTCAGTTTAAGGAATATCCAGTTGATACATCAAAAGCAGCCCGTGAGCGAAAACCAATTAAATCAGGCAGTTGGATAGCTGAAAAAATGAAGAAATCTGTAACTGTTACTTCAGATGAAGAAGCCTTTGAAACAGCACTAAATCAAGCTAAAAATCTCAAAGACCAATTTAATACCACGGTAGATATTATCAAAAGTAAAAAGCGAGATGCCATAAAAGCTGAAGTTGAAAAATGGCACAAGTTTACGATGGCTTTTGCTTGTTTTGTAATGTTTCTAATTGGTTCTTCTCTTGGTTCAATTATAAAAAAAGGGGGTTTTGGTATGCCAGTTTTGCTTTCGATTACTTTTTTTATTTTAATGTATGTTTTAATGCAACTTGGTGATAAATATGCAAAGGAAGATATTTGGCCAGTTTTACTTGGTGTTTGGATGCCAGATTTTATATTATTGTTGTTTGGTGTATATTTCCTCTATAAAGCTACTAATGATGCAAGATTGTTTGAAAGTGATATTTACGCAGTTTATTTTGATAAATTGAAATCGCTTTGGAATGAAAGGAAATTTTTTAAACCTAAAAAAGTTTTAACCTAATATAGAACAAAAAATGCCTCGAACATTCGAGGCATTTTTTGTTCTATATATTTTGAATGCTAAGTTGAGTTCCCATACTGATATTGTTATCAATA
Source organism: Emticicia oligotrophica DSM 17448 (assembly GCF_000263195.1). Lineage (GTDB taxonomy): Bacteria > Bacteroidota > Bacteroidia > Cytophagales > Spirosomataceae > Emticicia > Emticicia oligotrophica. The sequence goes on from NC_018748.1 coordinate 4,640,405, forward strand.
ATTTCGGTGATATATCTAAAATCATCTTCACTTTCGGCATAATCTAAGTCATTTACATCAATAACTAATAGTTTTCCGTGCGTATATAATTCTACAAAATCTTCATAAAGTTTGTTTAAACTCAAAAGATAATTAGGGTCAATGTTTTTTTCAAAATCTCTGCCCCGTTTATTGATTTGTCTTTGCAATTTTGTTAAATCGGCTCGTAGATAAATCATTAAATCAGGATGAGAAATTGCTTGGGTAATCGTATTAAACATGCTTTTGTATGTTTGATAATCAGTTTCATTGAACTTCCCCGTTTCATAGAGATTTCTTGCAAAAATATACGCATCTTCATAAATTGACCTATCCTGAATGATTGTTTTTCTTTCGGTCAATTGTTTTATTTTTAATACTTGCTCGAACCTACTGTTTAAGAAATATATCTGTAAGTGAAACGCCCATTTTTCCATATCTTCATAAAAAGGAGGGAGGTATGGATTTCCATCAACTGCTTCATATAATACTTCCCAACCATAATGATTTGCCAGTTTTGTAGCTAAGGTAGTTTTGCCGGCACCTATATTACCCGTAATCGCAATGTGCATTTTTTACTTTGTCAGAATTTCTTGAAATTTTAATATGTTTCACAAAATAAATTCTTATATCATAAAAATCATAGAATTAACAGAATATGTTTTGTAATTTTGCGGAAATTCAAATCAAGTTTACACCTTGAAATATTGATAATCAATGAAATTAGATAAAAATACCCCTTTAGAAGCGGCAGTTGAAGATTCTGCATCCGCGTTAAATTACCAAGTTCTTCTGTATTACATCTACTCACCGATTGAAAACGTAGTTGAGTATCGTGATATCCACCATCAATTTTGTCTAGATAACAATCTTCTTGGAAGAATCATTGTTGCTCCCGAGGGTTTGAATGGAACTGTTTCGGGCTTAGTAGCAGATACAGAAAAATATATGGCTTGGGTGAAGTCTGATTCTCGCTTTGAGTCGGTTGATTTTAAAGTAGAAAAAGTTTCTAAACATGCTTTCACGAAACTATATGTGAGAATTAAGAAAGAAATTGTCCATTCTGAATTACCTGTAAATCCATTAGTTCAAACTGGAAAGCACCTTGAACCTGCTGACTTTAAGCAATTAATTAAAAATGACCCTAATGTAGTTTTAGTTGATATGCGTTCAAATTATGAACATTCGGTAGGGAAATTTAAAGGTGCAATAACGTTTGACATGGAAAATCTTCGTGAATTACCTGAACATGTACACGAAATTGAGCATTTAAAAGATAAAAAAATTATTACCTATTGTACTGGAGGAATTAAATGTGAAAAAGCAAGTGCTTATTTATTATCACAGGGTTTTTCCGATGTGTATCAGTTGCATGGTGGAATAATAAAATATGGCTTAGAAGAGGGAGGTGAAGATTTCGATGGTAAATGCTATGTTTTTGATAATAGATTAACTACCGAAGTAAATAAAGTGAATCCTGAAATTATTTCTAAATGTCATATTTGCGGAACTCCAAGTGATAGAATGGTTAACTGTGCGAATCCAGAATGTAATGAACATTTACCGATTTGTGAAAAATGTGGCCAAGAAATGGAAGGAGCTTGTTCGGTAGCCTGTAAAGAAAATCCAAGAAAACGCCCATACAATGGCACTGGTTATTATGCCAAAACTACTGAAGGATATAAACCTGAGATTGCATTTAGGACACGAAAAAATACCAAAACCTTACATATTGTAGAGGAATTAGGTTTAAAATAATAAAAAAGGGATTCAAATCAGAATCCCTTTTTTATTATTATTACTTTAAATCCAATCTCACTACATTTTCAACGTGATGCGTATGGGGAAACATATCAACTGGTTGTACATAAGAAATATGGTATTTTTCGCTTAAAATAGCTAAATCTCGTGCTTGGGTCGCTGGATTACAACTTACATATACAATTCTTTTAGGAGCCGCTTCCATTAATGTTCTTACTACAGGTTCATCCATTCCCGCACGTGGAGGGTCAGTAATTACAACATCAGGTTTGCCATTCTGCTCGATAAATTCTTTAGTTAGAAACTTACGCATATCTCCTGCATAAAATTCAGTATTTTCTAATTGATTGACACCTGAATTTATTTTTGCATCTTCCACCGCATCGGCAACATATTCAATCCCGATTACTTTTTTTGCTTTTTTAGCTACAAAGTTGGCAATTGTTCCAGTTCCAGTATAAAGGTCATAGACTAACTCATTACCCGTTAAACCAGCTAAATCTCTTGTTATTTTATAAAGTTCGTATGCTTGCTCAGAATTTGTTTGATAAAATGATTTGACACCTATTCTGAAAGTTAAGTCTTCCATTTTTTCTTCAATGTAAGGCTTGCCGTAGTAGGTCTTTACTTCCAAGTCGAAGAAGGTATCGTTTTTCTTTTGATTTAAAATATAATTTAAAGAAGTTATTTCTGGAAAACTTTGATGTAGGTGTTGCATCACAGCTTTTATATCTTCTTCATTATTTTGGGCAAATTGTACCATTACCATCAAATCGCCCGTTGTTGAAGTCCGAATCATCACGTTACGGAGAAATCCTTCATGGGCAATGTGGTCGTAGTAGGTATATTTTTGTTGATTGGCAAAATCTCTTAGAGATAATCGAATTGCATTTGAGGGATCAATTTGGTGAAAACACTTTTCAATCGGCAATACCTTTTCAAATCTTTTTGGAACATGGAAACCCAAAGCATTTTTATCCATTGATTCCTCTGTGTTAATTTCATCACGAGTAAACCAGCGACTATTAGAAAATGTATATTCAAGTTTATTTCTGTAAAACTCTGTTTTTGCAGAACCTAAAATTGGTTTGATTTCTGGCAATTCGAGTTTGCCAATTCTTTTTAACTGGTCATTTACCTGTGTCCATTTGAGTTCTAACTGTTTCTCATAAGGTACATGTTGCCATTTACATCCTCCACAAACGCCAAAGTGTTGGCAAAAAGGCTTAATTCTGTCGGGTGATGCCTCAATTATTTCAAGCACATTTGCTTCTGCATAGTTTTTCTTTCTGTTATTTACAAAAAGTTTGACTTTATCGCCTGGGTGCACATTGCTTCCTTCTATAAAAATTACTTGTCCGTTGTGTTTTGCAATACACTTACCTTCGGCTGCAAAGCTTTCAACCACTATTGACTCAATTACAAATGTTTTTTGTTTTCCCATTATTTAATATGCTGATTCTGAGTAGGCTCAAATCTTTTATTTTCTGATTTCCCTTAGTTTTAAACCACAAAAGTATTTAACTTAGCTTGAAGTTCAAAATCGAACCTTTGACTATCTTTTCACGTCTTTTATTTAGCCGAATCTAAATTCTGAACTATTCTCATTATGAAAAAAGTTTTATTCTTGCTGTTATTATTTTTTATTGTACATGGAGTAAGGGCCTCTCACATTGTGGGAGGAGAGATTGAGGTCATTCAAATTAAAAATCCTATTGTTCCTAACTCTACGCATCAAGTCACTCTTAGCTTATATTTTGATGCAATCAATGGTCGTTCTGCTGCGGAAGACCTAACAATTACACTACAAGTTTATCGAAAGAAAGATTTAGCCCTTATGGGGAATATTACTTGTCCACAAACTTACCGCCAGCCCATAAAGTATGTAGACCCATCTTGTCAAAAAGGAGATTTAGCTACTTTACTAATAAAATACACGAATACTATTGATATGTCTGATGCCAAATTCTCAGACCCAGAAGGATATATGATTGTTTGGGAACGCTGCTGTAGAAACAACATTATTACCAATATTCAAAATCCTAGTAATGTTGGAATGGTTTTTTATACTGAATTTGTAGGAAATACAGTGCCTAATACAACGCCTCATTTTCGTGATATTATCGCTGATTATGCCTGTATTAACCAATACTTTGAAATTGATTTTAATGCTACTGATGAAGATGGCGATAGTCTAGTGTATAATTTGGTTGTTCCTTGGATTGGTAATTCTTCTCCTCAAGTTTCAAACCCAATGACATCTCCTAGCACATCTTACAGAGAAGCTTCTTGGGTTTCAGGAATTGATATAAACAATGTAATTCCTGGCGAAATACCTTTGAGAATAGATTCACAGACAGGAGTATTAAGCGTAAAACCGAATAAATTAGGTTTATATGTTTTTTCGGTAATGGTTGAAGAGTTCCGTAAGGGAAAAAGAATTGGTAGAATGAAAAGAGATTTTCAGTTAAAAGTGATTGATTGTATTTATAATGCACCACCAGTTGTTGGAGTTGCCAACCAAAATTCTAAAAAAGTGTTTTCAAATAATGAGATAGTTACGATTAAAAAAGGTCAAAAGCGTTGTTTTGATATTCTTTTTACTGACCCAGATATTAAACAAATTGTAACTCTTTCTGTAAAAGGTGTAAATATTGACACAAAAAAGATTTTATTTCCCACAACACTTTCTACCGAAATAAAGTCTAGCGATACCTTAAGAGCTACTTTTTGTTTGGATGAATGTATTATAACTCGTAATAATGTTCCAGCTGAATTTTATATCTTAATAAGTGATAATGGCTGTCCTGTGCCTCAAAATAGAAGTTTTAAAATGAGGGTTCAATTCGAAGAAAATCAGAATACTAAACCTACGATCACAACTTCTTTGACCAATAATCCAGTAGTTATGTACGGGGATACCCTAAGATTTTCTGTTTTTGGTAATGATGTTGATAACGATACACTATCGCTCTCGGGTGCAGGGCGTAACTTCAACCTTGCAAATTATGGTTTTAATTTTCCTTCAAAAAATGGCATTGGAAGTGTAAATTCTATTCTCCAGTTCATACCAAATTGCGAAGCACTCAGACAAAAGCAATTATTACTTGATTTTATTGTGAGAGACCAAAGATGTGGCATAAGTGCACAGACCTTGTATTCTGTTCCTGTGGAAGTAAAAGGAAAGCCTAATAATGCACCTACTGTACTCACTTCTCTAAATAATAATACCATTACTTATACCTTAAACCCAAATCAAAGTAACGACGTAACTTTTAATGTAAATTCGCAAGATATTGATAATGAGATTATTTCTTTAATTGGTGTTCCCAAAGGATTTGATTTTAAGAGTGCACAAATGACATTTGAAAATAAAGATGGAAAAGGCAAATTAAGCAGTTTGTTTACATGGAAACCAACTTGTTCACTATTGGGTGGTCAGGATTTGAGGGAGTTTATTGTCAATTTTTCAGCAAAAGATAATAATTGCTTTCAAATGAAAGATTCGGTAAATGTGAAATTAATACTAAAAGATAATTTAGTGATTGATAATCCATTCGAGCCTTTTAACACTTTTACGCCTAATGCTGATGGTAAAAATGATTTTTTCAATTTGGGAAATATTCCTGACGATAATTGTAAAAGGCAGTTTCAAAAATTTGAAATTGTGAATAGATGGGGGAAATCTGTTTTCTTAACTGATGATAGAAACTTTAATTGGGATGGTGGCGAGGCACCAAGTGGACAGTATTTTTATGCTCTTACCTTTTCCGATAAAGTTTTTAAAGGAATCATTAATTTAATTAAATAAATTTTAATCTTTAGTACTTTGTTTTTAATCTATTAAGGGAACAAAATCACGAAAAAAAACATTTATTTTATAATTATTGTTTTCTCTTTTATAGTGAGTTCATAATTTATTTAAAAACAAATTCCATGCTAAAAGATAAAGTTGTAATCATCACAGGTGGTTCGTCAGGTATTGGAAAAGCTTTGGCGTTTGAGCTTGGAAAAGAAAAATGTAAATTAATTATTACGGGTCGTAATAATGACAAACTAGAGCAAACCAGCCACGAACTTTCAATGAATGGAATCGAAAACCACTACATCGTGGCCGATTCGAGCTTAGAGTACGACAATAAACGCATAGTTGCTGAAGCCATCTACCACTATGGCAAAATTGATATTGTAATTAATAACGCTGGTATAACCATGCGTTCGATGTTTGAAGACGCTGACATTGACGCTACTATCAGGAAAGTAATGGATATCAATTTCTTTGGTACTGTCTATTTAACACAAGCGGCCTTGCCTTACATTAAGAAAGCCAAGGGAACAATCGTGGGCATTTCCTCGATTGCAGGTTTTAGAGGTTTACCAGTACGCTCGGGTTATTCTGCCTCAAAATTTGCAGTAAACGGTTTTCTCGAGGCCTTAAGAACAGAATTGTTATATTCTGGTGTAAACGTTCTTACTGCTTGCCCTGGATTCACTTCTTCAAACATACGATTTGCAGCAATTGATGGCCATGGTGAAGTAAGTCAAGAAACAGTTAGAGATGAGGAAAAAATGATGTCAGCTGAAGAATGTGCCATACACATTGTTAAAGCAATCAAGAAAAGAAAGCGTTCGATTGTTTTAACCAAAGAAGGAAAACTAACCGTGTGGTTAAATAAGTTGTTCCCGAGTTTGGTAGATAGGTTAGTTTATACTAACCTTTCTAAAGAAAAAAATTCACCTTTGAAGCAAGCTAGTCAAATTGCATAGTTATTAGGCCACATAAAATGTGGCCTATTTTTATTTTACAACATATATATCACTTGCTTTTAAATAGCAAAAATTACCTTCCCATAATACTTGGTACCAAATATCATCTGACTTAATGACATTCAGTCTATTACCCTCACTAATACTTCCCACAATTTGAGAAGCAGCTGAAGGATAATCTCTCAAGTAAACTTTCTCGTTTTTAATTATCGCCGATTTATAATTATTCGGTAGATTAATGAGTCCTCCCAGAAATAATAAATATACTACAAAAATAACTTTGTGTCGTGCGGGTGAAAACTGCTTATTTCTTTTCTTTAAGATTAGAACTACAAATATATATATCCCTAAAATTAAAAATCCAAGCCAAAGGTAATTTGAATATTGACGATAATAGAAAAGAAAATAATTCAAATCGTTTTTTTCGTACCCTTTGAAACCATTTTCAGAGGCTACCAAATACATCTTCTCAAACGTTTTTTCGTTTGGCTGCTTAAAAAAATATAAATTCAAATAATAAAGTTCGTTCACAAATTCTCCTTTACTTTCTGAAATATTGGCAAGTTTAAGATAAATTTTAGGATTGGGGTTTGAGCTGTTTTTTAAGATTTGCTCATAAAGTGCTTTTGACTCATCAAATTTTTTTTGAACAAATAAAGAATCTGCTTTTTTATTTAAGTTTGTTTGAGCCTGACTATCAATAAGTTGCCCCAACGTTAAAAAAAAAGTTAAAAATATTTTCAGAAATTTCAGAAAGTATGTTTGCATCGTATTGTTAAAAGTACTAATTTTGCACCACGATTTAAGAACAACGGCACAGAAAGCAAAGTTAATATAAATTGATTTACTTTCAAATGTGAACCTCAAACTTAGATTAAAATAAAAGATTCCGTAGCTCAGTTGGTAGAGCAATACACTTTTAATGTATGGGTCCTGGGTTCGAGTCCCAGCGGGATCACAAGGGTTACCAGTGGTAATTCTTCTTCGTGGTAGAGGCCACTTTACATATATGACAAACAGAGGCTAAGGCCAAAAGTTTGATGATTCCGTAGCTCAGTTGGTAGAGCAATACACTTTTAATGTATGGGTCCTGGGTTCGAGTCCCAGCGGGATCACGAAAGCCTCAAGTCTGAGGCTTTTTATTTTAAAATAATTCCCAAAACAAATTTGGAAAAATTCGCTTCCCTATTTAGTTTTGAAGTCAAAGTAAGGCGATGTGGTGGAATTGGTAGACACGCTACTTTGAGGGGGTAGTGGGCGTAAGCCTGTGCGAGTTCGAATCTCGCCATCGTCACTTTTAAGTTTAAGTTGAACATTTGTTATTTGAAAAGCCATCCCAAATTGAGGAAGGCTTTTTTTATGCCATTAATATACCTTCTTGCGTCGTCAATATATATTATATTTGGTAATTTTCATTATTTATTGAAAATAAATAACTATCTTTGCAACTGTTTTAAAATAATTTATAAATCTAAGTTAACATCAAGATGTATTTAACTACGGAGAAAAAAGAAGAAATCTTTGCAGCAAAAGGTTTCCAAAAGAAAGCAACTGATACAGGTTCTCCTGAATCTCAGATTGCATTATTTACTTATCGTATTGCACACCTTACTGAGCATTTAAAATCTCACAAGCATGATTACTCTACGAGAGCAGGCTTGTTGAAATTAGTAGGTAAGCGTCGTCGTTTACTTGATTATTTGTACAAGAATGATATTTCTCGTTACAGAGCAATCATCGCCGAATTAGGAATTCGTAAGTAATATCAAATTGGTCAGGGAGTATTTTACTTATTCCCTGACTTTTTTATTCGAAATCATACTTCAATAGAAAATATCAAATTTATCCCCGCGGAATTACGGATAATAACAACCACGTCAAAGCGGACGCGTGGTACTAATAAAAAAATCAGATAATGTTTAACATTCACACTAAGACCATCGTAATGCCCGATGGCAAAGTGATTACCATTGAAACTGGGAAATTGGCTCGTCAGGCTGATGGTTCGGTAGTAGTTAAAAGTGGTAATACAATGCTTTTGGCTACTGTAGTTGCGGCACAAGAACACAAAGAAGGAACCGACTTCTTACCTCTTTCGGTTGATTATCAAGAAAAATTTGGTTCTGCAGGTAAAATTCCGGGAAGTTTCCAACGTCGTGAGGGAAAACTTTCAGATAATGAAGTGCTTATCAGTCGTTTGATTGACCGTGCTTTACGTCCAATTTTTCCCGAGGACTATCATGCAGAAGTTCAAGTTATTGTTACATTAATTTCTGCGGATGCGGAAATTCAACCTGATGCCCTCGCTGCTTTAGCTGCTTCTGCTGCATTGGCTGTTTCTGATATTCCATTTAATGGACCAATCTCTGAAGTTCGTGTGATAAAATCAAATGGTCAGTATTTAGTCAACCCAACTACAAGCGAAATGAAGCACGCTTCATTAGATTTAATTGTAGCTGGAACACGTGATAATATCATTATGGTTGAGGGAGAGGCAGACCAATGTACTGAAGAAGAAATGATTGAAGCAATTAAGGTTGCTCATGAAGCTATTATCGTTCAGGTAGATGCATTGAAAGCCTTTGAAACTGAATTAGGCAAAACTGAAAAACGTGTTTATTGTCATGAAGTTCATGATGAAGAACTACGTGAACGGATGAATAAAGAGCTTTACGATAAAGTTTATGCTGTTTGTTTGGAAGGAAATAACAAGAAAGAAGTTAGAAAAGAGAAATTTGGAGCTATACTTGATGAGTTTATTGCTAGCTTATCAGAGGAAGAGTTAGCTGAGAAAAAATCTCTTATCAAAACATATTATGGTGATATTCAGTACTATGCATCAAGAAACATGGTACTTGATGAACGTACACGTTTAGACGGTCGTAAGTTAGATGAAATTCGTCCAATTGTTTGTGAAGTAGATTATCTACCATCTGCTCATGGTTCGGCACTATTTACTCGTGGCGAAACACAATCATTAACAACAGCAACTTTGGGTACAAAGCTTGATGAAATGATTGTTGACCAAGTAATGGTTTCTGGATATAGCAAGTTTTTCTTGCATTATAATTTCCCAGGATTCTCTACGGGCGAAATCAAACCAAACCGTGGTGCAGGTCGTCGTGAAATTGGTCATGGTAACTTGGCGATGCGTTCTTTGAAACAAATATTGCCACCAGAAGCTGATAATCCTTATACAATTCGTGTAGTATCTGATATTCTTGAATCGAATGGTTCATCTTCAATGGCTACAGTTTGTGCTGGATGTTTGGCTTTGATGGATGCTGGTGTACAAATTAAAGCACCAATCTCTGGCATTGCAATGGGTTTAATTACTGATAACTCAGCAGGGAAATGGGCTGTACTTTCTGATATCCTTGGTGATGAAGACCACCTTGGTGATATGGACTTCAAAGTAACGGGTACTGAAACTGGTATCACTGCTTGTCAGATGGACATTAAAATCGGAGGGTTATCTTTTGAAATTCTTGAGCAAGCATTACTTCAGGCAAAAGCAGGCAGAATTCATATCTTAGGAAAAATGAAGGAAGCAATTGAAACTCCTCGTCCAGATTTGAAACCACACGCTCCACGTGCATTCACCATTGTTATAGATAAAGAATTCATTGGTGCAGTAATCGGACCTGGTGGTAAAATTGTACAGGAAATCCAAAGAGAATCAGGAGCTACTATTACAATTGAAGAAAAAGAAGGTAAAGGATATGTTTCTATTTTTGCAACCAATGGCGATAGTATGGCACATGCTAAAAAGCGTGTGTATGCAATTGTAGCTACTCCAGAGGTAGGTGAAGTATATGATGCAAAAGTAAAATCGATTCAACCATTCGGTGCTTTTGTTGAATTTATGCCTGGTAAAGAAGGTTTACTTCATATTTCTGAAATTTCATGGGAACGCCTTCCAAGTATGGATGGTGTACTTGAAATCGGTGAAGAGCTTCAGGTTAAATTACTCGAAGTTGACCCAAAAACTGGTAAATTCCGATTATCAAGAAAAGCACTTTTACCAAGACCAGAAAAGAAACAAGCATAATTTTGTTATCTGATATTTGTTGTTTAATAAGTAACAAATATCAAATATTGAAACATTTAACAAAATTTAATTGTTCTTTAAGCCAAGGTATTAAAGTTTTTACGTTATATAAGAAATCTGTCGGGGATGAACCCGTTTAAATGAAGATATGCGTCAGCTAAAAATTAGTAAGCAAATTACAAACCGCGAGAGCCAATCTCTCGACAAGTATCTCCAAGAAATTGGTAAGGTAGATTTGCTAACTCCCGATGAGGAAGTTATACTTGCACAGAAGATTAGGGATGGAGACCAATACTCTTTGGAGAGATTGACAAAAGCAAACTTGCGTTTCGTGGTTTCAGTTGCCAAACAATATCAAAATCAAGGTTTGTCATTGGGTGATTTGATTAATGAAGGAAACTTAGGTTTAATCAAGGCTGCCCAAAGATTTGATGAAACCCGTGGTTTTAAATTCATTTCTTATGCCGTTTGGTGGATTCGTCAGTCAATTCTTCAAGCTTTGGCAGAGCAATCACGTATCGTGCGTTTACCACTAAATCGTGTTGGTTCATTAAATAAAATCTCAAAAACTTTCTCCGATTTGGAGCAAAAATTTGAAAGAGAACCATCACCTGAAGAGTTAGCAGAAGTACTAGAAATTACTGCTGCGGAGGTAATTGATACATTAAAAATTTCTGGTAGACACGTTTCTGTAGATGCTCCATTTGTTCAAGGTGAAGAAAATAGCCTTTTGGATGTATTGGAAAATGACAGCGAAGTGAAGCCAGACCAAGGTTTAATTGATGATTCACTCCGAAGAGAAGTAATGCGTGCATTATCAACGCTTACGCAAAGAGAAGCAGAAGTTATCACTTATTACTTTGGGCTAAATGGCGAACAAGCAATGACTCTCGAAGAAATTGGTGAGAAGTTTAATCTTACTCGTGAACGTGTACGCCAAATCAAAGAAAAAGCAATCAGACGATTACGTCAAACATCAAGAAGCAAAGCTTTGAAAGCTTATTTAGGATAAGCTACACAAATAATTAATCAAAGAAAGGTACGTAATCGTGCCTTTTTTTGTTTTTAATAAACATTAGAATAAATTTCAAAAGAATGGCTATTTTACAACCAATTCATAATATCGCTGAAATTCTTGCTCAAAAAAATGTAAAGACTGCTATTTTGTGTCCGGGTTCAAGAAGTGCGGCTTTAACTATCTCTTTAGTACGTCATCCTGAAATTCAAACATACAGTATTAGTGATGAAAGGTCTGCTGCTTTTATTGGATTAGGAATGGCACAACAAACGGGTGACACAGTAGCACTGATTTGTACTTCTGGTACTGCCGCATATAATTTTGCTCCTGCAGTTGCTGAAGCATATTTCCAAGAAATACCTTTATTAGTAATGACGGCTGACCGTCCAGCGGAATGGATTCATCAATATGATGGACAAACAATTTATCAGCGAGAAATTTATGGAAAACATGTAAAAAAAGCCTTTGAATTACCTTCTGATTATACCCATTCTGATTCAGTTTGGCAAATTGAGAGGGTTGTTAATGAGGCTGTAAATCTTTCTCAGATTTTTCCCAAGGGGCCAGTTCATATCAATGTTCCAATTAGAGAACCATTTTATCCTACTGAAATGGAAAAAATTGAATTTGATAGAAACGTAAGAATAATTAAACATGCACATGTAGAGAAAAAACTATCAAATGAATTTTGGTGTAATTTTAAAGAAATCTGGGAAAGTATTGATAATAAGTTAATTATTGTCGGACATCAACATAGTTCTAAAAGGTTGAACATTGTACTTGAAAAATTTGTGGAAGAATTGGGTGTACCAGTTGTTGCAGATATTATTTCAAATGTAAATTCAATTGAGCCAGTTTTATCGGATGTTTTTTTATCTTCCAAAAATGAAAATCTAAAAAATAACTTGAAACCAGATTTGCTTATTACAATTGGTAAGTCAGTTATTTCAAAGAACCTAAAAATATTCATTCGTAATAATAAACCTAAGTTTCATTTTCATATTCAAGAAAATGGTGATTTGATTGATCCATTTCAGACATTGACTGATAAAGTTGAAGTTTCGCCAGAATATTTCTTCGAACAATTATTTGAAGATTTAGATATTCAGAATTTTAAAAATGGCGATGAAGAAATTGATTTTGAATTTTTGCAGCAATGGTGTAATACAAATGAAAGAGCAAAGAAAAAACTTAATTCATTTATTGAGAATTTAGAGTATTCTGAATTTAAAGTCATAAAAAGCATCATTGATAAACTGCCTGAGAATTCGATATTTCATCTTGCCAATAGTATGGTAGTGAGATACGCAAATCTCATAGGCATAGAAAAGGGGAAAAATATCGAAATTTTTGCAAATAGAGGCACTAGCGGTATAGATGGTTCGCTGAGTTCGGCTATTGGAGTGGCATTAAAGACTAATAAAATTGTAACTTGTTTAATAGGGGATATGTCATTCTTTTATGATAGAAATGGTTTTTGGAATACTTATCTGCCTGATAATCTGAGAGTTATAGTCATAAATAATCATGGTGGGAATATATTTAGAATAATTGATGGTCCAAATAAGCAACCTGAAGTAAAGGAATATTTTGAAACAATTCAAAGCAGTTCTGCGAAGTATATTTGCGAGGAGGCAAATGTATTTTATCATCAAGTGAATGATGAAGAAAGCCTATTAAGTACATTAAACTTTCTTCATCAAAAATCAGAAAGGCCTATATTAATTGAAGTTGAAATTGATGGTAATAAGAATGCTGAGGTTTTTGCATCATACAAAAAATTATTTGCAGAATTTGTTTAACATTTCTATCGATTTTGCCTCATTAATTTTAAAACCTACATTCCAATATTCACAAGCTTTGGCATTATTGCCAAGGCTTTTTTGTGTTAAACCAAGGTAGTAATTCAACAGTTCAACTGTAGGGTCGATTTTATCTGCTTTTGTTAATGCTTCAAATGCTAATTGATAATCTGAGTTTTTGTATAGATAGAAGCCTAAATTTCTAAGTGCCCATGCATTATTAACATTCTTTTCTAGCAGTATATCAAGTATTTTTTTTGCTTCTTCTTTCTTTCCCACATTGATTAAGTAGTAGGCTTTATTATTTAAATAAATGTCATCCTTTTTTAAAAATATCGCTTTTTCAATTATATCTAATGATTTTGTGAAATTTTCTTTTTGTGCTTCAATCATACTTAGATTATTTAATGCAAAATCTTGATTTGGATTTATTGATAAAGCTTTCTCAAAATTCGATTTAGCATCGGCATATTTTTTTTCTGTGTATTGAATGTAGCCTAGATTTGTAAATGCCTTATCATTTTTAGGATTTAACTTTAAAGCCAATGCAAGGCTTGAGCTGGCATCTGAAATCTTATTTTGCTGTATTTGCACATTACTTAAAGTAACATAAAAAAATGAGGAGTCTCTATATTGGTTACTAATTTGTGTTAATAATTCATTAGATTCGTTTAACTTGCTCGTATTAGAATATGCTTCAGCTAAGTTGTATTTGGCCATTGAAAATTTATTGTCAATTTCAACTGCTTTTTCAAAGTCTAGTATGGCTCCTTCAATATTACCCATCTCACGTTTTACAATTCCTCTATTATTGTAAGCATCGGCAAACTTTGGAGTTTTTTCAATCGCTTCTGAATAAAATTTAATCGCTTCTTCAAAATTTCCTTTTTTATAAGCGACATTTCCCTGAATGAAGAATAATTCTGTGTCTTTCTTCGATCTCTCACATGAAGTATATAAAGTACAAATAATTATAATAGTAATAAAAGTTTTAAAAGTATTAAAAGTAATATTCATTTTAGTAGTATAGTTAAATTAGTCTGTTGTTGTTATTTTTTTATTCAAATTTGTTTTGTAAAATTGCATTTCAATCAACAAATTATTCGAAAAATGAAATACATTAAAGAAATTCCAAATAATTATTGCAAAGCTTCTCTTTATGCATGGAACAATAAATACATAATTAAGTTTGAAGCTGGAATGTATGAGCAAACGTACAAAGTTAATGAATATGATGTATCAAGTGAAGATGAAATCGAAGAAATGCTTGGAGATACATTTATGGAACGTGTTGTAAATAGATTTAAAGAGATGTCGGAAGATTTTGAATTAATTTTAGATTCAGTAGATTAAAAAAAAAGAAAAGCTCGCTTGATGTCGAGCTTTTCTTTTTTTTTATTATTTTATGAACAACCATTTCTTATAAAGTCTTTCTTGTTCAGGGGTTGGATTTTGTACTTTTTCAAGTTTAAATCTTTGGTTAGGATTTCCTTTTAATGTGATTTCATAGGTAAATTCTTGCCCAAAGCGTTTAACTTTCACATTAATTTTATCTCCTACTTTTTTATCGGTAATTGAATTAGATGGATTAGCTCCTTTCACTCCATTTATTTCTAAGATTTCATCATTTACATTTAATCCATAATCGTATGCACTTGTTCCTTTTTGGATACTTGTAATCTTATTATTTTGCAAAGAAAAGCCCCAAAATGGATTATTTGATTCTGATTCTTTGATTAATTCTAGTCCTACATATTTATAAAATGCATTGTAATCAATCGGTTCTGCACGCCAAATATGTTTATTAAAGAAATTATCCATATTTATACCAGCAACTAGTTCGCATGCTTTTTGAAATTCATCATCTTTAAAACCTCTTTTTTGTTTTTTATAATATTCGTTCCACAAGTATTTAAATACATCATCCAATGATTTTTCGCCCTTAGTCTCTCCTATAATATATAGGTTTAAAAGTGCCCCAAGTACATCACCTTTATCATAATATGATATTGTACTATTCTTAGAATTTTCGTTTTGTCTGTAGTATTTAATCCATGCATCCCAACTAGATTCAGTAACTGCTTGTACAGTATTTCCAGGTTGATTCTCAATACTTCCGATAGCAATTTGTTCTCTTTTAATGTATTCGTCTGGAGTCAAAATTCCTGCTCGTAATAAAATATTATCTGCATAAAAAGATGTCATACCTTCAGAAACCCAAAGCATGTGTGTATAGTTTTCATTGTCATAGTCAAACGGTCCCAAAGCAATAGGACGAATTCTTTTAATATTCCATAAATGAAAATATTCGTGTGCAATCAAACTCATGGAGTTTTTCATTGAAGCTTCATTTATATAGGCAGTGGGTGAAGTTTGACACGTTGTAGAGTTTAAATGCTCGAGTCCGCCACCGATTCCTGGTAATTGGTGAATAATGAAGGTGTAATCCTCACAAGGATGTTCTCCAACTACACTTGCAGCCGCTTCTGTAACTCTTTTAAAAGTTTCAACAGTAAGCTTTTCATCAGCTAATAGTGGAGCATTACTATATAAAGCAATTGAATGGGGAATTCCTAAAGCCTTAAATGTCAGTACTTTATGCGTTCCAATTTCAATCGGACTATCAACTAAAATATCAAAGTCTGGGGAGAAATATAAAAATTCAGTTTCCGATATTCTTTTCAGACCGGTTGATATTGTATTCCAATTCTTGTAAGGTTTAATGGTTAGGATTGATGGTGACATTTTTAATTCGGGTATATACAAAAACATGGAAGCACCGTTTAGATATCCATGTGAATCATCCAAAAAGCTATTTCTTACACTCAACTCAAAAGCGTACACTTTGTATGAAATAATTATCTTTGAATGCTTCCCAAAAACACGCCACGTATTTTTGTTAATTTTATCAAACTTCAAATCTTTTTTACCATCACTAACTTTTACAGATTCTACATTTTTTGCATATTCTCTTACAAGATAAGAACCTGGAGTCCAGACTGGCATTTTGAAATCAACAAAATCCTTTTTATTTAATGCGTCTATTTTATCAATATCACTCAGAGTCATACTTACTTCAAAGTAATGAGTCCATGGTTCAGACATTGACAATTCGTAATGAATGTTAGTTTTGGGAATTTGATTGCTAGAGTTATTTTTTAATGATTTCGAGAAGGCAAAATCATAAGTAACTAAAACTAAAGTTAGAATAAGGTTCTTCAAAAATGCTTTTTTCATTTAAAAACTGAGTTTTGTTTGTTGTTGAAATTCAATGAACAATTTTTTTATAAAAATATCGTTTTTTTGCATGTAATTACTTCATTTTTTTACCAAATTTAAAATTGGCATTTCATTTGATTTGAGTTTTACTTAATTTGGTTTTTGTTTTACTATCCTTAATTCCATGAATCAATTATTTGCTACTGGGCGGGTTTCCATCAGGACCTATTCTGCCTTAATTCTTTGTAGTTTATTACAAATCTGCCAAACTTCGTATTCGCAAAATACGCTTGCTTATACAGACCCTGAATCTCATTACAACAAAGGTATAGAGCTTTTTCAGAAAAAAGCTTATGCTGCCTCAAGAGAAGAATTTAAACATTATATTCAACTAACCGAAAAGACACTTAAAGAAAATGAGTTTAACCTAACAAATGCTGAATATTATTCGGCACTTTCGGGTTTGTACTCAAAAGCTTTAGATGCTGATATTGAGATTGAAAGATTTGCAATTAATCATTCTAATCATCCTAAGGCAAAACTGATTTATACAGATTTAGGTAAGTATTTTTATGACCAAGGTGATTATAACAAAGCTATTACTTACCTTGAAAAAGCAACCATAAAAGCTAATAATAGTCAACAAGCAATTGAACTCAAATATAAATTGGGCATATCATACTATTTGACTAATAATTTTAAAAAAGCTCTCCCAATTTTTAACGAAATAAAAACAATCGCTTCAGATTATCAATCGCATTCTACGTATTATGCGGGGGTAATTAACTACAAAAATGAAGACTATAATGCCGCACTTTCTGATTTAAAAAGAGTTGAGAATGTAAATCCTTACAGAATCGAAATTCCAAATTGGATTGCCAATATTTTATATGTTCAAAAAAGAAATGATGAGCTTTTAGCATATACCGAACCAATTATTGAAAAGCCTAATGGTAAGAAAATTGACGATATTTGTTTGGTAACCGCTGAAGTTTGTTATTTCAAAGATGATTTTGAAAAAGCAGCAAAGTACTATGATAAATTCCGAAACTTAAGGAGAGGAAGTGTTTCAAATCAAGTCACGTTCCGTCATGCTTATAGCTTATATAAAACAGGTGCTTTTGAGAAGGCTGTTGAGAATTTCAAGAAAATTGCAGCACAAAATAATGATTTAGGTCAACAGTCTGCTTATTATTTGGGTATTTCTTCTTTAAAAGCTAATGATTTGAATGCCGCTCTAGCAGCTTTTGAAAGAGCTAAATCAAGTACTTTTGACAAAGTTATAAAGGAAGAAGCTCAGTTTAATTATGCAAAAGTAGCCATTGATTTGGGGAATAATCAACTTGGTATTAGTGAATTACAAGATTATTTAAAAAACTATGCAAATGGAAAATATGAAGATGAAGCAAATGAAATCTTAAGTGAAGTTTTGTTTGATTCAAATAATTTTTCACAGGCAATTTCTTACATTGAAGGATTAAAAAAACGTACAAACAAAATAAATGCAGCTTATCAACGACTTTGTTACAGTCAAGGAGTTTTAGATTTTAATGCAGAAAGGTACACACGTGCTATTCAATACTTTGATAAATCACTTACCCAACCAATAGATATTGATTTAAAAAATAATGCACTTTTTTGGAAAGCAGAATCTGCCTACGCAGGAAAGTCACCAGAGGCTGAAGCACTCTACAAAGATGTGGTGAATAATGCCAATAATGAGAGTTTAAGACAAAAAAGTAGATATGGACTGGCTTATCTGAATTATAATAATAAAGATTACAAGCAAGCGAGTAATTATTTCAAAGAGTTCCTAAAAGGTAAACGTGATGAAAGTAATCGTCAGAATTTTGAAGATGCTCTTGTTAGAATTGGGGATTGTTATTTAGCAACTAAAAATTATAATGATGCCATCACTTACTATGACCAGGCAATTAAAGAAAACAAAACTGAAAAAGACTATGCGATGTATCAAAAGGCATTGACATTAACATTTTTGGGTAGAAATCAAGAAGCTCAGCAAATTTTTGAAAGAATTTCAATTCAATACCCAAATTCTCGTTTAGTTGATGATGCTTTATATCAAAATGGTGCACTCGAATTAGACAAGGGAAATTATCAAAATGCTGTAAATATATTGAATAAAATGGTTCGTGAGCGTTCAAAAAGTGCTTTAATGCCAAAGGCATTGGCTAAACGTGCATTAGCTTACTCAAACTTGAAAAATTTTGAAGCAGCAATCATAGATTATAAAGTTATTCTTCAAAGATATGGTAGCAGTGATGAGGCAGATAATGCCTTATTGGGTTTACAAGAAAGTTTAAATTCAGTTGGCCGATCAGAGGATTTTGCTACTATTGTTGATGAATTTAAGAAAAATAATCCAGCCAATGGATCGGTTGAAAATCTTGAATATGAATCTGCAAAAAATCTATATTTGAATGAAAAGTATGAAAAAGCAATTCCAGCTTTTCAAAAATATATCAAAAATTATCCAAGCAGCAATAATAGTTTCGAAGCAAAATATTTTATAGCTGATTCTTACTATATTTTGAATGATAAAGCAAATGCTTTAGCCTTCTATAATTTAGTAATTGCTGAAAATCGTACCACATACGTTACAAAATCTGCATTGAGAGCAGCAGCCATTGAAATAGGAAATAAAAGTTTTAAAAATGCCATTACCAATTTTAGAACTGTAATTTACGCTTCTCAAAATAAAAGAGATATAGTAACAGCTTGGCAAGGCTTAGCAGATGCTTACTATACTATTGGAAATCATGACTCCACTCAAGTATTTTGTAGAGAGATTATTAATAATGGTGGTAGTATTGTCATGGGAGCTCCGAACAAAGCTCAATTACTATTAGGCAAATCATTTATGCAAAAGAATGATTATTTAAAGGCTGAGGAAGAATTCAAGAAAACTATTCTTATGGCAAAAGATAATAATGGTGCCGAAGCAAAATATTTTATAGGCGAAATGCAGTATAAATCGAGAAAATATAAAGAATCGATAAAAACCTTACAAGAACTTGCGAAAGACTTTTCGGAGTTTATCTATTGGTATGAAAAGAGTTTTTTGCTAATCTCTGATAATTATGTGGGTATGAATGATTATTTCATGGCTAAAGCAACTTTAAAATCAGTTATTGAAAATTCAGATACTCCAGATACAATTGATACTGCTAAAAGAAAGCTAAAAGAGATAGAAAATAAAGAATAGTCTAATTTAAGTATAAGGGCAACTTTTATAGAAAACTAAAAAAATATAGAAATGATTTTCAATACAATAAATAAATTTATTTTTATAAATAAGATAAAATTGTCTCAAAAGGTAGCATTTTGGGCAGTATTATCTTTGTGTTACACTCAAGTTTGTGCACAAATTGATGATGACATAGTTATCACGAAAGACCGTAAGATTGAACTTCCTCCTGCTAACAGAGTATTCGAGAAAATACCTCCAGTAAAAACAAAACCTGAAGACCGACAAATGAAATACGCTTTCTTTGATAGAAAGCCTAAAGGTATTGAAGAAGTAAAGTTCAATCCAACAGTTGTTGCTCCTGATGGTGGAAAGAAAAAGGAAGAAGAAGATAAATACAACAATTATATAAGTTTAGGGGCAGGTAATTTTGGGCGAATTTTTGGTGAAGTCTATATTAATCCAGCCCAGGATAGAAAAATGATTTTTGGAGTACATGCTTTGCATAATTCTACATCACGAGGACCAATAGACGATAAAAATTCAGCCAATATGTATGACAAGGCCGAATTAAGTGGTAAATATTTGGCTGATAAATTTCAAATTAATAGCGGATTTTCATACAATAGAGACCAATATTATTTCTACGGTTATAAACGTCCGAGAGCTGAATTTGATAGAAAAGATATTCGTCAAATTTTAAATACAGTCAATTTTAATGTTGGATTCGAAAATATTGCACCAAATCCAAGGGTAGATTATTCTTTAAAAACAAATATTCGCTCTTTAAAAGATAATTATGCCGCACAAGAAACAGATTGGACTACAACTTTTAATGCCTATTTTCCTATAATAGATGAGAAATTTGTGGCTGTTATTGACGCGGATGCAAATATGGCACAAAGAAGTGATGGTGAAGTAGATAAGCGTAATTTGTTTAGAGTTGAACCTTCATTCAAACTTAATCTTAACAGTTTTAGTGCAAGTATTGGATACAAAGCAGTAAATGAATTTGATGAAGTTAAGAAAATCAATCGTACAACTGGATATCCTACTGTTGTGATTACCTATAAACTACCAAATCTTATTTATATTTTCGCAGGATATGGTGGAGACATTGTAAGAAATACTTTAGGAAGTTTTCTTGCAGAAAATCCCTTCTTGATGCCCAAAACAAAATTACTGAATACTGAAAAATTGCAAGAGTATCATATTGGTGGTAAAGGAGACATTGGCTCAGGCTTTAGTTTTAACTTCAAAGGTTCAATGGGTTATTACAAAAATCTATATTATTTTAATAATTATGCACCAAAAGTAAATGAAATCAAGGCTGATACTGCCAAATTTGCTGTTTTGTATGATAGTTTAAAAACTCAGTTTGTAAACGTAAGTGCTCAATTAAATTATCAACCAGCTCAAATTTGGAGAACCTATTTACGAACTGATATTAATCATTATCAACGTAGAAGTTATGAGAAACCATTTCATCGTCCATTAGTTACGGTTAAGTGGGGAAATACTTTTATAGTTTCTGACCGTTTAATTGCCAACCTTGATGTTGCTTATATAGGTAAAACTTTTGCTAAAAATCCAACTACCAATGAACTTGTTACCAACAAAGCAATCATTGATATGAATGCCGAGTTTGATTACTTATTTGGTAAACAATTTACTGCTTTTGTAAAATTGAATAATATTTTGGGAAAAAAATATGAAAGATATTTGTATTATCCACAACAAGGATTGAATTTTCTTGTAGGAGTCAATTTTTCGTTTTAAATTAGCAAACAAAAGACTCCAATATATTATATAATCTCAAATGAGACCAGTTGCTGACCATATACGTACCTTACTATACGAACACGACTATGTGACCGTACCAAACTTTGGAGCTTTTATCGCAAATTATTTGCCTTCAAGTTTCAATGAAATTAGTGGTTCTTTAATGCCACCTCAAAAAAGAATTGCATTTAATGAAGTGCTAAAACAAGATGATGGCTTGTTAGCTACGCATATTTCAAGACGCGAAAGTGTAACTATTGACGACGCTAAAAGAATCATCAGATATTTTGTTACAGAGGTTAAGGATTTACTGGCTACAGAAAAAAATTATACCATTGATAGAGTCGGTAGTTTCATTTTAAATGAAGAAAACAACTTAGTTTTTGAACCAGACAGAAAACATAATTTTTATAGTGAAAGCTTTGGATTTGACAGCCTGTTCCCGCGTCATATTTCCAGTGAAAAATATTCTTTAACTCAAAACTTTAATGAAGAAAGTGAAGATTTGGCATTACATCAAAACTCATATTCTTCTACTGCAATCAAAAAGTATTCAAAGTGGACCTACGCACTTTATTCAATACCGATTTTGTTATTATCGGGTGGATTGTTTATCGTTTTGTTTGCTGGTCCTAAATCTAGTAACACTTCTGCCAAAAGTAGTTTTAATCCTCTAGATTATATCCCTAAACAGGAAGAGGTCATACAAAAATCTATCTCAAAACAGATTGCTGATGAAACTGAAATTGTAAAACCTAATTTTGGTAATCAACCCATTAGCAACAAAGTTGAAACTAATGTTATCCAACCAGCTCCTGTAGAAACTTCAGTTAAGGTTGTAGAAAAAGTTATTGAGGCAAAAGCAGAATCAATTACAAATACTTCTAAGTCATCTAATGAGTTTACTGCTCCAACAATAAATAATTCTTTGAAGCGTTATTTGGTTGTTTCAGGTGTATTTAAAAGTGCTGAAAATGTTGAGAAATTACAGGTAGTTCTTCAAAAAAATGGTTTTTCGCCTAAAGTTGTTAAAGTAGGTGACCTCTCGAAGGTTATAGCTGCTGAGGTTTCTACAATGGAAGAAGCGAAATTACTTGCAGAAAGACACATTAAAATTGTAGGTGAAAAACCCGCAATTATTAAGGGAAATTAATCAAATCGATTTATTTCATAGACCTGTAAGGACAATACTTACAGGTTTTTTTATATTTTATTGTTTCTAACTCAACTTATCTTTATAAAAAATGCAATCAACTTCCATTGAAAACGAAGAAAAAAGTAATCAGACTACTGCTTTTTTTATGACATTAGTTATTTATTCAGTATTTCTGGGATTATTATATTTTTTTAAGCTGATGTACACGCCACCAGAAGATATTGATGGCGTTGAATTAAATTATGGGATAGATTTGGTAGGAAGTGGAGATATACAAACAACTAACAAAGCAAATATTTCGCCCAATAATTATGATGTAAAACCTTCTGAGAAGAGCGATGATGCTGAGGCAAAACCCTTAAAAACAAAGCCCATAGTGGTACCTCCAGCTGAAAAAGTAGAAAAATTGAAGGTAAAAGAGACTGCAACTAAACCAGTAGTAACAACAGATGATGAAAAAAGTCCAATTACTGAAAAAGTAAATAATAAGCCTCCTAAAAAAGAAGTAGTCAAACCAGTAGAAAAAGCTAATGAACCAAAAGTAAAGTCAACACCTGTCAAAAATGAACCAATCAAAACCGAACCACCTAAACGTACAGTTGAAGATGGTAGTTTAATGAAAAAAGGAGGTTCGGGTACAGGAAGTGGAGCAAAATCTAACAGTAATTCAAATGGAACTATTGGAACTAGAGATGGAATTGGTGGAAATAATAATGGTGATGGAAAGAAAGGAGAAGTAGGTGATAAAGGAGACCCTAGAGGAACGTTAGATGGTAAAAGTATGATGGGTAAGCCTGGTAACGGTAATGGTAATTCAGGAGCTTCTATTGGTGGTTTGAGTGGATGGAATAAGCGAAAATTATCACTCCCTGATGATGGTTCTTCAGAAACTGGTAAAATAGTTTTCAAAGTTACTGTTGATGATTCTGGTGATGTGGTTGGAATTAGTGTTGTTTCTTCAACTGTTAGTCCTTCTGTACAAAACTTTTATAAGAACTACATACAGCAAAAGTTAAGTTCTGTTTTATCTCCAGAGGGTACACCGCCTCCAAGAGCAACTGGAACCATTACAATTAATATACAATCAGGAAATTAATATGATACATCCTAAGAAGAGTACCAATTTGGTGCTCTTTTTTGTTTACAGACATTTCGTCTTTTGAGACTATCTTAGTAGTTTTGCAATTCATTTTATCAAAATAAATGACTTATCAAGAAACAATAGAATATTTATATTCAATGCTACCCGTATTTCATCGAGATGGTGAAAAGGCATTTAAGGGCAGTTTACACAACATTTTGGAGTTATGTGAACATTTGGGAAATCCACAAAATAAGTTCAAATCAATTCACATTGGCGGTACAAATGGTAAAGGTAGTACCTCTCATTATTTAGCAGCGATTTTACAAAGTGCTGGATATAAAACGGCATTGTACACATCACCACATTTAAAAGATTATTCAGAAAGATTCAGAATAAATGGTATATCAATTGATAAAGCGAATATAATTTCATTCATTGAATCAAATAAATCTATTATTGAATTAATTAGACCATCATTTTTTGAATTAAGCGTAGCACTTGCATTCGATTATTTTGCCAAAGAACAAGTTGATATTGCTGTAATTGAAGTTGGCTTAGGCGGAAGATTGGATTCAACAAATATTATCACTCCAATATTGAGTGTTATCACAAATATTGGTTTTGACCATGTAAACATACTTGGAAATACTTTACCACAGATTGCTTTTGAAAAAGCTGGAATAATTAAAAAAAATGTTCCAGTTGTTATTTCTGAATATCATCCTGAAACAGCACTTGTTTTTAAAAAGAAAGCTTTTGAAGAATCAGCTCCAATAATATTTTCTTCTGATAATATTAAAGTGATAGATAAAGAAATAAATTCAACTATGTTATTAGTTGATGTTTTTTATAAGAATGAGCTTTTATATTCAAATCTTGAATCAGAGTTAATTGGGAAATATCAATTAAAAAATATTGCTGGTGTTATTCAAAGTATTTTTGAGTTAAGAAAAATTGGTCTTAAAATTTCTGATGATGAATTATTAAGAGGTATTTCAAATGTTGTTAAAATCACATCTTTAAAGGGGCGTTGGCAGATTCTTTCTGATGCTCCTCTGATGATTTGTGATACTGCTCATAATGAGCATGGCTTATCAATTGTACTGGATCAAATTGAAAAGTTAAAAGTTTCTAAAAAATATTTCATATTGGGTTTTGTCAAGGATAAGAATGTGGATGAAATTTTGGGAATGTTTCCTAAAGAGGCTGAATATATCTTTTGTCAGGCTGAAACCCCTCGTTCACTGGCCTCTGAGGATTTAATAAAAATCGCTAACAAACATCAATTATCAGGATATTCGATTCTCAATGTAAACGAAGCCATTGAAATAGTAAAGAAAAAAGCAACAAATGAAGATTTAATTTATATTGGAGGCAGTACTTTTGTTGTTGCTGAAATTTTAAATCTATAATTAGAATTCTATAAGTATTTGATTATTAGTTAATTATAAATAAATAGGAGAGTGGCAAGACATAAACTATCAAGATTTCAATATAATGCTGCATCAGAAAATGTAGTGGAACGTGGTAAAGAATTTTATACAACCATTAAAGGAAAATGGAGAGAAAGTTTTTTTAAAAATGATAATCCAATAGTATTAGAATTGGCTTGCGGAAAAGGTGAATATACTACTGGTTTAGCGAAAGAATTTCCAAATAAGAATTTTATTGGTATTGATATTAAAGGTGATAGAATAGCTCGTGGAAGTAAGCGTGCAATTGACATGGGGCTTACTAATGTGGCATTTTTGCGTACATCAATGGCGTATTTGGAGGAATTCTTTGAAGAAAATGAAGTAAATGAAATTTGGCTAATACACCCTGACCCTCAGCCTCGTGATAAAGAAGAAAGAAAAAGGCTAACAAATAATAGATATTTAAGTCTCTATAAGAAAATTTTAAAAAATGAGGGTGATTTTTACTTTAAAACAGATAATTTCCCTCTTTTTGAGTATTCGTTGGTTACGATTCCCGCAGCTGGTTTTGAGATACAAAGACAAACAATCGACCTTTATAACTCTCCTTTTTTAGCAGAGCATTACGGTATAGAAACGCACTATGAACGATTATTCGTTGCTAAAGGATATAAAATAAATTATTTGGTAGCTAAAAACATTAAATAAAAAAGGGGCGATTAAGCCCCTTTTTTATAAATTTTATTTTGAAATCAATTGGGCAAAATACTTAACAGTTCTTACTAATTGACTTACATAACTCATTTCGTTATCATACCAGCTAACAACTTTTACCAATTGTTTATCTCCAACAGAAACTACTTTAGTTTGGGTTGCATCAAATAAACTACCGTAAGTTGTTCCAATAATATCAGAACTTACGATTTCATCAGTATTATAGCCGAAACTTTCAGTACTTGCAGCTTTCATTGCATTGTTTACTTCATCAGTAGTAACAGTTTTCTCAACAATACAAGTTAATTCAGTTAAGCTACCAGTGATAGTAGGAACACGCTGTGCACCACCATCTAATTTACCTTTTAATTCAGGTAATACTAAGCCAATTGCTTTTGCAGCACCCGTACTATTAGGAATAATATTTGCAGCAGCAGCTCTTGCTCTTCTTAAGTCACCTTTACCATGTGGTGCATCTAGTGTATTTTGGTCATTTGTATAAGCGTGTACAGTTGTCATGCTACCAACAATAATTCCAAAATTATCATTTAAAGCTTTCGCCATTGGAGCTAGACAGTTAGTCGTACAGCTTGCACAACTAATAATTGTTTCGCTACCATCAAGAATGCTATGGTTTACATTATAAACAATAGTTTTAAGGTCACCTGTTGCAGGAGCACTAATTACTACACGTTTCGCACCAGCAGTTAAGTGTGCAGCAGCTTTGTCTTTGTCGGTAAAGAAACCCGTACATTCTAAAACTACATCAACATCGTGCTGTCCCCAAGGAATATCTGCTGGGTTCTTTTGAGCGTAAATTTTAATCTCATTGCCATTTACAATGATACTATTATCAGTTGATGTTACTTCGGCATTAAATCTACCTTGTGCACTATCATACTTAAGTAAGTGTGCTAATGTTGAAGGACTTGTTAAGTCATTGATTGCTACTACATCAATTCCTTCCATGTTATAAATTTGACGATAGGCTAATTTACCAATACGTCCGAATCCATTAATTGCTACTTTAACTTTTGACATTTAAGTAAAATTTTGGTTTAAGTAATACGTCTGCAAGTTAATAAAAATAGGCGAAATTATATATCTGAAGTTTAATTTTTTAATCTGAAATAGAATAATAACTAAAACAGCACAACAATAACTAAAAAAAATAGCATTGTTTACTCAATTACTAAATATTAATTAGTAATTATTACTAAAATTATGAGTAATTAATTTGTTTTTATTTAGTAAAATATACTTTAATATAGGTCGGTTTATTAATAATTTTATTAACTTTTTGAAAAAAGGATGATTATTAGTAACTTTAAATGTGGTTGGAGGAGTAGGGGTGTATTTGTATAAAAGGGTTTAGATTTTATATAATTGTATTTGTCAACCAAATATCAAATTAATTTGAGTAGATTATTATTTTATTCTTCTTAGAATAATACAATATATCATAAATAAACAAAAGCTTAAAAAATACTTAAAATTTACAGTTAAAACACTTAATATCAATAATTTATATATATATTTCTAAAGTAAAACTTTATATTAATTTTTAATAATGAATCAAAGAGAAATAGTAGAAAACGCTTGGTTAAACAGAGAACAATTAAAGGAAATTTCCACCCAAGAAACTATCAGAGAAATAGTTGAAATGGTTGATAAAGGGCAATTAAGAGTCGCTGAACCAACAGAAGATGGAAACTGGAAAACTAATGAATGGGTAAAAAAAGCTATTATCCTCTACTTCCCAATGCAACAAATGTCGGTTCAAGAAGTGGGAATTTTTGAATTTCATGACAAAATGAAGCTTAAAACTGGTTATGAAGCACTGGGCGTACGTGTAGTACCTCCTGCAGTTGCTCGTTATGGTGCATATTTAGCTAAAGGAGTAATCATGATGCCTTCATACGTGAACATTGGTGCTTATGTTGACAGTGGAACTATGGTTGATACGTGGGCTACAGTTGGAAGTTGTGCTCAAATTGGCAAAGATGTTCACTTAAGTGGGGGAGTAGGTATTGGAGGTGTTCTCGAGCCACCTCAAGCATCACCAGTTATCATTGAAGATGGGGCATTTATTGGTTCAAGATGTATTGTGGTTGAAGGTGCTAGAGTAGGAAAAAGAGCGGTTTTAGGAGCAGGAGTTACTATTACTGGTAGTTCTAAAATCATAGATGTAAACACTGGACAAGAATACATTGGTTATGTGCCTGAAAACTCAGTAGTTATTCCAGGAATGCTTCCAAAAAAATATCCAGCTGGAGAATTTGGCGTTCCTTGTGCACTAATCATTGGCCAACGTAAAGCAAGTACAGATTTGAAAACATCCTTAAATGAGGCATTACGTGAAAATAATGTTTCAGTTTAAAAATAAAGTTGTTTAAGCAAAAAAAAAGGACGTAGAAACGTCCTTTTTTTATTTGCCTATCCTCCACATCGAAATAAGGACAATTAAATCCCGAAAGCTATATTTTTGGCCATTTTGAGGCTTCATTTTTTTGGGAATGATAAATTCCCTTACTACCACTAAAATAATAGGCTATAATGCAGGAAATCGCGAAAAAAGGTAGAAATTCTCCTCCAAATAGCTCTACACCTAACAACATACTTGCCAATGGTGTATTGGTTGCAGCTGCAAACACTGAAATAAAACCTAGGCCAGCAAATAAGTCAACTGGACAACCCAAAAACATTCCTAAAGTATTTCCTAAAGCAGCACCTATAAAAAATAATGGAGTTACTTCACCACCTTTGAAACCCATACTGAGCGTAATAGCTGTTAAAATTAATTTC
The DNA here is from genome assembly GCF_000263195.1 of Emticicia oligotrophica DSM 17448. GTDB lineage: Bacteria > Bacteroidota > Bacteroidia > Cytophagales > Spirosomataceae > Emticicia > Emticicia oligotrophica. The sequence continues at coordinate 4,669,205 of NC_018748.1, forward strand.
CAGAACCAACTCAATTCATCTACGCCATTGGCTTTAAAAGCAGAAACGATACTGATACCATTAGCTTTTTCGCTTATTACACTCAATCCTAAATAGTCATCAGTGTTGAGCAAAAAGCTAATAAATAATACCATTCCTCCTCCAATTACAGGAATTAACCATTTTTTTTGAATGTATTTTTTGGTTGAATTTTTTAGCAATTCTGAAAATGTCACAAAAATTTGCGAGGCAATGCCAAATGCAATTCCTGCTAAAATCACTTTCAAAAGAAATAACAAATCTATTTGATGAATTGATATAAGAGGATTAGATGCAATTGAGTAATGTGTATGCGTAATTCCATACAATAAACAAACACTATTAGAAACAATTGAGGCAAACAAACAGGTTAAAAGAGCATCAAATCTGATTCGTCCAACAAAAAGTATTTCTAAAGCAAAAACAGTGGCTGCGATTGGCGTACCAAACACTGCACTAAAACCAGCAGCAACTCCAGCCATTACAAGTAGCCTTTTTTCAATCAATTTAAACTTAAAAATCTTGTTTGAGAAAGCAGCTAAACTTCCTCCAATTTGAACAGCAGTACCTTCACGTCCAGCAGAACCTCCAAATAAGTGCGTAAGTACAGTAGTTAAAATTATCAATGGCGTCATTCTAAGAGGTACACCTTTTGTTGATTCTTCGTTGATTTCATCAATAATTAAGTTATTGCCTGCCTCAGAGCCTTTACCAATTACCTGATAAATTTGTGTTATCAATATACCTATAAGTGGCAGTAAATAAATAATCCATTTGTTTTGCCATCTAAAAAGGGTTGCTTTATCTAAAAGAAATAAGAATAATGCCACTAACGACCCTGTAACTACTGCCATTGGGAAAACTACTAATATACTCCTGAATAGATGCCTGAATGCTTCTCGTATGTCTTTAAGCATGATTTTCTTTGCGAATGCGTTAAGATACTTAATTAATTACAAAGCAAATAAATGATTTTTTTCAGATTCTTTTACGCTTTATTGCGAATGCGTTGGATTTTTAAAACTGAATTCTTTTCGATTGCAGATTCTATATTAATAGAGTTAGAATTTCAATGTCGTAATATATGACATTTTGTCTTAGCAGTATTTAGTAAAATAAAAAAACTTCTACCTCAGAAAGATAGAAGTTTATGATGATTGAATCCCAAATTGTGGATATTGCTACCCTCAATATAAACCTATACTTAAAATTATCTTAAAAGTTTATTTAAAAAAGAAAGCAACGTAAGTCGATAATTTTTTATAATCAGGAAAGCATTTATTTTTTCGACTTAATAATTATGTTTACAAAATTATAAAATACTAGTAACATTTGCAAATTATTTACGAAAATTTATTTACCAATGTTAAAGATTTGTTTCAAATTATTTGAAGCATAATTTCAATTCTGTTTGTATATCAAACCATTTAGAATGGATAAATAGTGTTTAGGTTTAGTAACTAAAAAAACCTTTGATTAACTATATAAGTAACTGATAATCAATCTATTAACATTTGTAATCACAGACTTTTTCAATCTTATTTACAATTAGAAAAATATATTTACAAAAGTATTTGGTTTGCATTGTTAAACTATTTATATTTGTAACATGTTCAGTTTATAAATGTAACTATTTACTATTTTATACTGTTTCATTATGTAACATTTGTAATTTAACTTTGTAACAAAATGAACCTCAACGAAAAAATTAGACGCTTTATTAGTGAAAGGGATTTAACCTCAACAAAATTTGCTGATGAGATTGGCGTACCTCGTCCAAGTATTTCACACATTTTATCTGATAGAAACAAGCCAAGTCTTGAAATTGTACAAAAAATGTATCGCAGATACCCAGAATTAGGTTTCAACTGGTTTTTGGAAGAAGAAGAAGCAAGCAGCCAAAATGTCATGCAACCGACTATTAATCAATCAGTTACAGGAACTAAACGTACGGAGTATGTTCCACGAGAATTGAGTGAAAGAAAATCATCTGAACAAATATCAACACAAGCAAATCTGAACTCAAACATTTTATCAAATTTCGGACACGGAAGCATTGCTCGAATAATGGTTGTCTTCACCGATGGAACAATCCAAGAATTTAAGACGAGTAACTAATTAAAGTTACTTTCACAGATTTAATGCAGCCTAATTTTTAGCTAGGCTGCATTAAATTTTTACAGTGGATAATTTTAATTCAATTATTAGTTTTACCTTTGTGACGATTTGCGGTGCTACTATACAATTCTACAATTGTACTTTTAGCTTAATAGGGAATCTCGTTAAACTCGAGAACTGTCCCCGCAACTGTAAACCTCTTCAAATGTCAAATCATATTTGAAACTGATTGCAAAATCTATGGCATTCTTAGCCTTACCACTGCTACCATAAGCGGGAAGGTGCTGTAATCAGGGAGGTGAGTCAGGAGACCTGCCGTAAATCATAGTGAACTAATTTTCTTCGGAGGAAAGAAAGAGTTCAGAAATATTTTCAACTTGTTTTTCATAGGGTATCATGTTCATTTTTGACCTCCCAAAAAGAGGTCGAATAAGCTATTTTTATACCCCAAAAATCAATTTTAATTCCGATGCAAAACCCATCGAGCATTGCTATTAAATGCCTAAAAAGAGCGACAAATATTGCCGCAAAAATTAGCAATCATTTGCTTGTTTGTGGTATATTTTTAAGCGGCTCAATCAAGACGTTTGCCCAAAATGCAGAACCAGATTGCGAAGACTGTAAGAAGTTGAATGAGGTAAGTGTGTATAGCTTTAGTCCTGAAAAATTTATGACTGGCTACAAAATCCAAAAAATTGATTCTATCAATTTAGCTAGATTTCAATACCAAACTTTAGCAGATTTTTTACAATTCCAAGCCCCTTTAGCATTAAAATCTTATGGGTCTGGACAGCTTACAACCATTGCTTTTAGAGGCACTTCTGCCAACCATACCGCTGTACTTTGGAATGGTTTAAATATTAATTCTCCAACAGTTGGACTTTCTGATTTATCTACAATTCCAATGATGGGATTTGACCAAATGGCCATCCAATATGGTTCATCTGCAAGTTGTGTTGGTACTGATGCAGTAGGGGGAAGTATCCTCCTCAATTCAGCCCCAAAATGGCAAAATAGAGGTATAAATTCAGTTATTGGCACTCAATTTGGAAGCTTTAGAAGTGGAAATTTAAATTCTGGAATTCGGATGAATAAGCCATTTAAACGATTTGAATATAGCAATAAAACACTTATTTACGGAGGAATTAGCAGAAATTTCAATGGAGAAAATCCTAATACTGATGCTATCAGAACAGATAGAAAGGGGCGAGAATATAGTGTAGAACCTTCTAAAACTACACAAAAAGGATTCGTACATGATTCATATATCAGATTTATTACGAATAAAAAGAGCGATTACAAGCTAATTTACTTTAATTCTTGGATAACTGATAATAAACTTACAATTCAACCAACTGTACTGACTTATAGGGAAATTACTCAGACACAAGCTTACCGTTTTATTTTGGGAAGTCAGCTAAATAATACTTCTATCAAACTAGGCTTTATTCGTGATATACTTGACTACGGAAAGGGAGATTTTACTTCACCAAGCCACGCATCAACAGATAGATATATTTTTAGAGTTGAACATGATTTTTTCAACCACAATCAATCAAATTTTTCGGTTAGAATAGGCAGTGAAATTGTGCATTTTGCTACTCAAGTTGATGGTTATGGCCCACAAATTATTCAAGAAAATAGAGGTGATGGATATGTCTTAATTAGGAAGGCATTTAAAGTTCAAAAACAACCCAATAAACTCATTGCGACCCTAAATTTAAGACAAGCACTATCATCTGTTTACAAAGCACCTTTTACGCCCGCATTAGGCATCAATTACAGTGCTATCACAAGCGAAAATCAACAAATAAATTTGTTGGGTAATATTGCTCAAAGCTATCGTTTACCAACCCTCAATGAGCGTTATTGGCAAGTCTTAGGAAACCCAAATATTCAACCCGAAAAAGGTTTCAATAAGGAGATTGGAATTGAACATAAATTGATGTTTAATCAATACCTAAATCTTTACACAACTATAAATGCTTTTCATAATTTAATTGATAATTGGACATACTGGAATCCTGCTAAAAATTACCGTGTGGAAAACCTTCAACAAGTTTTGAGTAAAGGTTTGGAGTTTTCATCTTCTTTAAAATTTAATAATTACCTTGCATTCCAGACCTCAGGTATTACATTAGCCTATTCACTCACTCATGCATCTCAACAGAAGGTCTATGATATTTATGCACAAGATTTAGTTGGAAAGCAGCTAATATATGTCCCACGTCATTCAATTACCATGAACACCTATTATGGCAGCAAGAAATGGAATGTGAGTTTACAAGGCCTTTTCAACTCAGCTCGATATTTTACTTTTGACCATTCGGGAGAGCCTTTTCCGCCTTACTTTATCCTCAACTCAACATTTAGCCATCAAATTAAAGTTGGACCTCAGAAGGGTAATTTTATTTTACAGGCAAATAACCTCACAAATACCGTTTACCCTAATGTAAAACGCAATGCTATGCCAGGAATCAATTTTCAGGCAGCACTTGTATTTTCAATAAGTCAATAAACAATTCTTTTATTTATATTTAATTTCAAATTAGTTTATGTTTACCAACAAATTCTTATTCCGAACATCCTACCAACTTAGCTTACTTAGTTTGGGTTTATTTTTATTCAGTTGCGAAAAAAACGAAACGCAAGTCCAACCATACAACAATGGCGTACTCATTTTTAATGCTGGAAATTTTTTCGATAACAATGGTACGCTTTCTTTATTCGACCGAGATACTAAAACTGTAACCACCGATATTTTCTTGAAGGAAAATAATCGTTCACTGGCTGGTGGACTAACTGGTTATTCTGAAGTAGATGGCAAAGGGATAATTTTGGTTGATAATTCTACCGATGGAAAAGATGCTATTGAAATTGTTGATGCAAAGACATTCAAGTCTATTGCATCTATTAAAGGTGAAGTTGATAATCCAAGACAAGTTGTAAGAGTTTCAACAAACAAAGCTTATATTACTTGTTGGGATACTTTCAATACCGACTATTCTTATAAGTTTGGATTCATTGCAGTTCTTGATTTGACAACTAACAAAATCACAAAAAAAATACCGGTTGACAATGGAGCAGAAAGTATCGTTGTAATTGGCACTAATGCATACGTTGGAAATGTTGGAAGCCAGCGAACAATAAAGGTAGTTGATACGCAAAAAGACGAAGTAGTTTCTAGCATAGAAGTAGGTGCGAATCCGAGTAATTTTGTTTTAGACGCATCTAATAAAATATGGATGATTGTTGGCAAACAAATTGTTTTATTCAATCCAACAACTAAATCAATTGAAAAAACTTTTTCTTCTGGCAGTGATATTAAGAAGTCTCCGAGCAATTTGAGCATAAGTAATGATAAAAATACTCTTTACTTTACTTACAATTTTTATGATGCTACTGATGGTTACAAACTAAAAGGGCAAATAAATGCAATTGAAATTTCATCTGGTGTAAGTAAAACTTTTATTAATCGAACCTTTTCTTCAGTAAATGTTGATTCTAAAAAAGAGCAAATCTATACAACACTCATTCCTTCATACAAACAAGCTGGGTATGTTTTCCGTTATCAAATGAACGGCACTTTGATTGATTCTGTAAAAGCAGAAATCGCACCGAGTGGATTTTACTTCAAATAAAATTTATATTTTTTTGCACTTGTTACAAATAGGGGAGCTCCAAAAGCTCCTCTTTTTGTGTTTTTAGTGTGATATTTTATAAATTCTCTTTACTTTGGGCTTTCAGATAAAAACACTTATCAATAATTCATTCGATACCCCTCAAAAAATAGCCTTTAAATACACCATGTTTAACTCCAACCATTAAATTAAGGCAATCACCTTATCCCAAAAAAATATACCCCTTAAAACAAGTTTTTTAAAGCCATATTTTTCATATTCTTATATTTAATACTAAAAATAAAATATTTTCAATAATAAATATAAATACCAAACAAAATATACTTTTAATATTTTTTTATACTTTTATATATAAATAATTAATTTAATACTTTTTATTTAATATAAATAATAATTTATTTTTCATTAATATTATACTTTTAATAAGTTTTAAAATAATAAAACTAAAATTTATTTTCATATTAAATATACTTATTATTTATAATATAACTATTTTAAATAATTAATTAAATTAAAATATTAAATAATTATTAATCTAATTTAATTAAACACTTAGTATAAATAGTTATATTAGTTATAATTATACAATAATTATCATACATTTAATAATTACTATTAAAATGATAATTACAATTAAAAACATACTGTGGATAAAAATAATAATGATGATATTGCTCATATATTTTATTTGACCTATATTGCGAGTAAATATTATTATTTTACATCCAATGATTATTAGCGTAGTGAACAACAAGGGAGGGGTTGGCAAAACCACTTCTACACAAAACTTAGGAGCAGCATTTAATAAGTTTGCGGGAGCAAGGGTATTGTTTATTGACCTCGATGGACAAGCAAGTTTAACCCGCTGCTTTGGAGTACAAGAATCACAAGTTGGAAGAAACCATGTTGGAAATTATCTAACTGGTGAGCTCTCATTTGAGACTATTGTAATCAATACACCGATTGGAGATTTGCTTCCTAGCTCAGGCGAATTAAATGCAAAAGAAGATACAATCAAAGCTTCTCCAGTTTTTCCATTTAACCTAAAACTTCTTTTAGATAAGGTTAAGAAAAACTATGAGTTTGTTATGATTGATTGTCCGCCAACTTTATCTGGTTTAACTCGTATTGCCCTTATTGCTTGTGAAATGTATCTGGTTCCACTTCAGGCCGAATATCTAAGCTATGAAGGCCTTAGAAACTTTTTATTTTATTCTTCGGAATTACAACAAATCAGTCCAAACACCCATTTAGGTGGTGTATTCGCCACTCGTTATAATCCGAAAATCAATAAAAAACTAAGCAATGACCTTATAGAAGCTACTAAGCAACAATTAGGGGAGAAATTCTTCCAAACAACAATTAGAGATAACATTGCGATTTCGGAGGCTCAAGCAAATGGAATGGACATTTTCTCGTATTCACCCGATAGTAATGGAGCAATGGACTACTACAGTCTAACAAAGGAGATATTAAAAAGTATAAATAACTAATTCAATCTTACTATAACTATATAGTATGTAAAGTATAAATAATAAGATGGCAAAAAATAAAAATTTCACTTTCGAAAGTTTAGTACCTACCAATAAATCGGCTGATACAACTCCCGCACAAACCAATGCGATTGTTAATATCGTGCAAGAAACGGGTCCATCAACCAAAGTTACATTTGACTGCCCAAATGATTTGGTTGAACAAATGAAAGATTATGGTTATTGGGAAGGAATGTCACAAAAAGATATCATCATTGAGGCATTAGGTGTATTTTTTGAAGATAAAAAGATAAAAGAAAGACCTGAAAAGGTAAAAATGAGAAAGAAAGTTGGTCGTAAACCTAAAGCCTTGAAAGCATTTATAGGTTAATATAATTTTATTTGGGCACCTTGAAGTCAATTTTGGGTTAAAATTTCTTATAATTTTACAGATAGGGGACTTTTACATCAAATATCAACCACTAATTCACAATTATTCTAAGATTATCCACAAATGTTCCACGTGGATTTTTTTAGAGAAGTGGACTATTTATTTGAAATTTTAATTCTGGCTTTTCTATTAAACAAAATTTTGAATATAGTTATAGTCATTAGATTATGTTATAATCTTCCAGGAACTTAACTTTCGTAAGAATTAATAGACCCAAACCGACATTTATACCATTTGTGAGAATTGAATATTTACGCATCTAATATCAGATTAAATTTTTCATTCAATTCTCAGCTAACAAATAAATAGCCAAAAAGGCTTAAATTTAGGGAGGTATAAGGAATTAAGGTTTTAGCTAAATGATGTTGATATAGTAGGAGTGTAAATAAATGAAAAGAGGAAGAAGTAAATGCAGAAAAGTATCTATTATAATAGATAAATACTTAAAAAAATAAGATATTTATTATAAAATACCTGTTATATAATTTACATTATGTTAAATAGAAAATTATATAACTCCTCTATTTAATACTTATTGGGCACAAAAAAAGTCTGCTGAACAATTCAGCAGACTTTTTTTGTGTTCTTAAAACCAATTATTTACGTTTTGAACATTGCTCAAGAACACCTTTTAAGTTCTCAAGATTTGCAATAGTATCTTGGTCATCAGACTTTAATGATTTACACTTATCGAAATAAGTCTTTGCTTCATTGAATGTTCCGCAAACTTGCTCTTCAATTGCCTTACCTTTCTCATTGTATGTTTTCATATCCATTCTATCTACTTGACCTTTAATTACAACTGCAGAGTTGAAATAATATACTCCTAAGTTATAATTTGCATCAAAATTAGATGGGTCAATTTCAAGAGCTTTCTTATAGTTTGCAACAGCCATACCCTTTAATTCGCTATCTTTAGCACGTAAAGATACCAATTCTGCTTCTTTTTGAGCATTTCCTTGTGCTGCTTGGGTAAGTTTCTCAATCTTTTGCTTTACTGATGAAACTTCTGCACTTGCAGATGCAATCATTTGATTTACACTTGCAATACTGTTTTTGATTGACGCTGCGTTTTTAGGCTCTTTCTTCAAACGATCAGTCAAACGCTTTAATTCATCTTCTTGAGCAGATTTCTTGCCTTCAACACTCGCTAATTCTTTCTCTGCGTCAGCTTTTTCTTTGGCAGTACCTAAAATCTCACTTTCAATTGGACGAATTTTCTTTTCAAATTCTGAGGCACCATTTTCGTATAAAGTACCTAAATTCTTATAATCTTCGGCTAAAGTTTTTGCATTTTCGGCATTATTAGGTGTGCCTGCAATTCTTTGCTTCATCATTTCAATGGCTTCATTCATCATATTACCATTGAGATAAACATTGATGAGTGAACTTTGCAAATCTTTATCTTTTGGATTAGCAGCAATACCTTTCTTCAATACTTCAATTGCTTTTGCATAATCTTTGTCACCTCTGTAAAGCTCAGATAAACCATAAAATACTGCAATATCTTTACCTCCTTCGTCAATGAATTTACCAAAATACGTCTTAGCATTTTCCATATCTTGAGACTGCTGAGCGACAATACCAGCATAAAGTGCTGACATAGTATCTTTTGGACTTGTATTTGATGCTAATTTGAATAAATCAAGGGCATTTTTGAAATTCTTTGCATTATAAAAGCCTGCACCTTGTTGCATTAAGGCAGTATAAAGACTTGAAGTAGTTCCAGTACTAGCTTTCTCAATATCTTTTAAACCCTTCCCTCCTGCTGCTTTCTCGATTTCTAATGCTTTTTGATATGTTTCAAATGCTTTTTTAGATGCTAAAGAATCTTTTCCGCAGTTTGTTGCCATTTCAAGATAAGATTCAGCTAACTTGACCCAAGAAGCTGATTTTACACCTTTTTTAGGGTCTTGAGTAGCTTTTTCTGCTTTAGCTATATTATCAGTGGCAGACTTACATTGGGCATCTTTCAGTTGGGCATCAATTCCTGCCTGTGCATAGACACCTGTTGCAATCGCTGTCATTACAGACGCTAAAATGATTTTTTTCATTTGATAAATTCGGTTTTGGTTTTAAAACTTTTAATTTAGGGGTTAGACTATATTAATTGCACGAAAATTAAAAACTTTCGTGCAATTAACAAAGAATTAACAGAATCACTTGTTTAAATTCCTTGATAATGTTCTGATATTAAACAAGTTAAATTTTACTAATCTTATAAAAAAGAGGTACTCCTCTCCTACTCTACGGTTACTGTTTCTTCGCCTGCTGCTGTGTTTTCTTCTCCGTTTACCTCTGATTCTTCTTCATCTTCGCGTATAATACGGGTAACAGAAGCAATATCATCCGTATCTGACATACGAATTAGCTTTACTCCTTGTGTATTACGGCCCATCACACGTAAATCTGAAACTTTGATACGAATTGCAACACCTTTTTTTGTGATAATCATTAAATCATCATCATCTGTCACTTCTTTGATTGCAACCAAATTTCCAGTTTTTTCGGTAATATTCAAGGTTTTAACGCCTTTTGCACCTCTTGAAGTAATTCTGTATTCATCAACATCAGAACGTTTTCCGTAGCCTTTATCAGAAACTACTAAAAGCTGCGTTTCAGGTCTAGATACACAAACCATTCCTATCGCACGATCTCCATCTTCAAGGTTAATACCTCTAACCCCTGTTGCTGTTCGACCCATTGGACGGGTTCCAGATTCATGGAAACGAACCACTTTACCATTACGTGCAGCAATCACAATATCATTATCACCATTCGTAAGAGCTACATCTAATAGATTATCTCCTTCGTTGATATTTATTGCAATGATACCTCCTTGGCGTGGACGAGAATAGGCTTCTAAAAGTGTTTTCTTCACTGTACCATCTTCTGTACACATCACTATATAGTTATTACTAATATAATCTGCATCAGAAAGTGTCTTTACATTCAATACTGCTTGAATTTTATCATCAGCTTCGATATTGATTAGATTCTGTATGGCACGACCTTTAGAAGTTTTTGAACCCTCTGGAACTTCAAATACACGCATCCAGAACAGACGTCCTTTTCTTGTAAAAATTAGCAAATAATTGTGGTTAGTTGCCGCAAATAAGTGCTCTGTATAATCTTCGTCTTTGGTCTTTACGCCACGAGAACCTGTACCTCCACGGCCTTGAGTACGATATTCTTGTAAAGGTGTACGCTTGATATAACCTTGATGAGAAATCGTTACAAGCATTTCGTCATCAGGGATCATATCCTCAATACTGAACTCACCAGAAGCCATTTCAATTTTTGAGCGGCGTTCATCACCATAACGGGCTTTAAGTTCAGCTAATTCATCTTTGATAATATTACGTTTACGTTCTTCTGAAGCTAAAATAGAGCGTAAATCATCAATTAATGCCTTAATTTCATTGTATTCAGCTAATATTTTATCTTGCTCTAAGCCTGTCAAGCGTTGTAAACGCATATCCAAAATAGCTTTCGCTTGAATTTCACTCAAAATGATACCACTTGAAGTATCAATATCGTAAGTTTCTGCAATTTGAAGTCGTTGTAAGCCATTTACCAAGAATTCTTCTTTTTCTTTGGCTGTCATAAAATCACCAGCCATTAAAGCTGCTTTAGCTTCATCAGCATCTCTCGACTTACGAATAAGAGCAATAACAGCATCTAAATAGTCAAGTGCGATTAATAAACCAACTAAGATATGAGCACGCTTTTGAGCTTCTTTTAAATCATATTGTGTACGTCGAGTAATAATCTCTAAACGGTGCTCAACATAAAAACGAATCATATCTTTCAAGTTCACCGTCACTGGGCGGCCCTTCGAAAGAGCTACGTTATTGATACTAAATGATGACTGTAATTCAGTGTACTTATAAAGGTTATTCAATACCACATTTGGCACTGCATCTTTGCGTAAATCATACACGATACGCATTCCTTCACGGTCAGATTCATCTCTAATATCTGAAATACCCTCAATTTTTTTATCATTAATTAGACCCGCTGTTTTCTCAATTAAAGCAGCCTTATTAACCATATAAGGAATTTCTGTAACTACGATTTGGTCTTTACCTGTTTTCGAAACTTCAAAATTCGCTACCGCTCTAATAATGATACGACCTCTACCCGTTTCAAAAGCAGACTTAACACCACTGTAACCATAGATAACCCCACCTGTTGGAAAATCTGGAGCTTTTACGTGTTGCATTAACTCTTCAACAGTAATATCATAATTATCAATATACGCCCTTATTCCATCTACAACTTCGCTAAGGTTGTGCGGTGCCATATTGGTAGCCATACCAACGGCGATACCTGATGACCCATTCAAGAGCAAGTTTGGAATTTTTGCTGGTAGAACGGTTGGTTCTTCGAGTGAATCATCAAAGTTCGGTTGAAAATCAACGGTTTCTTTATTGATATCTGCCAATAATTCTTCCGAAATACGCTTCAAACGAGCTTCAGTATAACGCATCGCAGCTGGCGAGTCGCCATCGATTGAGCCAAAGTTACCCTGGCCATCAACCAATAAATAACGTAACGACCACGGTTGGGCCATACGCACCATTGTCATGTATACCGATGAGTCGCCATGTGGGTGGAATTTACCTAATACCTCCCCTACAATACGAGCAGATTTCTTATATGCACGATTATGATATACACCAAGTTCTGCCATACCAAATAATACACGGCGATGAACTGGTTTCAAGCCATCACGTACATCAGGTAAGGCACGAGAGATAATAACTGACATTGAATAATCAATGTACGCCCCTCGCATTTCGTCTTCGATGTTTATTGGGATAATAGTGCCGTTGTTGGAAGATTGGGAATCGTCGCCCTCTGGAATTAAATTTTCTGTTTCCTCAGCCATTAGCCTTTAATTTAACTTTAATGAAGATGATTATATAATTTTTTTAGGTTTTTATTGTACTTTTTAGATTTCAATATATACAAATTTACTATTTTTTAGCGGATTTTGCAAGGATAAAACAGGGTTTGAATCGAAAAAAGATACTTTTTTAGCAAAAGAAATATGTCATTTAATACTTATTATATAAATATTTATTAATATATTTATAATACTTTTTGTTTTTATTATACTTATATAATCAATTATGAATACCGTTAAATAAAATTTAATTACTTATTAATAATTAAATTGTAATGTTGAAATAGAGCGTGGAGCCCATAACTCAAAAAAAACGGGGCGACCCCGAAAAGCCAAATGAGTAGGAAAAACAAAACTACGTGAAACTATGCCTAAGTATGTAATCGAAAGAGAAATTTCTGGTGCAGGAAATTTAACTGCTGAACAATTGAAAGGTATTTCACAAACCTCTTGTGGCGTACTAAACATTTTAGGACCGCAAATCCAATGGGTTTATAGTTATGTAACTGCTGATAAAATTTACTGTATTTATAATGCACCCAGATTCGCGAACACGCCTCACAAGGAGGATTTCCAGCCAACTCAGTAAGTAAAGTTTCAACAATCATTGAACTAACTACTGCAGAATAATTTAGATAATTAAGGCAGTAAACTAAATAAGAATATCGTCTCAATTATTATAAAAATTTACCGAATCATTTTCAATAATTATATTAATTTTTCTTATCATTTTATTTACTATATCGGAAATATAATTTAATAAAGTTTAATCCATTATATTGCAAAGAGCATTTATAAATAAATATTAATAATGATAAGAAGTATTTTAACCTTTATTACTTTAACTCTTCTCCCTATAAATAAATGGCGGGCAGGAAGTGCCTATGCTTTAGAAGGCAATATCTATACTTTGAGTTGCTTTGTTTCTGGACCTTCTAACGAATGGACTTACAACGAAAAATTGAATATTATCAATAAACTCAATGAAAGCACTCAGTGGATTACCCAACAAGCCAATAAAGAAGGAATTAGTACTCAGTTTGAAGGTGGTAATTTTGGATTGAAGCAAGATATCAAAATGGATATTGCCAGCGGTACAGCCTCTGGTAATGAAGCAGTTGATTTGGTTTCTAAGGTATTGCAACAAGTTGGTTATAAAAATCCCTTGGTATTTGATAGCTGGGTTAAGAAAAATACAAAATGCACAAATGCACATGTGATTATTTTCATGAAAGGAAAAGGCAATGGTTATGCAATGCCGTATAAAGACGACATGGATAAGGAAAAATACTTTGTTGAAGGAGCTATTTTATACGAGAAATACTTAAACAATTCAGATTTAGCCTCGGCCTCCATTGCTCATGAAATTTTACATCTTTATGGCGGTTGGGATTTATACAAAACATTTTCTCAAACAAAAGATAGAGAAGAAAAAGCAAAAGAACTTTTCCCGAATTCAATTATGCTACGAACTTCATATAATATTAAAGAATTAGAAATAGATGAAGTTACAAAATGGCTTATCGGTTGGAACAAAAAACCTAAAGAATGGTATGAGTGGTTTAGGCCCAAAGGCGAATAATAAAAAAGGCTTGGAGATTCCAAGCCTTTTTGCTACTGTAATAAATCTGGTCTGCGTGCTTGTGTTCGTTTGATTGATTGCTCCAAACGCCACTCCGCAATTTTTTTCTCATGTCCAGATAATAATATCTCAGGCACTTTCCATCCTTCAAAATCAGCAGGCCTTGTATATACTGGTGGAGCTAAAAGGTTATCTTGGAAAGAATCTGTAAGTGCTGAAGTCTCATCATTCAATACACCTGGAATCAAACGTATGATAGCATCACTTACCACAGCCGCAGGCAGCTCTCCGCCAGAAAGAACATAATCACCAATAGATATTTCTTTGGTTATGAAATGTTCTCTTACCCGTTCATCAATTCCTTTATAATGTCCACAAAGAATCATTAAATTTTTTGACATTGAGAGTCGGTTTGCTACTTTTTGTTCGAAACGTTCGCCATCAGGAGTCATGTAAATTATTTCGTCATAAATTCTAATATTTTGCAAACTACGAATACAACGAGCAATTGTCTCAATTCCGAGAACCATTCCTGCTCCACCCCCAAAGGCATAATCATCAATTTGTTTTTGCTTATGTGTGGAGTAATCACGTAGGTCATGAATTACTACTTCGGCGTGCCCAGCTTCTTTAGCTCTCTTCAAGATTGAATGGTCAAAGAAACTATCTAACAATCGTGGCACACACGAAATGATATCAATTCGTAAACCTGCACTATTAGTTATTTCGGTATTCAAATTTTCGTTTTCCATGATTTTTATACAAACCTATTGTTCATCCTCATCTGCATCATCAGGCAATTCATTGCCTTCCTCTAAATACACTTCTAATAAGCCTTGAGGTAAGCTAGTGTACAACTCTTTTTTATCACGGTCAACTGTTTTTACAATTTCATCACTAATAGGAATTAATATTTCCTTATTTTGATAAACCATTGCAATTAAGTCTTGTACCTCAGCCGTATAAACTGCCGATACTCTCCCTAATTTCCCGTACGAATCATCCACAATATCAAAGTCAATAATTTCATGGTAGTAGAATTGGTCATCATCTAGTTCTTCAAGGTTGTCATTGGGCAAATACAAATCACAATTGACAATTTTTTGAGCGGCCTCAATGCTATTTATATCTTCAAACTTAATAATTGACTTATTAGGTCTGATTTGAATCTCTTCTACAAAGTGAGGTACTAACTCACCCTTAATTTCTACTAATACAGAATCAAGATCTTCATATTCTTCTGGATAATCTACATCCAACCAAATAGTAAGCTCGCCTTTCAAACCATGTGTTTTGGTGAGGCGTCCGAGTAGATAACAATCTTCTTTTGTCATATCAGCGGATTTTTATTTTCTTCAATAATTTTTCTTAAAAAAAAACCTCGCTTTAAGGGCGAGGATTTTTTGTATGATAACATTAATTGCCAAGAATTAAGCCTCTGTTGTTTCTTCTGAAGCTTCAGCTGCAGGAGCCTCTTCAGTTGTTTCTTCAGTTGCTGTTGCTGCGGCCGCTGCTTCTTCAGCTGCTTTTTGTTGAGCTGCTTCCATGTCAGCACGCTTTTTCTTTTCAGCTTCGAAAGCTGCTTTTTTAGCAGCATCTTTGCCTTCAGTTAATTTAGCAATTTTTGCTTCTCTTTTTGCGTCTTTTTCTTTAGCCCAAGCTTCGAAACGTGCGTCAGCCACTTCTTGAGTGATAGCACCTTTTGCTACACCAACTTGTAAGTGTTTTTTCAACATCACACCTCTTACAGATAAGATTTTCTTGGTTGTATCTGTTGGTTCTGCACCTACCATTAACCAATATACAGCTCTGTCGTCTTTCAACGTAATACCAGCTGGTGTTGATTGTGGGTTGTACTGACCTAATTTCTCGATGAATTTACCATCGCGAGGTGAGCGTGAGTCTGCTACTACGATATCGTAGATAGGAGCTTGCTTGCGTCCTCTTCTTGCTAATCTGATTTTAACTGCCATTTGTTCTTTTAGATTTAAAGCTGGGGAGCTCGTCCCCGTTTTTATTTGGACTGCAAAGGTATTACTATTACCTTGGAAATCAAACAATTAAGCTCTTTTTTATTATAAAATGGTCAAAAACTCTAATTTTAGGGGATTTTATCTGCATTTTAATATTTTAGAGAAGAAAAATAAGCCTGTAAGCCGAATTCTGTATAGTTATAAAAACTATTCTTATCATTTATCTCGAACAAGTATCACTACTTGCCTCTATCAACCTACCCTCCGACTCGAACGAGCAGCTCTTAACGCCGAGCAAATGCTCAACGAAACGCCGGTTTATTTGGTCTTTCAGCTCATGAGGTTTACCATGCCTCGTTTGTCACCAACCGAGCGGTAGGCTCTTACCCTACCTTTTCACCTTTTCCGCATTACTACGGTAGTTTGTTTTCTGTTGCACTGGCTGTAAATAATTAGTCACCCAATTATCTCCTACCCGTTAGGTAGCATGATGCTCTATGCTGTTCGGACTTTCCTCAGTTATTAATAAACCGCGATAAGACAGCTTATTTTTCTAATTGCAAAAATACAAAAAACCTGCAAGGTCATTGCAGGTTTTATAGAATTTCTGATTTATATAATTAAAGCCCTTCTACTTTTACCTCAATTTTACCCTTTGCCGTTACCAATGCTACAATACTCGTTGGTGTGAGATAGACCTTATCTGGTTGAACACTATCAATTTTACCGCTTAACTTCACTCCTTTTTTATATTCGGTATTCATAGAAGTTTCAATATTTTGCTTAGCATAAGTAATAAGCTCATCAACTGGTATACCGAATTCATCTTCAATCATCTTTACAAGCTTACCCTCTAAGAGCCATGCTGCAGCTTTAGCTAATATATTTTTGGTTTTAATATCAAATTGCGTATCCGATAATACTATTTTTTTCTTGTTTGGGTCATATACGGGTATCCCTTTTATATAGATTGTTCCTTTAAGACTCCCTTTAATATCAGCTTTGATTACTAAAAACTCATCACTACCATAAATATCAATCCCAGTAATTTCAATTTTATACCTACCCTCTTGAAATTCATACGTTTGTCCAACAAACATCTTCTGAGCAATGGCTGCAGCTTCTGTAAATAAAACATCACTCATGAGTCCAACTTGAAAATCATTCGAAATACCCGTTACAATTTTCAAATTAGGCACATTACTCACTGCAAATGGCGTAAAAGGTCGTTCACCAGTGAGTGTTTCAGTGTATGCTTTAATGCCTATTACAGATTTAATGTTTCTGCCCACAGTTCTTAGTGGAACCATAGAAATTTCAAGTGGCGTAAATTTTACCCAAGTACGATATTCTTCTGAAACCAAATATGGTTGTGTTGAAGCATTCCAAGCTTGAATTACATAAGGCTTCAAAGTCATGTTTTTAGCGACTGCATCATCTAGAGACTTCGCAAACTTGGAATGATTACCATCAATAATTTTTCCAATAATAAAATCAATTGGTACATCAAAACCTACATTTAACTTGGGTTTTGTAATCCATTCGTAGCCATTAGGGGTAGTAAAGGTTTGAACTGACCAATCGGGCTTAATGGTGAATTTTGTAGAGAATTTAAGATTCATCTCAAATTCTACTGGAATATACTTCATATAACCAAAAGCTCCTATTCCTTTTTCAGCCCAAACTTTTATTGGTACTGTAAAATCGAAAACATCATTAGTAGCGGCCGTAATTACGATATTTGATTTCTTCCAAACTTTACATTTGAAGTTATCATTGTTATCATCAGTATAACTATTATCTTCATAAATCAGACCATATACTGTGGTGTTGATTTGTTTTTCGATATCACTCATGGCAATATCGAAAGGAATACTAATATTTGAAAAAACTTTTTGCACGACTACGGTATCTTGTAAATAACTTTCAGCGGGTGCTTCTGGATTGGCCTTTTGAGCTACGACTACATGTGCTAAAAAAAACGATGAAATGAATGCAAGGGTTTTTAGTGTTAGAATCGCTTTTTTACTCTTCATTGATTTTAAAATATAGGTTAATTTATTTGACAAATAACAGTAAATACTCTTACTTTATTTTAACTCGAGTTGCTCCATAACCAAATTTTTCTTTTTGAGCATCTTGAAACCATGCAACATTCTTATGCCCAGCTAACCTTTTTTGAATTTCTTGTCGCAATACACCATTTCCGACACCGTGAATAAAAATTATTTCATCCATTCCAGAAGCAATAGCACTTTCAAATTTTAACTCAAACGTACGTAGTTGTAATTCAAGTATTTGGGCATTTGACATATTATTAGAATTAGAGGTTAATTCCTCAATATGTAAATCAATGGTTGACGCAGGCTTTTCAATTACTTTAGGAAGAATTTCATCAGTTCTGGATTCAAACATTTTCTCTTTTAGTTCACTTGGATTGATAACCAATGGGGCTTCTTCTGCGTCTAATTGAAAAAGGAAACATTCTTTTTGAAGAATTGGAGCCATTTTTTTGTGACTAAAAAATGTATTTGCTCTCAACCTCAGCTTTTTTGAAAAAGGTGTCTTTTCAGAGAAATAACTAAAATTATAGTAAAATGCCTGAAAGGTAAGATTCCCCCAATTGTCAAAGTCTTTCAAATCTAAATCAATTGGAGATTTTTGAAAGGAACGGGCAGTTAAATAACCTCCGAGTAAACCTCTATGATTTTTTTCAGAACCTGAGGTTAAAGAATATGGTAAATCCCAATCGGTGTTATTGATGAGGTGAAGCGTAAGTATTTTTTCATTTTTTGGTAAAAAAGCTAAGAAAATACCTTTATCGGCTTTGGCTAAATTACCTATATTTTTTTGAGGTGCAATTACTTCAGTAACCTTTTGTTGTGGTTTGAAAATTTTATCTTCTGTTTTAGAAACAATGGCTAGTTCTTTTCTCAAAACAGGCAACTTAAAGCCTTCTTCAATTTCAACCTCAACAACATCATTTTTTAAAAACTTGGTTACAATCCCTTCTTCTTTCGAATGTATTAGTCTAACTTTATCACCGATATTCATACACTATTTGTTGATTAAGACACAAAATTAATCAATGTTATAGCATATCATGCGAATACGTTTAATTTTATATTAAACAGGACCGAAACATCGCTTTATATTTTATTTTCAATTATATAACGAATGCAAAAGAGACAGCTTTTTTAATAACTTCCGAGATATTTTCTTACTCCCCACTCAATACTAACTAAGGTCAAAAGCACAAAGAATAGCCACTTAAGATTAATAAATTCATTCATCTCCTCAGTGCTCGTAACTTTATCAGGAGCCTTGATAGTATCAAAAAATGAGCTCAACTTATCTGCCGAATTTGCAGTAGTAAATTGGCCATTATTTTCTAGGGCCAAAGTTCTTAATAGATTAAAATCAGCCGTTGTATTCAAACTTTCTAAGTCGGTATTCCTAACAATAAATTGTCCCTCAACCAACTCGCTCTTCCCCAAAACTTGCGTTGATGCTTTATATCTATAAACACCTTCCACAAGTCCAGTTAATTCGAAACGACTATTGTCCTTAGTGGTTGTGTAATTATAAACTCTTACTTTTCCTTTCTCATCTATCAACTCAAGTTTCATTTCTTGATTATAGATGCGTTCATAAATATCGTTATAAGCTTCGTTTTCGAAAACTATTTTTTCATCAACTGAAAACTCTGGTGTTATTGGATAAACCCTTAACTTACGTTTATCATCCTTCACAGAAATTAGTTGTAATGATTTCATGATAATTTCATCCACAATTTCTTGTTTATCTGTCAGTGAAAACTCCTCTAATCTCCAGAGCCAAATCCCTTCTCCAGTCAAAACAGCACATTTACGAGCCACACTCGTATTAGTAATTAATAATGGTTTAGGTGTTGTTAGCGAACCAACTCTTTGATAAAGTATAGTTTCACTACCGGAATTAGGTTTATAATCACCAAAGGGTGCTAAAATGGGAGGAAGTCGTTCTAAAATACCTAGTTTTTCGGCATCAAGATTAAACAAATTGAAGTTATTATTAAACTTAGCAGTTACTTTATCAGCTCTTCCAACTTGAGAGGCAATAGAAATCGCTTGTTGTATACCATTGAATGCCGTAATATTAGTCTGATTGCCAAGTACAAAGAAAGTTGGCTTACCTTGAGCCAATAATTTACTCATCAAATTTGTACCTAATCCATAAATATCAGGTAATTGATGTAAGATTAAAACATCAAAAGGTTGGTTTCCAATTTGATTAACATCATCACTTTGAATAATTTTAACCGTTAGCTCATACAAATCATTCTGCTCAATGATACTTTTTAGAGCTTTCACATCAGGGTGTGGAGAAAGTGCAACTAAAAGCACTTTTTCTTTCCCATCTACCACATCAATATAAGTGTCTTTTGAGTTATTTAGAGTGGAAAATTCAGCATTGAGCGGTACAACCTCAATAGTAAATCGTTGCATTCCCTTTTCTTGAGCTGTCACATAAAATGTTACTTGTTTTAAATCTTCTTGCTTATCAAAACTAATGACTTGTTTATCAATAATATTTCCAGCTAATTTTAGTAAAACTGTCGTATTTTTTCCCTGGAAACCAAAACTTGAAATTTCTGCTTGTATTGGGAATTTATTACCTAAATAAGCAATTCTATTGGCATAAATAGCCTTTAACTTTACATCCTTTCTCTGGGTAGTATCTCCAACAGCAATTGAATGAATGTTAAAACTATACTTAGCATAAGTTGGAGAAACCCCCTCATTAACAATACCATCTGATACAACAACAACATCGGTCAAATTCCTTCCCTCATAGCTTGACTTAATATTAGTAAGCAATTTGGATAAATCTGTTTTCTTTTTGTCAAATTTTAAGTCGTTAATAGACCGATTTTCAGCGTTTTCATCTAAATTTTGTATTTCAACAGAAACACCTTTCGCTTCTATTGATTCTTTTAATTTTTGTAGTTTAGATTTGAGTTGGTTAAGTTTTTCGCTTCCAACAATTGTAATTGATTTGGAATTATCAATGGCTAAAACTACAATTGGCTTTTCAATAACAGACTTAATACTTCTTAATAATGGGTTCAAGAGCAAAAAGGCCAATAAACTAACCAAAACACCACGAGCAATCGCTAAAAGCCAATTCTGAAGTGGATTAAATATTTTTTTATTCTGATATAATACAAATGCGTAAATCCCACCAGCCAATAAGCATAGTAAAACAAACCAAGGTGAAGATTGAAAAATAAATTCTGATTTCATTAATTGTTAGTCAATAAACAAAGAGATGATGGATGAAAGCGGCTCAAATACTTACAATAATAACAAGTATTAGCGTTCAAATATTCTGCCAAGATACAAAAAAATGTCGTCAAGCAGAAGAAAACTTCTACTTGACGACATTTCATATTTAGCTTGAGCTTTTAGAACTCCTACATCAACATTCCTCCATCTACCTGGAGCGTTTGTCCAGTGATGTATTTCGACATGTCAGAGGCAAGAAAAACGCAGGCATTTGCCACATCTTCACCTTGTCCGGCACGTCTCAAAGGAATATTTTTTAACCATTCTTCTAATGCCTTTTCATTAAGCTCTCCAGTCATTTCTGTTTCAATAAAACCCGGTGCTAAAGCATTTGAACGTATATTTCTTGAACCTAACTCCTTGGCTACCGATTTAGTAAAACCTAAAATACCTGCTTTAGAAGCAGAATAGTTTGCTTGACCAGCATTTCCCATCAAGCCAACAACCGAGGTAATATTGATTATTGAACCACTTTTAGCTCTCATCATTGGCTTAGTAGCAGCCTTTGTTAGGTTGAATACTGACTTTAGGTTTACACGTAATACTTCGTCCCATTGCTCTTCAGACATTCGCATTAAGAGTGTATCACGAGTAATTCCCGCATTATTTACTAAAATATCCAATGTCCCAAATTCTGCTACAACATCTGTCACTAACTGTTCAGCTGCGGCAAAATCTGAAGCATCCGAACGAAATCCTTTTGCTTTAACTCCATAAGCTGCTAGTTCAGCTTCAAGGGCTTGTCCTTTTTCTACGCTTGATAAATATGTAAAAGCAACGTTTGCTCCTTGTTCTGCAAATTTCTTAGCAATCTCACGTCCAATACCACGTGAGGCACCTGTAACTAAGGCTACTTTGTTTTGTAGTAGAGTCATTATTAAGTGTATATTTTAATTATTTAACTTGGCAAAGGTAATGTTAATTTGCTTAATTCTAAACAATTTTGTTCTGCTTCTGACTAACCAACTCTTCCCTAAGTTGCTTACTGGTTTTAGTACTACCATCTGGCGACCAGCCTGGTGGCATGAATAATAGTTTTAATTTGGTCATGAAACTTGATGGCTTTTTCAAATCATTCCATAAGTCTTTCCAAGCATGAAAAACAATATTGACAGGACCTCTATCTTCAAGTGGATATGTTAGACCATAACGAATAGGTAACTCATCAATTTCTTCTTGAAATGTACCAAACATTCTATCCCAAATAGATAGGCACATACCCATATTTTTATCTAAATATTCAATATTAGAAGCATGATGCACACGATGCTGAGACGGTGTAACAATTACGTATTCCAATATTTTTAAAGGCATTTTACGAAATTTTGGAATATAACTTGTATGAACTAAAATACCATAAATTTGAGTGATAGAATACATTACTGCCATATCCGCAACCTTAAATCCTAGTAGAGATAAAGGAATAAAATAGATAAAACGGTAAAGTGGTTGGAAGACAGAAGAGCGAAAACCAACAGTAAGATTAAACTGTTCAGATGAATGATGAGTTACATGTGAAGCCCAAAAGAATCTAGTATAATGGTCAACAAAATGCAGTAAGTAATACAAGAAATCTTCGGCTACAAATAATAAAACCCAATAAAGTATGGGATTTTGAACTTCAACAAAATGAAATTGATAAATCCATGCTAATATACCCCATGTAATTCCTCGAGAAATGAGGTCTAGGCCACCATTTAAAATCATTAAATAAAGGTTGGTAATAGTGTCTTTAATGGTATAATAGTGGCGATGCTGATAATTACTAACTATAATTTCACTCAGAATAAGTACTGTGTAAAGTGGCGTTGAAGTAATAATAACCAACTGCTCTAAAGTAAGATTTTTAATTGTTTCAAACATATTTTTTTACTTTGATTCTTTTCCTGCTACTACAATTACGATTTCTCCTTTAACAGTACGATTGGCAAAACTAGCTATCACATCTGTTAAAGTTCCCCTAACATTTTCTTCATACATTTTTGTAATTTCTCTTGAAACACAAGCTTGTCGGTCAGCACCAAAATACTCTACAAATTGCTCCAAGGTCTTTAATAATCGAAAGGGTGACTCATAAAAAATCATGGTTC
Source organism: Emticicia oligotrophica DSM 17448 (assembly GCF_000263195.1). Classification (GTDB taxonomy): domain Bacteria; phylum Bacteroidota; class Bacteroidia; order Cytophagales; family Spirosomataceae; genus Emticicia; species Emticicia oligotrophica. The sequence goes on from NC_018748.1 coordinate 4,692,789, forward strand.
TATCTTCCACTGATAGTGCTTTTAACCGTGTCTGACGTCCTTTTTTTACTGGCAAAAACCCCTCAAAAACGAATTTATCGCAAGGCAAACCTGAATTTACTAAAGCTGGCACAAAGGCAGTGGGCCCGGGCAGACACTCCACCTCTATCTGGTTTCTCAGACATTCTCTTACTAATAAAAAACCCGGGTCAGAAATAGCTGGTGTACCTGCATCAGAAACTAATACAATTTTTTCTCCCTTTTTTATTCTTTCAATCACTTTGCTAAGCGTTTGGTGCTCATTAAAAGCATGATGGCTCTGCAAAGGTTTTGAGATGTCCAAATGTTTTAACAGAAACCCAGTATTACGGGTATCTTCGGCTAAAATCAAATCTGCTGATTTTAGTACATTGATAGCCCTTAAGGTAATATCTTCCAAATTGCCTATTGGAGTAGGAACTAATATTATTTTCACAATTTTTTTTTCACAAAATTAACAATTTTAGTATCAACAATGAGTGATTTTTATCATATAATCAAATTTGAAGTAGTCGATTTTGAGATACTTTTCACTCATTCTTAAAGCGAATTTACCACTAAATAAATTAATCAATTCAAAGTTTATATAATTTTCAAAATTTTCTGAAAATACTTGACAAGTAAAACTTAATTACATATTTTTGAAGAAATATTATTTTCTATAAATCCTAATTAATCCCATAAAGCCATGTTATTAGCAGCCTTAGCCCTTGCAATCGGTGGTATCATGATGACAAAAGTTCGTGAAACTGAAGAATTATATGCCCCTAAAGGTTATTTAGTTAACCTACAATCTCGCCCACGAAATGTATATTACTATTAATAATTTGTACACAAAAATTATTATGGTATCCAGAGGCCAAAAGTAAAACTAAAAAAATCAGTTTTTCAAGCATCAAAACTTAGATTTTATGACTAAAAAATCTGATAATCGGCACTTGAAAATTTATTAGTATTGCTTTTGTCTAAGTAATTAACAAAATTTATAGTATTAAACGTGCAAAACTATGTTATTACTTACAATCGCCTCACTCGCAATCGGTGGTCTTTTAATGACTCGTATGAACGAAGAAAAAGAATTGTATGCTCCTAAGGGATACTTAGTAAGCTTACAATCAAGACCTCGTAATGTCTATTCATGGTATTAAGATTTTACAAACATCTTAATTGACAATGCACTTTTGGTGCATCAGCGTTTTTATTTTTAAAATTTGATGATTTATAGCTAAAAATGCTATAATATAGCTAAGTTTTTCTCTAAATCGTCAATTAAAGTTGAAGCCTCTTCTAATCCGATATAAAATCGGAGCATGCTTACTTGTGGGTCATCGGCACTAACAAATGCACATTTGGGCATAATTAGAGATTCGTGTCCTCCCCAAGAAACGGCAATTAGAAAATTTTGTAGTGATTCACAAAATTTCTTTATTTTATCAACGCGTTTTTCTTTAAAAGAAACCGTAAACATCCCCATTGGCATTTTCATTTGTCTTTGGGCGAGCTCTATTTGTGGATTATCATTACTAAAAGGATACCATAATTGCTCAATTTTATCCGAATTTTTTAAAAAATCAATAACTTTAAGAGTTGTTTCAGAGGATTGTTTTAAGCGAATAGACAGAGTTCTTAAACTCCGTAGCATTAACCACGCATTTTGAGGAGATAAAATATTTCCTAAGGTCATAAATTCATTATGAAATATTTGCGAAATCTTCTCACGAGAACCACAAATCGCCCCAGCAACTACATCACTATGTCCGTTGTAATACTTAGTTGCAGAATATACAACTAAATCAATTCCGAATTCCAATGGTTTTTGACATAGTGCAGTACAATAACTATTATCAATAATTGTAATTATACCCTTACTTTTTGCAAATTCTGCTATGCCCTTTAAATCTTGCAGTTCAAAGGTCCATGAGTTGGGAGATTCTAGATAGATTAATTTTGTATTAGGTCTGCAAGCTTTTATAAAGTTTTCAATATTTGTACCATCAACAAAAGTCGTCTCAACGTTAAATCTAGTTAAAATTTTTGTCATTAAATGATTTGCCCAAGTGTATGGATTTCTTACACTAATTATATGCTCTCCAGCATTTATCTGTGAAATAACCGCATTCGAAATAGCTGCCGCACCACTTCCTACCATTAGACAGTCTTCAGCTCCCTCTAAAGCAGCCATCTTTTTACATAACATGTCTACCGTAGGATTATTACCTCTGGTATAAATATGTTCTTCTTTTTCATTTTCTATTGCAAACTTAAATTCATCAACTGTTGGATAAGCAAAGTTACTTGTCTGTATAATCGGAGGAGCAACAGCATTGAAGTAGCTCTCTCTTTCTTCTGCTAACTGATTAATTATAAAAGATTGATTCATTTAAAATAGGATTAAAATATCGCATTATCTGCACTTTACAACTATATATTTAAGCTTTTATTCTTAAAAATTTGAAAAACAATAGACCCAATTCCTAAGAACATTACTCCAGCAAATGCTTGCTGTGGTTTTTCGATTAAAGTATTCAACACAATAAACAAACACATTGCAATAAAAATGCTAGCTATCATTTTACCAATAAAAGTTTTATTTTTAATTAACTTAAAATAAGTAGTAGCCGCTAATAAGAAAAAAAGCGTATCAACAAATACAACATAAGTAATTAGATTAGAAAAAGTCTTCCAGAAAATCAGCAAAAAAATGGTCCAAATTGATTGAAAAATAATTGCCCAAAAGGGAGTATGATATTTAGGATGAATCTCTGCAAATTTTTTAAAAAAAAGTTTATCATCAGACATTGCGAAGTAAATACGTGGAGCTGTTAATATATATATACCAATTGTGCCTAAAACAGAAAGTACAATTAAAAAAGAAATAAACTTACTACCCAAACTCCAAATTGTACTTATGGCATCCGATGCAACACTATTAGAATTGACCATTTGGTTGATGGGAATCAGCTTTAAATATGCAAAATTGATAGTGAGATACGCGAAACAAACTGCCAATATGCCTATAATAAGTGCTTTGGGAACGATTTTGCTTGCATCTTTAACTTCAGAAGCGATAAACGTAGCATGTTGATATCCACCATAAGAGAAGCTTACACCAATTAACGCTAAGCCTAAAGCTGAAATTAATGATAAATTATTCGAATTACTTGGATATTCAATGTTAAAATAATCAATTTTGGTATTAGTACCCCAAAAAAAACCTATTAAAACTACCGAAATAATTCCAAGTAATTTTGCCGACGTGAAAATACTAGCAAATAGACTTCCTAACTTAACCCCTACAACATTCATTAATGTTAGTAAAGTAATTGCTAAAATGGCAATTATTAGCTCAGCATTTTCAGAAATGTTAAAAAAGACTTTTAAATAAGTAGTAAAAACTAAACTCAATGCTGCTAAGGAGCCAGTATTTATTACTACTAACATCGACCATCCATACAAAAATGCGGGTAAATTACCATATGTTTCCTTTAGATATACGTAAAACCCACCCACTTGTGAAAAATGTTCTGCAATTTTTGCAAAAGTCAATGCTCCACATAATGCAATAAGTCCACCTACAATCCAAACTGATAACATTAGACCTTCACTTGGTAAATAGTAGGCAATTTCAGATGGGGTTCTAAAAATACCAGAACCTATACTTGAGCCAATGGCAATCATTGTCAGACTATATAGACTTATTTGTTTTTTTAATTCATTTGACATAGTCTAGTTAATTAGGGTAAAAACTACATTTTAGGATTTTTTTATACAATTTATGTGCATTTATACTGCCCGACAATTAAATATCCTGCACTAATTATCAAATAAAAGTATTATATTCAATTCTCAGGCCGAATAAAGCCCTAATTATTGGCTAAATTTAAAGGGTATTGTATAAAAAAATCCTAAACTTGCGTATTTGATAGCTAATATTTTGGATTACCATTTACATAAATAGCTGATAATCAACAACTTATAAACATTTGTGGATAATTTGATTTTTTCATTTAATTTAAAAGTCCGTCAATACTTTTGGCTAACTTTCTATCTTTTTCAGTAACTGTATTTGCTTCATCATGTGTTGTAAGTTCAATTTGAACTACATTCCATACATTTGACCAATTTGGATGATGATTTTGCTGTTCTGCTAAAAAGGCGACACGAGTCATGAACGCAAAAGCTTCAGAGAAATCCCTGAATTTGAACGTACGCTTAAGTCGGTTATCTTGTTCTTCCCACATAGAATTTTTAAATAAAAGTGATATTATCGCACAGTAAATATACAAAAAAAGGCGAACCTTTCGATTCGCCTTTTAGCAGAGAGAGAGGGATTCGAACCCCCGGACCTTTGACAGTCAACGGTTTTCAAGACCGCCGCATTCGACCACTCTGCCATCTCTCTATGTTTTTTGGTCACTGCCTTATTGTGATACAAAAGTACGGCAAAAAAATTATTTTGTCAATAGTATAACAAGTTTTTTTTCAATATTTACAGTACATAATATCTATTCAACTGATAATCAATCACATAAGTATTAATTTTTTTTTCCAATAATTATAAATAATGAACTCCCGAAAAAGGATTTTTTAAATAAATAAGATTCAAATTTTACTAGTTGAAAAAATAAATTATTGATGATTTCTGAAGGTACTTTCACATCTGATTTAATATTATTCAAATTGATAAGATTTAGTTTTATTTGGAATTGCTGTATCAAACGAACCAAAAGGATTATTGGTGAGAGGAATAAACTCCAATAAGTAAAACTATAAATTCTTAAGGGTAATACATTTAATATTCTTCTAAAACTTTTGATTGTAAATCGTTGCATTCCTCCCACTGCTATATCGTGAGTACCACGAAAAATATTAAAGGCATTATTATTAGTAATGATGATACCAGTGGGTTTGATTATTCTACTAAAATCACCAAAAATCTTCGTGATTTCATTATCTTCAAATTGATATACGACATCATTATTTACAATTACATCAAATTCATCATGATTAAAGACTTTGTCTAATTTAGTGATATCCAAATGCTTAACATCCAAATCTCTTTGCTTACAGAATGACACTGCATCAATAGAGAAGTCAAAACCTTGAATATTTGTATAACCATTTCTAATTAAATAATCCATTAATCCTCCTGTACCGCATCCAGCATCTAAAATTTTTATTTTATTATCTTCTTTGTATCTTTCAGTTATAGCACTAAGTACTTTTTCATGTAGAATTTTATACCACCAGAGGCTTCCTTCTGCCTCGTACATCATCTTATATTCCTCGTAATTAATTAGCATTTTAGATATTTACTACTTTTCAATATATTGTGGTGTATTATTTTGAGATAAGAATGCCTTTGAAATGTATTCCCCAATGATACCCAAGGAAGTCAGTTGAATACCACCAAAGAATATAAATATACATAATCCCCAATCAGGAATAAAGTGAAAAAGGTAGGCAAACAACATCAAAATGGATAAGAGAATTAGAAATATCCCCAATGAAAGAATTAATCGAACTGGTAAAATAGAATAGCCAAATAAAATTGTCATAAAAAGCGTAACCAACCTTTTAAGTGTATAGTTTGACTCGCCCTCCATCCTTTTATTGTGTTTTACCTGAATTTTTCCTACATTATTAGTTACCCTAAATATCAACGCATCAATATATGGGTACGGTCCTTTATACTTGATTATCTCTTGTATTACTTCAAAATTAATAAGTTTAAAGCTTGATAAATATAAGTTTTTAGGTTTTTTCAATAAAGATGTGGTTAAACGATTGACCAACCAGCTACCAAAATTTCTAAATAAACTATGTTTTTTTTCAGCATAGTAACTATAAACCACATCGTGTTGATTCAGTTGAGCTTCATCTAATAGTTTAATAATTTCAGAAGGTGGGTTTTGGAAATCATCATCAATGATAACTGCGTATTTTGCCTCTACATGATTTAACCCACACATAACCGCATTAAACTCTCCGAAGTTTTTTCTCAAAGAATAAAACTTTAAGTTTGTATATTTTTCTACAAGTAATTGACAAACTTTTTCAGAATCATCAGGACTACCATCATTAACTAAAATAATTTCAAAATCATATTTATTAAGTTCAAGCTGAAGGGTTTCAACAAGTCTAGTAATTGTCTTAGCCCCTTTATAAACTGGAATTACAACTGAAAGGATTTTAGTCATTCCAATAAAAATTTAGTACTTGTTAATTTTATCAATAATATAAGTTACTTCATTTTCACTCAAAACTACATTGAGTGGAATACTAACCACCTGTTCATGAATTTGCTCAGTAATGGTAAATGTCTTATTATTCCATTCTCGATATGCCAACTGTTTATGTGGTGGTATAGGATAATGAATGTCAGTACCTATTCCATTCTCTAATAAATATTTCCTAAAATTATCTCTATTATCAACCCTAACTACAAATAAATGCCAAGCATCAAGTTTGCAAGTATCAGCGGGAGGAAGAATCACTTTATCATTATTTATTTCGGATAAATATCTATTTGCAATTTTTTGACGAATAAAATTATCTTCTTCTATACGATTTAATTTTACATTTAATACAGATGCCTGTATTTCATCAAGTCTACTATTCAATCCTTGAAACTCGAAAATATATTTTTTCCCAGACCCATAATTCCGCAGAGCTCTTATTTTTTCTGCCAACAAATTATCGTTTGTTGTAATTGCTCCAGCATCACCTAATGCTCCTAAATTTTTAGTTGGATAAAAGCTAAAACCGGCACCGTCGGCAAGATTACCAGCACGCTTTCCTTCATAAATGGCTCCATGGGCTTGAGCTGCATCTTCAAAAACTTTTAAATCATATCTTTGTGCAACTTTTAAAATGGTATCCATCTCACAACACTTACCATAAAGATGCACTACCAGAATGGCTTTTGTATTTCTGCTAATTTTTTCTTCAATCTTATGAGCATCAATTAGAAAAGTCTGAGGGTCTGGCTCGACCAAAATTGGTTTATGACCTGCGAGAGTTATAGCTAAAATTGTTGCTATATAAGTATTTGCAGGAACAATAATCTCAGAGTCTTGTGGAAAGTTTGAGGCTTTTAACAAAAGTACCAGTGCGTCAAGTCCATTGGCTACGCCAATGCAATGTTTTGCACCACAAAATTTTGCAAATGCATTTTCAAATTTCTTTGCTTCCTCGCCAAGGATATACCACCCAGACGACGTAACTTGCCTAACAGCATTATTAATCTCCTTTTCAAATGGACGATTAATCGACTTTAGGTCGAGAAATGGAATATTTTTAATTCCTTTCGTAGATAGTTTGGTTTCTTTTTTCAAAATTAATCAAATTATCTACCACAGATTCCTCTAAAATCACAACGTTCACAAACTTTCAAATCTGAGGTTTGTGTAAAATTCAAAGCAGGATTTAGTAAATCAGTGATAATATTAGTCAAAATTTCTTCGGATTTATCAACAAACCCAAAAGTTTCAGGGTTACTTTCAAAACTTAAATTTACTTCTAATTTTTCTTTTAAATTACGAAATGAATAAATTTTAGCATTCACCTCATAATTCTCATACTTTTTCCCTCCAATAAATAATTTTCCATTATTCATTGACTTCGTAACCAAATATTGATATAACCAAAGTTGACGCAATTTTTCTTTTTCGGGCTCAAGTAAAGCCTCTTCCAAAGAAAGTTCACGTGGGGTTTCAAGTTCCTTATTCGTTACTTTTCCCGTTTTATAATCAATAACTTTAAGAATATTACCTTCTCTTTCTATTCTATCTATTCTTCCTGCTATTTTAATTTTTTGTATTTTACCCAAAATCTCTTTTTCAAATACTACTTCAACTAACTGTTCGGCATTTATGACTTCAATTGGCAAATTCTGAGTTTGCTTTTGATTTATAAAAAAATCAGCAAGTAATTGTTCAGCAACTTGTTTTAAAAGATAATTCATTCCAGACTCAACAACAAATCCACCAAATTTTTCCTGATAGGCTTCATTAAGTCTTTGTTCTAACTGCGTTAAGATTATATCTATTTTTTCTTCAGTAATTATTGGCCCAAAATCCTTATCAATTTTTTCAAGTGTATTGTGCAACCATGTTCCAAAAATATCTGCCCCAAAATTTTCATCTACTTCTTCTTTTTTTGAAATATTAGCAACCTTGTCAAAATAGAATTGCAAAGTACACTTTAAGTAAGTGCTCAATGATGTTGGATAAATACCTTTTTCAGCAATAAACTTAGATAATTTATCTAAAATTTCATCATTTTTAAAAATATCAATTTTACCAATATATTCATTTTCAACCTCTTTTTCAAATAAAATCTTCGGGTAAGTCAGATTTATATGCTTGTTTTCTTTTACTAACTCATTTTCAATCTGCAAAATAAATCTACTTTTTTCTGAGCCACCTCCACTCAAGCCCTCTCCATTAGGAATAACATACAGAATATCCACTTCTTTAGCTCTCTGTAAGAGCCTAAAAAAATGATATGACATCACGGCATCTTGGTCAGAATGAACTGGAAGCTGAAATTCGATACAAGCATCGAAAGGAATAAGTGAATTGATATGTTTAGCTGAAGGCAAAATGCCCTCGTTCACTGATAAAATAATAACACGCTCAAAATCTAAACAGCGAGTTTCTAGCATTCCCATAATTTGGAGATTAGAAATCGGCTCTCCGCTAAAAGGAATTTTCTCTTGTTTAATTAATTCATAAAGAAAATGTTTAAAACTTTTGAGATTTAATTCTCGATTTTGAAATAGTATTTTTTCAAGACGATGTAAAATAGTTAAGAATAAATAAAGATATTCCGTTTCGATTGCATCATTTGATTCTTTGTAAACATTTCTTAATTCATCAATCAATTGGTAAAATGAAGCAAGTGCTTTTTGAGGATTATCGCCCCATCGAGAAAAAAGAATTTTAAAAATTTGTTCATTTTCACCCAATTCTAACATTTCCTCCTCACTTAAATAAACGGCATTCTTCTTTAAAATTTCGGAAAGTGTTTTCCTAAAAATGGTAGTTTTTTGTGGATTATCCTGAATTTCTACAGCATACTTTATTTGTTCGTACCTTCTAACAAATGGATGGTTAAGAACCTTAAAAATATGACGATGACTAAATTTAGGAATCTTAATCGTTCCACCATCCTTCATTTTAAACTCAGCAATATTCTGCTGAAGTTCAAAAATTGCATCAATTAAAGTGAATAACATCGAGCCTTTCAATGAAAGACCCATCGTAATATTAAAATCAGAGATTCGTTCATTTAGTGAATAAATCACAGGACTTAGTAAATTCTCATCTGCTAATACGATTACTGTTGGCACATCTGGATTTGAAACAATGGCCTCGGCATAAATATGACCAGCAATTTTTGCCTGTAATGTTGCATTTTCAGTACCGATTATTCTAATATTTTTTTTAGATTTCAGCAAATCATCTGTTTGCCAATTCCACTTCCCAAATCTGCCACTATTCTTATATGCCCTTAATAACATCCCTGCTTTATGATTATATTTACTATCCATAAAGTAAGAATCGGCATCCCATAAAGTTTCTGCTCGATTGGTCTTTACAAGTGTTTCTATGATTTTTTCTTCCGAAGCACTTAAAGCATTAAAACCAATGAAATAGTACTTTTCAAAGATTTTAGCATTGTCTTTTTTCTCAACTAAAAGTTTTTTTACCGATTCGGCCAAGATTCTATAAGCCATTCCTCGATAAGCCAAATCTTTACTTTTTAAAGATTCTTGTAAATCGTTATAAACATGATGGATATTTTCAAAAAGCTTAAAATACTTCTCTATTGTTTGAGTAATGGTGATTTCAGGTTTACCAATATTAAGTTGAGCAGGGTTCCATCTTTCAAGAACCTTTGCTTCACTCATATATTCAAAAATAGCCTTGGGGTTATCTACCAAATAAAGGTCAATTGTATCAAAATCTCGGAGTAATGTCGGTGCCCACGAAATAAACCTTTCAAACTTTACTTCAGGGTCATACTTCTTAAAAATTTCAAAAAGTTCGAATAATAAACTTACTGCATCAATCTGATTTACTCCAGACATTTGCATGACAAAATCATCAATTGCCAAAATCTCGGGTGCAATAAAAGGAATATCAGAAAATTTAGCAAGCGATTGTTTAAAATAGAATACTGCTCTTCTACTGGGCAATACCACGCAGATATTTTTCAATTCTGCAAGTGAATGCTTTTCAAAGATATATTTAGCTGTTTGGTTTAGAAATGACATTAGGAAGATTGAATTTAGGTAAAGGAAAATACAAACAGTAAAAGCTTCCTTTATCCAAAAATACACAAATCATCTGAAGTATCAAGGCGAAATTTTTCAGATGACTATTTTTTATCAAGGGCCTCTTTATATGCTTTCAGTACTCGCTCACGGGCAAAAGTATGCTCAACGATTGGCCTTGGATAATCAAAAGAATTTAATTCTGGAATCCATTTTTTAATATACTTCAATTCTGGGTCAAATTTTTGAGTTTGAGAAGTAGGATTAAAAATTCGGAAATACGGAGCTGCATCGCATCCACTACTAGAAGCCCATTGCCAGCCTCCATTATTAGCAGAGAAATCAAAGTCTAATAATTTTTGAGCAAAATAAGCTTCGCCCCATCGCCAATCAATCAATAAATGCTTAATTAAAAAACTAGCCGTAATCATACGAACACGATTATGCATAAAACCAGTTGTATTCAACTCTCTCATACCAGCATCTACAATTGGATAACCTGTTTTTCCTGCACACCATTTCTTAAATTCCGCTTCATTATTTCTCCATACTATATTGTCATACTCTTTTCTAAATGATTGGCCATCGTTAATATGCGGAAAATGAAATAAAATATTCATATAAAAATCTCGCCAAATTAATTCATTCAACCATTTTTCGTTGAGAACTTTAGCTTTGCGAGCTAATTCCCTAATACTAACCGTACCAAATCTTAAATGAACACTCAACCTACTGGTTCCTGCAATTGAAGGTATATCTCGAATTTGGTCATATTTGCTAATTAGTTCTTCTCGAAGTTCTTTTTTAGGAAAATTCATTCCTGACTCTTTAAAACCAATTTCTTCCAAAGTTGGGAAATGGAGAATTTCCGAACCTAGAAAATGATTGAAGTACTTTTCATTAGGGTAAGATTTTAAATAAAATTCATTTAAAGTATCTTTCCATTTCCTACTGTATGGTGTGAAGACCGTGTAAGGAGTTCCGCTTCCACTCAAAACCTCATTTTTTTCAAAAATTGTTTGGTCTTTGAAAGTATAAAAGGCTATACCTTTACTATTGAGTAATTCGCCTACCTGTTTGTCACGTTCAATTGCATACTTCTCATAGTCATGATTGGTATATACTTCTGCAATTTCATATTCTTCTGAAATTAATTTCCAAATTTCTATAGGTTCACCTTTTTTAATCAAAATTGAAGATTGAAGCTTTGATAATGACCTTTGTAATTCTGATAAAGCATGATGTATAAATTCTACTCTTTGGTCTTGTTTATTTTCAAGCTTATTAAGAATATTAGTATCAAAAATAAATATTGGTAAAACTTTATAACCACTTCTTAAAGCATGATACAAGCCCGCATTATCATTTAAACGTAAATCACGTCGAAACCAAAAAATAGCAATTTTCTCTTTAGTCATTATTTATCAGTGTTTTATCTACTTCTGTGTATTTTTTGTAGGCACATTAAAATAAAAACTTTACATTTGGGTAAAATGTTTGTCTAAAAAATAAAATTCAATCAAACTTTAAAAGACAATGAAAAAACTATTTGTAACCTTACTTTCTCTTATTACTTATGGTACTTTTGCACAAGATACACCTAGTGCAGATGCAATTATTGATAAATTTCTTACTGCTATTGGCGGTAAAGATGCTATTGCAAAAATTCAAGATATAACAATTAGTAGTACAAGCGAAACTCAAAGAGGAACTTCAGAAACTGAGATTAAATATAAGTTCCCAGACCGTTATTCTATGTCTGTTTACGCAAATGGAAATGAAGTAATGAGTTCGACCTATGATGGTAATCGCTTAAAGAGTGGCGGCTTCATGGGTGGTGGCGGTGGAGGCAACCGTGCTCCAATTGAAGGACAAGCAGCACAATTGATGGCCATGAGAAGTAACCCGTTTATGGAAACTATGTATGATAAATTAGGTGTCACACGAACTGTCGTTGGAAAAGAAAAAGTTGGTGATAAAGATGCATACAAACTTGAACTCACTACTCCAGATGGCAGAAAATGGAATGACTATTTTGATGTTGAGACTGGTTTGAAAGTTAAAACATACTCCATGAATGAAACACCAAGAGGCAAATTTGAAAATATTGTTTCTTATCAAAATTATAAAAAATTCAAAGGGGTTGAAGTTATGCTTCCATCTCAGACTAAAAGAACTGCTGGTCAAATGGGCGAAATTACTTCCGAAGTACAATCTGTAAAAGTAAATAAAGGGCTTAAGGATTCGGATTTCGTGATAAAGGATTAAGATGTTCTCAAATATTCAATTCTCAGGGCGAATAAAATGAAGTTTATTCGCCCATTTTTTTAGTTAATACTTAAAATTTTGGTATTTTTAGATAAAAACTTGATTTAGTGATGGAAGAAAGAAGAAAAATAAGAGAAAATGAACGCGAATTAATCATTTTTCTACTTGAAAAATCGGAAAGAAAAATAGAAAATTATCCTATCAATGAGGATGTAGAGGAGTATGAAGGTGGGAAAATGGGAAGTATTTGTATGGGCAACCCTGACGTTTCTCCTTATCAAGGCGATATTATTCAAGCAAATTATTTTGATTCTGATGGTACACAAGTAGTCATTACACTTACAGAAGATGTAAACAATCAACTTTTAGATTTAGATTTTTGGAAAGTAGATTTCTCAAAATTAATTACCTACCCTCAACCCAAAGACTTATTTTTCCAAGAAGCTGATGAGTAAGTTTTCAATACATTCACAAGAAGAAAATAAATAAAAAAGTCCTCGTTAGAAATTAACAAGGACTTAAAAAATTCAATTTAACTTATTCATATCGAAGTGATTCAATAGGGTCTAGTTTAGATGCTTTGTAGGCTGGATAGAAACCTGAGAGAATTCCAACTACTACACAAACTACAAATCCCATAAATATCCAAGCCCATGGAATAATAAAACTACTTTTATCACTTATCAATTTTGCAATTACATTTCCAATACCTATTCCCATAAGGATTCCCGCAATTCCACCTAAAATACATATAACAATTGCTTCCATCAAAAATTGTAATCGAATTTTAAACGGAGTAGCACCGATGGCTTTACGAATACCAATCTCACGAGTACGCTCAGTTACCGAAACCATCATGATATTCATCAATGCGATTGATGCTCCTAAAAGTGTAATGATTCCAATTCCAAATCCTCCAACCCTCAGATAACCAGTAACTTCTTCAAAATCTTTTGCTAAAGCATCAGAACGTTCAATTTCAAAAGACTTTGCCTGACCAATAGGGTCTTTACGAACTCTCCTCATAACAGCTTCTGCCTCACCTAAAATTAAATCCATGTCCGAAACATTATTCACAGAAGTAGTAATATCAAAGGTTAATTTTCGATTACCCGCAATTTGCCTTCCAGTTTCAAGAGGTACTAATGCAACTCTATCATCTCCACCACCTGTGATACTACCCTTCTTTTCCAATACACCAATTACTTTAAATCTCAGCCCAAGTAAAGTGATTTCCTTATCAATTGGGTTTTCTTTTGGAAAAAGTGTAGTTGCTAATTCATTAGCTAAAATCACAACGTTATTGGTAAAATTAATGTCATTTTCGGTAATATTACGTCCAACGGCGATTTTGTAGCCTTTCATATCAACGAAATCTTCATCAATTCCTCTAACTAAACTATTCGGATTTGTCTTGAAAGATTTATATTTCAATTGAGCAGTTCCTGTTACACTAGTGAAAATACTCACAGTAGCACCTGCATTTTTGGCCTGAAATAATTCTTTGTAAAGTTTAGCTTCTCTATATTCAATTGGAGGATAATCTTTTTCATTGACCCCACCACTTCTCCTACGCCACATTCTGGGTCCTTTTATATCGAAAGAATTAGCTCCAAGTCCTGCAAAACTATTATCAACAGAACTTTGCATACCATCAATCGCAGTTAAGATTCCTACCAAAGAGGTGATACCAATAGCAATAATCAAAGCGGTTAGAACCGTACGAAGCATGTTACCTTTTATGGAGCGTAGGCCTTCATTGACATTTTCAGTGAAATTCATATCGAAAGATTTATGTATTTATAAGTACCCAAAGGCCTTAATATATATCAATTTTGTAGTACAAAATTCAAAAAGAGTTTCGATTACAGCAAGCTCTTAGCCTACCATATTTAACCGTTTATCATTTTTTTCAAGGCTTATTCTTTAATATTAATGAAATCAGTCGTAAATTTATTCTGTAGCACAAATAATCAGTGTTCTTGATTCGTTGATGTTTGATAGAAAGAATGCTACTTTTGAAAAGATAATTTTTGAAGAAATGAAAAGACTAACAATTTTGGTTTTGTTGTTCATTTCATTAACATCGAATGTATTTGCTAATCGCATATTAATTCCGATGGATGAAACTCAACGTAACCACCTAAAAGCTTATGGAATAGCATTTTGGCTATTAAAAACACACGAAACCGAAGTAGAATGGCTGCTCAACTATAAAGGAGGTAGTTTTTTATTTACAGCATCACAAACTTTTATCAATGAATGTGTCATTAGAGGTGTAAGTTATGAAGTAATTTCGGAAGCAGACGCTCAGTCAATTTTATCTGTTATTTCATCGAATGATGCAAATATGGATGCAGTGAAATTGAATAAAGCTCCTAAAATAGCTGTTTACTCACCTAAAACTACTCAACCTTGGGATGATGCAGTAACCCTGGTATTAACGTATGCCGAAATCCCTTATGATAAAGTTTTTGATGAAGAAGTTTTAGAAAACAAACTTCCTGAATACGACTGGCTTCATCTACACCATGAGGATTTTACAGGACAGTTTGGTAAGTTTCTCAGAATGAGAGGTCAAGGGTGGTATCAAGAACAAAAGCAAGAAGCAGAGACAATTGCAAAGAAATTTGGATTTACAAAAATCCCAGATTTAAAATTAGCAGTTTCGAAAAAGATTAGAGATTTTGTATTTGGAGGCGGATATATGTTTGCCATGTGTAATGCCACAGATACCTTCGATATTGCTCTGGCAGCTGAAGGTACTGACATTGTTGAAACTCCTTATGATGGTGATGGAGCCGACCCAAATGCCGACAAGAAACTAAACTATGAAAATTGTTTTGCCTTCAAAGACTTTCGTTTGGTGACAAATCCATACGAAATGGAATTTTCAAATATTGACAATCAACAAGAAGAACGAGGAGTAAACGAAAATAATGATTATTTTTCCTTATTCCAGTTTTCAGCTAAATGGGACCCTGTTCCTACTATGTTAACACAAAATCACGCGAACTTAATTAAAGGATTTATGGGTCAGACTACTGCATTCAAAAAGCAGTATATCAAACCTGATGTAATAACATTAGCAGAAAATCGTTCAATTGGCGAAGCAAGATATATTCATGGTACAGCCGGTAAAGGATTTTGGACTTTTTATGGTGGACATGACCCAGAAGACTATCAGCATTATGTTGGTGAAGAACCAACTGACTTAAACTTACACCCAAACTCTGCGGGTTATAGATTAATATTAAATAATGTATTATTTCCGGCTGCTAAGAAAAAGAAACTTAAAACATAGTTTTTTCAATAATTATATTTATCCAAACCACTTCAGATAATTTAATAATTTATTAGAGAAAACTTTCTTATACTAGCGAAATCAATTATAAAACAAATAAGCTTTTAGTCAAATTATATGTTTGAACTAAAGGCTTTTTTATGATTAAGCGTAACAGATTTAGAATATTATATTTTTCAATTCTAGATTAAGTAAGTAAACAAAAAAGCCCTGCTTAAAACAGGGCATTTTTATATAAACTCTATCTATTAAATTAATCACATTTTCCTTCACCGCCTTCTGTGCAGCAACGGTTGTATTTTTTACTTAATGACTTATATTGTTTCTCAGTTAGATTTACATACAATTTGTTATAATCTCCAATCATTACATCTTGTTTTGTAAAATTGTATGTCATTTTCACTGGAACATTAATATTTTGGTCGGCTGGAGAAACACCATCTTTAGTGCAAACTCTAAAAATTTTTGAAACATCACTACCACCACTAGTAGTAAACTCATAAGCCGATTTTACTGGCACTTGGAAACTTCCTAAACATAAGTATTTATCAGCAGTTTCACCGTTTGCTAATTTCCCTGTTTTCTTGTAAACACCAATAATGGTTACATCATTTGTCGAACTCTTTAAGCTACCATCTTTAATTTCAGTTTTTCCAAGGAAATTAATTTTTTGGTCAGCACATTTTGTTTCGCTAGAACTAGACCCAGCAGACATAGTCTCTGAACTATTAGTAACATTTACTTGCTTAGGGGCAACTACCAAATTTGCTGCAGCTGTTGAAGTTACATCAACTTCTTTATATGCTTTACTCAAAGCTTTGTATTGAGCTTCTGTTACATTCAAATATAACTTTTCACCATCACCAATACTTACATCATTTCTTGTAATTTTATAGTTAAGGTTCATTGGTAAAGTTAAGTTCATAGGGGCAGGGCTTGCATTTCCTTCCATACAAACCTCAACATTTTTTGCATATTGAACTTCGCCTTTTACGTTAAAATCATAAGTAGAACGAACACCTACAAGATATGAGCCTAAAAGTATACCTTTAGATGGTTTTGCATTTGTATTTACAGCAATGATATCCATAGTCTTACTCATAGAGACTACATCACCACTACTGATTTCTCCACTACCTGAAATTGTAATATTCTGAGTTTTACAAGTCATTATGGGAGCTGGCGGTGCAACTACTGGTGGACGATACAAGTTTGGTGGAACCGGCAAACTAGATGGAACATAAAATGCATT
This sequence comes from Emticicia oligotrophica DSM 17448, assembly GCF_000263195.1. Lineage (GTDB taxonomy): Bacteria > Bacteroidota > Bacteroidia > Cytophagales > Spirosomataceae > Emticicia > Emticicia oligotrophica. Next base: position 4,709,913 of record NC_018748.1, read on the forward strand.
GCCACACTTTTTCATGATATAAATAAAACACTGACTTCCTTTAGCATAAATCTTAAAGGTTTCAAAATTATTACCCAATTTTGACCATGCGTATTTATGACCACTTGCATATGCTCCCATCCAACCAACAGTTCCTGCAGGAATAATCTCAGGAATAAATGTTTTTTCTGTAATTGAAGGGTCATTGAATCCTTTATAACCCAATGCACTAAATAGCTTATCTATTTCTTTAGCACTTTTTTTAATATTGCTACTGTAAACAGTTCTTAGATGATTGTAAGCTGATGCACCTGTATGTTCAGGTACTTCTCCAAATTGTGGGCTTGTGCCAAGAACTTTAAGCTCAACGGGCTTCTTTTTTGACACACCCTTAAAAACTGAGTAAGGTAGTATGTCACATTTTAAGTCACGTAGCTGGGCAACTCCCGCCAAAGGTAAGAGAATTGCTAAAGTTAGCACGGAAATTAGTCTAGATTTCATTTTGGTAAATTGTTAAGATTTCTGTTTGAAAAAAACTCTTCAAATCAGGTTCTAAATTTAGTTTACAGAATTAGTATAATGTAAAATTTTGTGCCAATTTATGAAAAAAATACCTTTTGACAAGACAATTCACTATAAAAATTATTGTTTGCGTATTCTTATTTCATGAAAACAATCACATTTTACTATCTTTTCTTAGACGAATAAAATATCAAAAAGTTACGTCTGAATGAAAATTTGGTAGGTATAAATTTATACTTTATTTACTTTAGTAAGCCATCTAAATTATTGATTGTAATCTATTTATTTATCAACTCTTTCAATACAATTATAAAATGAAAACTATAAATATTCGAAGTAGCAAAATATTATTTAGCTTTATAAAATTAAACGTTAGAAATTACCGTTTTTTATCGAGGTGTTTGATTACCGCGATTTTATAATTTCACTAAATAAATAGTCTATTAAATCAATGAAACTAAAAACAATAATGATGTTAGGAGTTGTAATAATCAACCAAGTAGCATCTGCACAAACTTCATCTAATACAAAATATGACCATCGAGAAGCATTCAATCCATTGTTTAACTTCCAACCAGGAACACCCTACCGTAGTGCATCAGGAGCTCCCGGTCCAATGTATTGGCAAAACAAAGCAGATTACAAGATTAATGTAAAACTTGATGAAACCAATAACACCATTAGTGGCGAAGTAGAAATTACTTATAGAAATAACAGTCAAGATAAACTTCCATTCTTATGGCTTCAACTTGACCAAAATCAATTTACGAATAACTCAAGGGGCGGAAAAACTACAACTATTGCAGGTGGACGTTTTGGTAACACAGGATTTGAAGGTGGGTATAATATACAGTTTGTAAGTGTAGAAAAAAATGCACTTGTTGGGAAAAAAAATACATCTCGTTCAATTTATGCTGAACATCTAATTGATGATACAAGACTACAAATTAGGCTCTCGGAACCAATGCAAGCCAATGAAGTTGTAAAAATTAAAATTACTTATTTGTTTAATATTCCAAGATATGGCTCTGATAGAATGGGAAAACAAGAGACTCAAGATGGTATTATTTATGAAATTGCACAATGGTATCCTCGAATGTCCGTATATGATGACATCGAAGGATGGAATACATTACCTTATTTAGGTGCGGGTGAATTTTATTTAGAATATGGTGATTTTGAGTATAATATTACGGTTCCAGCCAGCCATATTGTTGTTGGTTCGGGTGAGCTTTTAAATCCAAATGAAGTTTTAACATCCGAACAACTAAAAAAATTAAATGAAGCAAAAAATAGTGATAAAACTGTCATTATCCGAGGAGCCAGTGAAGTAAACGACCCAAAGTCACGCCCTAGAAACGATGGAACACTTACTTGGAAATTTAGATGTAAGCAAGCAAGAGATATTGCATGGGCAAGTTCAAAAGCCTTTATTTGGGATGCATGCAAAATCAACCTTCCAAGTGGAAAAACTGCTTTAGCTCAATCTGTATATCCAAAGGAAAGTGATGGTAATGATGCATGGGGCCGCTCGAGTGAGTATGTTAAAGGATGTATCGAATTTTACTCAAAATATATTTATGAGTATAGCTATCCATCGGCAGTGAATGTTGCAGGTGTGGTGGGAGGAATGGAGTATCCAGGAATTGTATTCTGTGATTATCGAGATAAAAATGAAAGCCTTTGGGGAGTAACCGACCATGAATTTGGGCATAATTGGTTTCCAATGATTGTGGGCAGCAATGAGCGTAAATATGCTTGGATGGATGAAGGCTTTAATACTTTTATCAATTCACTTTCTACGAAAAACTTTAATAATGGTGAATATTATAGCCCAGAGAATGTACGACAAATGACCCCTTATTATTATGAACGTGACCCAATTATGAATATTCCTGACGTGGTTCAAGATAATAACTTAGGAATTGCCGCCTATATGAAGCCTGGTTATGGACTAACAATGTTAAGAGAGGTGATATTAGGTGAAAAACGTTTTGATTATGCATTTAAGGAATATGTCAATCGTTGGGCATTTAAGCACCCTACTCCTTTTGATTTTTTCCGAACCATAGAAGATGCTGCGGGTGAAGATTTAAGTTGGTTTTGGAAAGGTTGGTTTATTTATGATTGGAAAATTGACCAAGGAGTGAAAGATGTCAACTATATTCAGCAAGACCCTAATAAAGGCTCGGTAATCACAATAGAAAATTTAGAAAAGCTACCCATGCCTGTAACCATTGAAATTAGAGAATCTAATGGAACGAATAAACGCGTGGAATTACCTTATGAAATTTGGCAAAGAGGCAGCACTTGGAGTTTTAAATATGATTCTAAATCTGCGATTGAATCAATCATAATTGACCCTGATAATAAGCTACCAGATGTTAACCCAAGAAACAATCAATGGAAACCATCGAAGTTAACTGCCCCTCAACCTAACTAATTTAAGGCACTGAAATCGTAACTTTAGAACGATGACAAATACCTCCTAAAGGAGGATTAAATTTCGATACATTTACGGTTACCCCTTCAATGTGTGGAAATTGTAATCTTATAGATTCTATAATTTTATAAGCAATATGCTCCAATAGCCGATGTTTTTCTTGCATGACATCGGCTATTATTCTATACACTTCTTCATAATTTACTGTTAGTTTTAGCTTATCTTCTTGTGCAGCTTTGCTTAAATCGGCAGTAATTGCAATATCAATTGAAAATTTACTACCAATTTTCTGTTCTTCATCATAATAACCATGATAGGCAAAAAACTCTAATCCTTCGAGTGAAATTACTCCCATATAAATATAAAAAATTAAAAATCAATTATTGGCAAAATAAAAGAGGTTCAAGCTAAATACCTGAACCTCCAAAAAATAAATATTTTGAATCATATATTATCAAAAAAAGAACCGCCCTCTCCTTTTCCAATAATATCGTTTACGGTTGGTAAAGGCGAGGTATCTTTTGTTTGAGCATCACCTTTTTCAACCATTGCTTTTCTAATAGCTGCTTTTACTTTATTAACCTTTTCTAACATATCCTCTGTAATGGAATCAAGGTTGTTTTCAGAAATTTTGTTATTACTAGCAGCATTTATCGACTGAATAACCGACTTCAATGATTCATCAATATCCGCAGCTTTTGTTTCTGGTTCTACATCCTCTACTTTGGCTAAAGGAGTTTCATCTACTTCTTCTTCAATATCCTCTTCCTTAGGTTTACGGCCACCCATCAAATAGAACTTCAATGCTTCTAAATCTTCCCAACGTCCCTCCGCAGCTAGTTTTGCTTGCTGTGTCCATGTACTTGGATCGTGCATAGCAAACTGTGGTCCAGCTTTATCTAAGATTTCTTGAATTTTATAAACTGGAGTAGTAGCTAAATCACGAAATGTAAAGATTCCAGCATCCAACAAAAGCATTGCTATTTTAGGGCCAATTCCTTCAATAATTTCAAGTTCATCTTCTTTTGGTGCAGCCGCCTTACGACTCAGGTTTTCTTCAAATTCTTCGGCACTCATTCTATTGGCTGAAGAGGCAATTATCGTAGTAGTTATTTCGGGTTCTTCAACGAGCACCTCCATTTCTTCAACTGAAGATTCTTCTTCAATATTAGGTATTTCAGCAACTAATTCTTCCTCATTAGACTTATTTTCCTCTTCAAATTCCCCTACTGAATTTTCCATTTCAAGGTTTTCTATATCCTCCTCTTCTTCTAATTCAGTACTCGAATGCTCTACGATATCTTCTTCTGCTATAACTTCTTTTTCTAAATCTTGGCTGTCTAAGGTCTCTATTTCATCGCTTACTACTTCTTCTTCAGATAGAATATCTTCAAAAAGAATAGTTGAATTAGCTTTAACCTCGTGTTTTTCATCAACTATGTGGGCAGCTTCAATGCTTTCTCCAGTCAACAAAGTAGTAGCCTCTTTGAATTTTTCTTCAACACCTTCCTTATCAAATTTATCTTCAAATCGTTGAACATGCTCCAAAGTTGCATTTGAAAGCGTACGCATTTGGACTAAAAGATTAGTTTTATATTGGTCCATGGCTTTGAAATCACGTTCCAATATTCTTACTTCTCCTAAAACATCTTCTTTGATATATTTTGCTTTACTTTCAGCTTGACGAATGATTTCATTCGCTTTGTTTTGAGCATCCAATAATAACTTTTCTCCTTGTAACTTAGCATCTTGAAGGTACTTATCAGCCTGTTGATTAGCCTGTTCAGTAATCATTGTGCTTGTATCTTCTGCAGTTTTAAGCGTCTTAAAAAGGGTCATTTCAATTTCTCTCAACTTGTTAGCCTCTTTTTCCGCTATTTCCAACTGCATTCTGAGCATTTTACTTTCGTTCAATACTCTCTCCCATTCCTGTGAAATATTCATTAAAAAGCTATCAACTTCTTCGATATTATATCCTCTAAAGGTTTTTTCGAATTCGTGTTGGCGTATTTCGAGGGGTGTAATCTTCATTTTAAAAATGTTTTAGGAAATTCTGAAACGTTTTCTGACAATGGAGCGGCAAATCGCACTATTAAATTGTTAAACTTTTTTTCAACAATTAGAACGAATACCAGTGTGTATATCAGCAAAAGTAACAAAAAAAGTATGCTTATTTATATTTTTATTTGGTTATTTATCTAAAAAAATGATACAATTTTATCAAATTTCATCAATTAACTGCCAAACCGAGATAGTTCTGTCATCGCTGCAAGATACAATTTGTTCATGATAATCTGACCATAACACTTTATTTACTGAAGTTCCATGACCTGCATGACGTGCACGGTCAATTACCTTGAGAAGTTTAAAGCTATGTGCATCCCATACTTTGACAGATTTGTCCATACTACACGTAACAAATCTCTTGCCATCTGGGCTATAATCAATAGAATTTATTGCAAAAGTATGAGCAACTATTTCATTTTCGAGTTTGTAAGCATTTTCTGAATCCCAAATTTTAAGTCTTGCATCTCTGCTACCTGAAAGTAAAAAACGAAAATCTGGGGAAAATTTTAAGGCAAATACCGAATTTGTGTGGGCTAAAATTACATTTTTTAATTCAAACGACAATAAATCAAATATTTTGATGGTATTATCACTATAACCAGCCACCAGTTCACGTTCAACAGGATTTATTGCTAAACATCTAACGCTATTTTCTGAAGCTTTTATATGTTTTTTAAATTTAAACTCATTTGTATCAATGACAGAAATTACGCCATCGCCACCTGCAATAAATGCCTGATTTTGATAAATTTTTATATCGAAGTAATTGGTTGGTACTAACTTCAACGAAGTTACTTCTTTTTTAGTGTCAATATCAATTATATGTAATCCTTCTGAATTTTCAATAACCCAAATTTGGTTATTTTCTGGTTGATACGCCATTGCATATATAGAATGCCCCACTCTCGCTATTAATTCACCAACATCTGGCTTTTGAAGATTCCAACGAACAATAAATCCATCTCCTCCTGCGGAAAAAAAACGATGCTTTTCTCCCGACCTTTCAAGCGTATATATACAATCTCTGTGCCCTGAAAATGTATCTAATTTTTCAACTTTTAGCATGTTTTTTGTAAATCAAGAAAAAAAACAGAATATAAATAACTATTAATAGTACTTTTTTTATTTATTTATCAATTAAATGATGAAAATACTAAATTTACCTGTAAAATTAATTTATTAAACCTTCAATAATAATACAGTCCATGAAATTTTCAGCTGAAACAGAGAAATCCGTAGTTTTTGCCAATGTAGAAAAGGAGATTAAAGACTTGGGATTTAATATAGACAAACAAGACCAAACTAGACCTTGGGGCGGTTTTTTCGTGCTTGATGAATCACAAGCACCTAAATTTATTGAGACTTATTTCCCTCATTTATCTGTAAGTGATTTTGGGGAGGGACGTAAGTTAAGTCCAAAAATTTTAGTTGTTGCACCTAATAAGCGTTTATCATGGCAATACCATTTTCGTAGAGCAGAGATATGGAAAGTTGTAGGTGGAACTGCTGGAGTTGTAACTAGCGAAACTGATGAAGAAAACGAACTTCAAACTTTGGCTTTAGGAACTATCATAAATCTGAAACAGGGAGAAAGACATCGCCTCATTGGGCTTAATGGATGGGGAATTATTGCCGAAATTTGGCAACATACCGACCCTCAAAATCCATCAGATGAAGATGATATTGTGAGAGTTCAAGACGATTTTGGTAGATAAACCCTTATAAATACTATTTTATCAACCTACGATGGTAATTAATTTGTCCGAGATGATAATTTAGATGACTCAGTAAATGTATCAAGAAGAATTCATTTGAATTTAGCCCACCTTGAAATTCCTCTGTATGATTTTTAGCTAATAATTCTTCAGAAATATTAGGTAAAATTGATTTAATCATTTCAATGGTTTGCTCAATTTTTGCGACTAATTCACTTCTTGATACATTTTTTTCAGAAAACTCAGCGACTCTATTTCTAACATAAGCAGTTCCACCTAATTGGTGCCCGACGTAATGATTCAGGTTACCAATTAAGTGTAAACAAAGATTTCCAGCCGAATTATTAATTTCGTTTCTTATTTCCCAAATTGTATTCTCTTCCACATACGATTCGATTTCTGATTTCAAACGTAAGAGGTCTCTAACGTACAAGGTTTCTAATGAGGCAAGCATAATTATATGGTTTATTAAAAAAACTGCATAGAATCTAGAGAATTAACTCCATTTCTATATAATCTTTATCGTTTTTCCTTGTAATTTCTGAGCAAATATTAAAACCAAATTTTTCATAAAATGAAATTGCAGATAACCTCGCACTACATGTTAATCGTTCGATATTATGCTTTGTAGCTTCATTAATCAAATGATTAAGAATTTTTGAGCCATACCCTTTTCCTTGTTGAGCTTCATCAGTAGCAAATTTTCTAAAATGTCCTGCTTTTCCGTCAATAAAAAGTGAAATCACAGAAACTAATGTATTATCTACGAATAATCCATAATGAATCCCTTCATCATCTTGCGGTAGTATTACAAACTCAAGAGGCTTATTAGGCCACATAGTTTTATGTCTAGTTGGCCAAGTCTCAGCCGCCGTGATTTCCTTTATTTCAATCATTATTTTAATTATTTAGAACGCCCACTATATGCTTGATAATACTTCATAGCTTGTGGCAACTGTTTTTCCAAATCCGCAATACGAACTTCATCTGCTGGGTGAGTAGAAAGCAATTTAGGCGGTTTTTGAGACTTAGCTCCTGCCGCTGCCATTCTTTTCCAAAAATCAACTGCATTTTGTGGATTATAACCAGCCATTGACATAAAAATTAGTCCAAGTTTATCTGCTTCAGATTCCTGACGACGACTATTAGGTAAAACAAATCCAAGTTGCCCTCCTACGCCTAACACTTGTCCAACAATATCCATAACCTGCTGATTTCCGGTGTAAACACCTGCCGCAACTGCACCAATTTGGGTTATACCTTGGGCAGCCATGGCTTCACTTGCACGTTCGCGACCATGGCTTGCAATAGCATGAGCAATTTCATGACCCATTACAACTGCAACACCCGCTTCATCTTTACAAACAGGCAAAATACCTGAATAAAAACAAACTTTTCCACCAGGCATGCACCAAGCATTGAGTTCCTTACTTTGTACAAGTTTAAATTCCCATTGATAACCATCTATAACTTGGCTATAGTTATTTTGTATTAAGTAGTTTTCAACCGCAGTCTTTATTCTACCTCCAACTCTGGCAATCATTTCGGCATCTTTACTAGATGTAATTACTTTTGAAGTATCCATGAAACCCTTGTATTCTGCAAAACTCATGGACATCATTTGCTCATTAGAAACCAAACCAACAAATTGCTTTCTGCCAGTTAATGGTACACGTTGACAAGACCAAATAATTAATATGAATATGATTGCTCCAATGGAAGATTTAAAAAAAGTTTTCATTACTTATTTCAGTTAAATTTTACTTTTAGACGATTTATCCAATTTAAATATTACAAAATCAGGTAATTATTTTACAAATAAAGTAAAAATTTATGCCAACAGTTGGGTGCGTACAAAAAATTAATTATCTATTTTTGTAAATGTAATTGTACTTTAATTGTACAAATATTATTATTTCCCCCGAAAATCTTTCTTCAATTTATAGAATATTTTTTCATGAAAATCATAGCAATTGGCCGTAATTACGCCGAACACATCAAAGAATTAAACAACGAACGTCCAGACGAGCCAGTAATTTTTACAAAGCCAGAAACTGCCATTTTACGAGATGGTGAGCCATTTTTCTATCCTGATTTTTCCAACGACATTCATCATGAAGTAGAAATTATTGTAAAAATAAGTAAAATGGGAAAGAATATTGAGGATAAGTTTGCCCATAAATATTATGATGAAATAGGCATTGGCATTGATTTTACAGCAAGAGATATTCAATCTAAGTTAAAATCAAAGGGTTTGCCTTGGGATTTAGCTAAGGGTTTCAATGGCTCCGCTCCTATTTCAAGTTTTGTTCCAAAAACAAAATACGCTGATTTGAAAGATTTGAACTTTCACTTAGATGTCAATGGAGAAATACGACAACAAGGCAATACCTCAATGATGCTTTATCCAATAGATACTATCATCGCTTTTATTTCAAAGTATTTTACCCTAAAAACTGGTGATATTATTTTTACTGGTACACCAGCAGGAGTTGGTCCAGTGAAAATTGGAGATAAACTATCTGCTTTTGTTGAGGGTGAAAAAATGCTAGAATTTGAAGTTAAATAGCCTAAACTTATAAATAGGCATTTTTTACGTTAATAGTTTTACTAATTAATCCTCAAAAACTATCGGTTTTGATTGATTAGTAAAACTATTTAGTCTTTTTATAGTAAAAACATTCATTTCATCTTGAATTATAAAAGACTAAATTGAACTTAGATTTTATTTAAAATTAAATAATTTACACCCACAAGGGTTATTAGTGCCATGATACGAATAATTAGCACACTTTTACTTATAACATACTTAGTTTCTGATTCTTGTTTTTTCCCCGCGTTTGGTCAACACAAAAATAATAATGAAGAATACCCAAAAGGTTATTTCATGTTTCCAATTCAACCAGGGCAACAAGCATCACTTTCAGGTGGATTTGGCGATTTAAGAACAAATCATTTTCACGCTGGAATTGATATTCGTACTGGTGGCGTAGAAGGATACCAAGTTTTTGCGGCTGCAGATGGTTATATTTCTAAAATTCGTGTCATGAAGGGTGGGTATGGCAATGTCCTATACATTACTCATCCTAATGGATATACAACTGTTTATGGGCATTTAAAAAATTTCAATACTCAAATCGAAGAGTATGTCAGACGAAAAGAGTATGCCCAACAAGTTTGGGATATTGAACTTTCACCTTCACCTAAAGAACTACAAGTTAAAAAAGGAGAAATTGTAGCGATTGGTGGGAATACGGGGGCATCTGGCGGACCTCATCTACACTTCGAAATTCGAGACGAAGCTGAAAATGCAATCAATCCACTCAAATTTGGTTTTCCTGAAATTCAAGATTCTCAAGCACCTGTTATCGAACGAGTTATTCTAAAAACCCTCAATGCTTATTCGAGGGTAAATGGTGAGTTTGGAAGGGTATCCGTTGCTCCAACACGCTCTTCCGATGGCTTTTTCAATATTCCCAATGTTATAAAAGCACACGGTGTGATTGGTCTTGAATTAAATACTTATGACCGTAGCCAAACATCTCCTTTCAGATTAGGAATTACGCAACTTGAAGTGAAAGTGGACGGGAAGACTTCCTATAAACTGAATCTTGAGAAAATGCCTTTCGACATTTCAAAAGATATTAATGTGCACATGGATTATGACATCGCTGAAACAAACGGTGTGAGGATACAAAAATGTTATGTTTCCGATGGAAATCGACTTTCAATTTATCAAACTGATGCAAATAAAGGGAAAATAATTATTCGAGATAACCAGCAACATCAAGTTTCAATAGAAGTAAAAGATACGTACGGAAACTATTCAAATCTTAACTTTACAATTCAAGGCGAACAACCTAATGAAAACTTCATTGAAGAATTAGCCGAAGAAAGTAATTTTTCAGGCAATATATCCACTTCAATTACCGAAAATACTTTGGCAATTAGAGCTAAAAATTCTAAAGCTCCTTTCGCAGTTCTACAATATAAAGGCATTCCAATTCCTGTACCTCTTTCCTACAAAAGAGGCAATGAATCGGTCTATCTTCATGACCTCAACAAAGGTGTTGCTGATTTTGTACAAGTTGATAATTCTTCAGAACAAATTAATATTAAACAAGTAATTTATCCAATTAAAGGGCAATATCATACTGAACCTAATCTGAATATTGATTTTGCCGATGCACTTTATGATACACTCTATTTAAAAACAAACCTCATTGGAAACAGACTTTCTATTAATACTGAAAAAATACCCTTAAAAGACTTTATGACCGTAACATGGGCTCCTTCTGGGGTATCGGTTTCTCCTAAAGCTGGTGTATATTATGTAAATGATGGTCGTAAGTTTTTAGGGGGTTCATGGCTTGGCAATAAAATTCAATTCAAAACCAAAGAACTTGGCGATTTTCAGTTATTGACAGATAACGAAGCTCCTAGTATTCGACCTGTAAAAATTGATTCTACGGAGTTACGTTTTTCAATTTCAGATGGACTTTCGGGCATTAAAAACTTTAATTGTTACGTTGATGGCGAGTGGGTTTTAATGGATTATGAGTACAAATCAAATCGAATTTGGTCAATCAAATTAGATGAATCGAAAACATTTCATGGTGATTTAAAGTTAGAAGTAACAGATAATGTTGGAAATTTAGCTGTTTATGAAGTAAATATTGATGAATACACTTCAACCCAAGAAGAAATTAGAAAGGTTTCCAAAAAGTCAAAATCATCTAAGAAAACATCTAAAAGTAAGAAAAATGTCTCTAAAAGTAGGAAGTCCAGCTCCAAGCATCCAAGCAAAAAATCAAAACGGAAACGTCGTTAAGCTATCCGATTATTTAGGTAAAAAAGTAGTTTTATATTTTTATCCGAAAGATGCCACGCCGGGATGTACGGCCCAAGCTTGTAGCCTCCGCGATAACTATGAAAATCTTCTTGCCAAAGGCTATGTTGTGCTAGGCGTAAGTGTTGATGATGAGAAATCACATCAAAAGTTTATTGCTAAATACAATCTTCCTTTTGATTTATTATCTGATACCGACCAAATCATTGTCAATGATTACGGTGTGTGGGCAGAAAAATCAATGTATGGAAAGAAATTTATGGGTATTGTCCGAACTACATTCATCATTGATGAGCAAGGGAATATTGAAGACATTATTCAAAAGGTAGATACAAAAAATCATGCTGAACAAATCTTAGGATAATCATTTATAAAATGCTTAGAATTGTTTTATTCATTGCAATAATAGGTTTAGCTACCTTCCTTGGCATACAAAACACCCTTTTCCTTCAAGGTTTTGCTGTGCTAATGAGTTGTTTAACAATTCTTTGGATAATAAGTCTAGTTCTAGAAGATTCAAGTATCATTGATATCTTTTGGGGCTTAGGGTTTATCATAGTTGCGTGGTATTACAGACAACAACTTGCTCTTTCAGATATTCGCTCATTACTAATATGTTTACTGATTACTATTTGGGGCTTGAGATTAAGCCTCCACTTGGCAATTCGAAATATTGGAAAAGGAGAAGACTATCGCTATCAAACTTGGCGAACACAATATAATAAAAACTGGTGGTGGGTTTCCTTTCTGCGAGTGTTCCTGCTTCAAGGAATTTTACTCTGGATAATTTCATCAGTATATTTACCTGCAATGCAAGCAACAACTAATCTTTCACTTATTGATTATATTGGCATTGCTATTTGGGTAATTGGATTCTATTTTGAAGCGGTTGGAGATTGGCAATTAGTACAATTCAAGAAAAATAACAATAATAAAGGGCTGGTTTTGGATAAAGGATTATGGTCATTGACTCGACATCCAAATTACTTTGGCGATGCTCTCCTTTGGTGGGGATATTTTATTTTTGCAATTAATTCTAGTACCCTTGTTTTTATTTTTAGCCCATTACTCATGACTTTTTTACTAATGAAAGTTTCAGGAGTATCACTCTTAGAGCAGAAATTAAACGAGACCAAGGCTAATTATCATGAATATATGAATAAAGTACCTGCGTTTTTCCCTAGGTTTAATCAGAAATAATGCACATTTAATATAGATTTTAACAAAAACCTCATATTCATGAGGTTTTTGTGTTTCTAAACCAAGATGTATTGCTTACTTTTGTAAAATATTATACAAAACATTCCTTTTTTTATAATTTTCGTGTAGTTTTGTATTAATTGTATATTTGACACTTAATAATAACTTTAAATGCAAATCAAAGAGTTACAAGACGTCGCTTCGCAAGTTCGTCGAGACATCGTTAGAATGGTGCATGGCTGCCAATCAGGCCACCCAGGTGGTTCATTAGGTTGTACTGATTTATTAGTTGGATTATACTTTCAACAAATGAAAATCAATAACCGTAAAGGTAAAGGAGGCTTCCTTACTTTTAATATGGATGCAACTAACGAAGATTTATTTTTTCTTTCAAATGGCCATATTTCTCCAGTGTTTTATAGTGTTTTAGCACACCGAGGTTATTTTGACAAATCGGAATTGGCTACTTTTAGAAAAATTAATACTCGCTTACAAGGGCACCCAACCACGCACGAAAACCTTCCTGGTATTCGTATTGCATCTGGTTCATTGGGGCAAGGCTTGTCTGTTGCAATTGGTGCTGCATTAGCCAAAAGACTAAATGGTGAGAAAAACTTGGTTTATTGCTTAATGGGTGATGGTGAACAACAAGAAGGCCAAGTTTGGGAAGCGGCTCAGGCAGCTCCGCACCACAAAGTGGATAACCTTATTGCCATTATCGACTTAAATGGTCAACAAATTGATGGTCCAACTGAAAAAGTAATGTCGAACCGTGACCTTAAAGCTAAATATAAGGCTTTTGGATGGAACGTAATGGAGATTAAAGACGGTAATAATATGGAGCAAGTAATTGCTGGTTTGCGTAAAGCTAAGCGTTTATCGGGTAAAGGTCAACCAATCATGATTTTAATGAAAACTGAAATGGGTGCAGGTGTTGATTTTATGATGGGTAGCCACAAATGGCACGGTGTAGCTCCAAACGATGAGCAATTAGCAGCAGCATTAGCTCAATTGCCTGAAACTTTGGGAGATTATTGAGAGCAAACAAGTAAAATCCAAGGTTAATTATTTAAACTCTGAAAATCAAGCACTTGTGAATTTGTTTGATAAACGATATTAATACAATGACAAAATATACCTTCACCGAGAAAAAAGATACACGCTCTGGATTCGGAGCGGGAATGACCGAACTTGGTCGCACAAATCCAAATGTTGTTACGCTTTGTGCTGACTTAGTAGGTTCATTAAAAATTGATACATTCATCAAAGAAAACCCTGAACGTTTTATCCAATGTGGTATTGCAGAAGCAAACATGATTGGCTTAGCAGCAGGACTTACAATCGGGGGTAAAATTCCTTTCGCTACAACATTTGCCAATTTTGGTTCAAGCCGTGTGTATGACCAAATTCGCCAATCAGTAGCATATTCTGATAAAAATGTAAAAATCGCGGTTTCTCACGCAGGTCTTACATTAGGTGAAGATGGAGCAACTCACCAAATTCTTGAAGATTTAGCAATGATGCGTGCTTTGCCAAACATGACAGTAATCAATCCATGTGATTTTAATCAAACAAAAGCCGCAACTATTGCTGCAGCAGAACATCATGGACCTGTTTACTTAAGATTTGGCCGTCCGGTAGTGCCCGTTTTTACTGCTCCCGACCAAAAGTTTGAAATTGGTAAAGCATGGATGGTTTCAGAAGGAAAAGACGTAAGTATCTTCGCCACTGGTCACTTGGTATGGGAAGCAATCCAAGCGTGTGAAATCTTAGAAGCCAAAGGCATCAGTGCTGAGATTGTAAACATTCATACGATTAAACCTTTGGATGAAAAGGCTGTTTTAAAATCAGTTCGTAAAACTAAATGTGTGGTAACTTGCGAAGAACACCAAATGAATGGTGGTTTAGGAGATGCCATTGCACAAACGCTTGCTAAAAACTTCCTAGCTCCACAAGAATATGTAGCAGTTGATAATTCATTCGGTGAATCAGGTACGCCTGCACAATTAATGGATAAATATGGCCTAAATGCAGCTTCAATTGTAGAAAAAGCATTGAAAGTAATTGCAAGAAAAGCTTAAGTGAAATAAAAAATAAAAGTCTAAGCAACTAACATTTGCTTAGACTTTTTATTTGATTCAATTTACTGAGTAATTTTACTACTTTTTTTCCTGAAAAATACCAAACTTATAAATGGCTATAAATACTAGTTTAAATGGCTCTTTTATACTCAACAATACGCTTATAAATTTTAAATTTTCGACGAGAAACTAGTCCGCTCAAATTATTTTCTAAAGAAAAATGCCCTTCTTCAAAAGACTTTAAATAACTTAAATTTATAATATAGGACTTGTGTACTCTGGCGAAACTTTCAACTTCGGCTAATCTTTGTTCTAACTTTTTCAAGCAAGTAGCAACAACCACTTTATTTCCGTTACTTAAATATATTAATGAATAGTTAATATCTGCCTTAATCATTATTACCAAATGTGAAGGGATATATAAATGAGAGCCTAGGTGAATATTTTTATAAGTTTTCATGGCTAAAAAATACAACGTCATTTATTAATTAATATCAATCGAATTATTATTTGTAACCTTTGTTTTGCATTTTTTTAGTTTCGCTTTAATAAAAACTTGCTTTGACGATATTTCAAATTAAAATTTAAACTAATTGGTTATCAGATTGTCAAAGCATTAAATCTTTATCAATTCCAAATGATGCTATCCGATTCGGAATTACTATTACTTTTTCAAGATGAACTAAAGCGTCAAGAAGCATTTACCTTACTGATAAAAAAATATCAGCAGAAAATTTATTGGCACATTCGTAAAATGGTAATTGACCATGACGATGCCGATGATGTTGTACAAGATACGTTCATAAAAATTTGGCAAGGATTGCAGAATTTCCGTTCAGATTCACAACTATATACGTGGATTTATCGAATTGCGACTAACGAAAGTTTAAATTTTTTGCAAAAAAAACGTCGCCAAAACCATGTACCGTTAGAAAATCAAGACAGCCTTGATTTATTAGAAACACTTGAAAGTGCGATAACTCAAGATTATATTTCAGGTGATGAGATTCAAATCAAATTACAAAAAGCATTATTACTATTACCTGATAAACAGCGTTTGGTTTTTAATATGAAGTATTTTGATGATATGAAATATGAAGATATTTCTGAAATTACAGGTACATCTGTTGGAGCGTTGAAAGCATCTTACCATTTAGCTGTAAAAAAAATCGAAGAAACATTAAATGCTGAAAACTAATTTTTAATAAATATTTTTAAACCTTTACATAATAAGTTTGTCAAACTTGCGTTTTGCAGCTTATTTCAGAATTATGATTTCTTTAAATAAAATAGAAAAAGTAAATGTATTCAAAGTAGAAGACAACTATTTTGAACAATTGACTGCATCTATTAAAAGTAAGATTGAATCAAAAGGCTTGGAAAAATCCACGACGCCATTTTCAGTACCGAATGGTTATTTCGATAAACTTTCAATTAATATAATCAATAAAGTTCAAAGATTAGAACAGAAGGCCTTCAAAATAGAAGATTTAGAAAGAGTAAATGTATTCAAAGTGCCCGATAGCTATTTTGAAGGCCTTGAAACATTTACAAATTTTAATAGATTGGGTAAGGAGAATATATTCAAAGTACCAAATACCTATTTTGAACACCTAGAAGAACGAACAAACACAGTTGCTACTTCGCCTAAAATGATAAAAGTAAACTGGTGGAATTCAAGAAAAATAAAATGGTCTGCTGCTGCAAGTGTTATTTTAATGATGGGTCTTTGGTTGAGTGTACTATACTTTGGTAAGAAAAACACAGAAATTGCTTTAGAAAAAGTAAGTAATGAAGATATCAAAACTTACTTAGAAACCCAAGATTTGAGTTACTTTGAATATGAATCAAGCGTTAAAAGCACGCAAATGGTCCCTAAAGACAACGTTAATCAAGCACTTGAAGGCCTACGTGTAGATAAACAAGAAATTTTAGAGCATCTTGAAACACAAGATTTAGAAGTAGATATATAGTTAAATGTCCTACATATTTTAAGGTAAATAAACCATGAAAAAAATCTTAATCATATTATTACTCTTACCCTTTGTTGTGAAATCGCAGGTAAGACAAGGGCGAGATGAAGGAAGACGCTTTCAAAAAATCAATTCAGCCAAAATTGGTTTGATTACTGAAAAGCTCAATCTTACACCCGAACAAGCTCCTCAATTTTGGGCCATCTATAATGAATATGACAACAAAAAAATTGAATTGAGAAAAAATATTCGACGCTCCATGGAAGATGCAGTTTCTTTGGCGACAACCGATGATAAAATAATTGCAGCACAAAAACAAATTATCGCATTACGTCGTCGAGAAATTGATTTAGAAGAAGAATATATGAGTAAAATTCTTAAAACAATAACGCCAAGGCAGTTTTCAGAATTAAAACGAACAGAGATGAACTTTAATAAAATGCTTATTGAAAAACTTAATGACAAGGCAGATAATTAATAAGATTAACTCTTATTTTAATAAGAAGAAAGATTAAAAAGAATAGAAAGGTCAAATTCTGAATGATTTGACCTTTTTTATTTGGTAAAAAGTAAATAAAGCTTGATTTTTAACTAATTTTGTATTGAAATTTTTCCTACTGAATATGCAAAATACTATCAATAAAAGCAATCGTCTCAATAACTTGAGCTATGCCATTCGTGGACCAGTTTTCGAAAAAGCTCAACAATTAGAGGCGATGGGACAAAAAATCATCAATTTGAATATTGGCAACCCTGCCCCTTTCGGATTTGATGTGCCTGACGAGATTGTTCATGATATGATTATGAATATCAGAAATGCACAAGGATATGTACATCATTTGGGAATTTTTGCTGCTAGGAAGGCAATCATGCATTATACACAACAAATTGGTATTCAAGGAGTTACGATTGATGACATATTTATTGGCAACGGTGTAAGCGAATTAATCGTTATGACCATGCAAGCCTTATTGAATGATGGAGATGAAATTTTGATTC
This sequence comes from Emticicia oligotrophica DSM 17448, assembly GCF_000263195.1. GTDB lineage: Bacteria > Bacteroidota > Bacteroidia > Cytophagales > Spirosomataceae > Emticicia > Emticicia oligotrophica. The sequence goes on from NC_018748.1 coordinate 4,727,741, forward strand.
CTTCGCCAGATTATCCATTATGGACTACCTCTGTTGCTCTTTCTGGGGGAAAACCTGTACACTACATTTGTGATGAGGAGTCAGACTGGAACCCTGATTTAGATGATATTAGAAGAAAAATTACACGTAAGACCAAAGGTATTGTTGTAATTAATCCGAATAATCCAACTGGAGCCGTTTACGATAAAGATATTTTAGAAGGAATTATTAAAATCGCCGCAGAACACAATCTAATTGTATTTGCTGACGAAATTTATGATAAAATTCTTTTTGATGGTGCCAAACATATTCCTATGGGCTCATTAAGTGAAGATGTTTTTGTTATGACTTATGGCGGGCTATCAAAAAACTATCGTGCAACTGGGTTTCGTGGAGGTTGGGTTATATTAAGCGGTGCTACACACCGTGCTAAATCATTTGTGGAAGGTTTTACACTTTTAGCTAGCCTCCGACTATGTGCCAATGTGCCTGCTCAATATGCTATTCAAACTGCTTTAGGTGGGTATCAAAGTATCAATGACTTAGTTGCACCTACTGGCAGACTTTGTAAACAAAGAGACTTAATACACTATAAAATGACCGATATTCCGGGAATTACGTGTGTAAAGCCCAAAGGTGCCTTATATCTTTTTCCAAAGATTGACCTCAAAAAGTTTTCATTCAAAGATGATGAACAATTCGTTTACGACCTTCTTTGCGAACAAAAAGTTTTAGTTGTTTCAGGAACAGGATTCAACTATTTAAAACCAGACCATTTCCGAATTGTTTTCTTAGCGTCATCTGAAGAACTTGAGACCGCATCAGGAAGAATAAGGAATTTTTTAGACCATTCTCGTACGAGGATAGATGAGCTAGAACTGGTGTAAATTTTCATTTTTACTTCTTTCATTAGAAGGTAATTTACTAATTAAAATGCTCAATTTAGGAGAAAAAAATACATTAAAAATCTTACGTGGAACTGGCGTAGGAATGTTTTTAGGTGATGATGAAGGAAATGATGTTTTACTTCCTAAAAAATACATTCCTGAAGATGCGATTGTGGGTGATAATATTGAAGTATTCATTTATCGAGACTCTGAAGATAGAATCATTGCCACAACACTTGAACCTAAAATCAAACTTAACGAATTTGCTTTTTTAGAAGTAAAAGCAGTTACACCCGTAGGAGCTTTTCTAGATTGGGGATTAGAAAAAGATTTGCTTGTACCATTTCGTGAACAAAACCGAAAACTAGAAGTAGGAAAATCATGTGTGGTATTTCTTTACATTGATGAAGAAACTGATAGATTAGCAGCTTCGTGTAAAATAAATCGTTTCTTTGAAAAGGAAAATATTAACCTAAAAGTTGGAGAAGAGGTAGATTTATTAGTTTTTGAAGAAACCAATTTAGGGCTTAATGCCATAATAAATAACCAATATAAAGGTTTAATCTACGAAAACGAGATTTTTCAAAGAATCAAAGTAGGTAGTCGAGTAAAGGGATTTGTTAAAAATATTAGAGAAGATAATCGCATTGATCTCAGTTTACAAAAGCAAGGTTATGCCAATGTAGAACCAAATGCTGAGAGAATTCTTACAAAACTGAAAGCAAATAATGGTTTTTTGGATATTAATGATAAAAGTGATTCCAACTATATAATGTATCAGCTTGAAATGAGTAAGAAGACTTTTAAAAAAGCAATTGGTGCCCTTTATAAAGAAAAAATCATCAGAATTGAAGATGATGGTATTTATCTGAATTAATGCATGAAATTGTAGAATACAAAAAAGGACAAATAGAAATTTCTATTTGTCCTTTTTTGTTGACTTACTTCAAAAACTATTTGTTATTTAATTCGGTTGCCAAAACCATTCTTATTTTAAGTTTTGCCCCAAGCGACATCGCATCTACTAAATCCTGAACAGTTAAAGAGCTTTCTGCTCTTAAAACTACCGTTGGCTCTTCCATTCCTTGTACAGCGGCTAATAATTTTTCTTCAAGCTGTGGAAAAGGAATAGCTGTCGTATTAATATAATAAACCTTGTCTTTTGTAATTGTCAACGAAACGGGTTGTTTACTCACATCATGAGTAGATTTGGAAGATTTAGGCAATAATAATTTTATCACATTTGGGTTTCCTAATGTGGATATTATCAAGAAGAATAACAGCAAGAAAAACATAATATCATTTAATGATGCTGTTGATACTTCGGCTTCGAATCTTCTTTGTCTTCTAAATTTCATAAATTAATTCGTATTAAATTCCGCATGTTTGTAAATTCAGCAACCTAACTATCGAACAGGTTCGTTGAGTGTATCAAGGAAGTCCATTACGGTAGCCTGCAAATGAATACCAAATTTATCAATCATCATATTAATACCATGATAACCAATATAAGCTATTACCCCTACTACAAGACCCGTAAATGATGAAATCATCTTTTCATAGAGTCCATTAGCAATAATTTCTATTGTAAAGTTTCCAGTAGCAGCAATATCATAGAAAATACGAATAATACCAGAGATAGTGCCAATAAAACCTAAAATCGGAGCAATACCAGCAATCAAACCTAGATAACCCATATTTTTCTCCATTTTCGAAATTTCTAAATTTGATTGTATTTCCATCGCACTTTCAATGTCTTTCACTGGACGTCCAATTCTACTAATGCCTTTTTCTAAAATTCTTGCAATTGGCAGGTTCGTACTTTTACACAGCGTACGAGCGGTTGCTATATCTCCACGAAGAATTGAATCTTTAAGTGAACGAAGCAAGCCAAAGTCTATATTTGAAGCACCTTTAATAAATAAGTATCTTTCAATGATGTAAAAAATGGCTACGAATAATAAAAATAAGATAGGATATACTACAAATCCACCCTTTAGCAGAAGGCTTAAATAATTGATTGATTGAGCACTTGCAGCGGTAGCAGTAGAATCGACTTGAAGCAAAATAGTTTCGAACATATTGCGTATAGAAAATGTATGGTTCGGTAAATAAACTTTAAATTTATTAATTTTAGTATATAGTCATCTGATTTTTATTCAAATTTTAAGGAAACAACACTATGCTCCCATTGACTTCAGTGCTGCCTTCATATTTTCAAGTTGGCGTTTTCTTTGTAAAATAACAGGTGCAGCCACGCGTTCTTTACACTCAAATAAGCTACAACGCTCACAAGTTTGGTTTACTTCTCTAATTGGAATAGCTGGGTCAGCTAAGAATTTGAACTTACTCCTCAACTCATCATTTAATTCAAACCCCATCGTAACACTAATATTGATGTGCGAAATAATATTCAATGGTCGAGCCATTGACATTACGAAGTATTTGCTTTCAGAATCTACATAATTTGAAATTTGCACACCTACGAGTGGTTCTTTGTATTTATTAGTTTGTTGAAGATTCGATACTTCATCAAGAATATTTAAGCTAATCCAACGGCGGCAGTAATGTTCTTTTTGAGTTTCATGAGGCGTATGCTTTTTCGAAAGATGCATTTCTTTAGTCAGATGATAATCTTTCTGCCCCGAAGGAGATTCAAATCTCAAAAAGAAAATACCATCAATGCCAAAGTATTTTGGTAGCACATTACTTATTCGATGATAAAGTGTTTCTGGCGTAGCTTGAAAATAATCAGCCAATTCAACCATTGCCTTACTACTCCATACTTCTTGGTTAAAAACCTTTTCAAGTTTTTCAATCAGCTTTTCTTTTCTAATTAAAATTGCCCCTGCAAAATAAGATGCATTAAAATTATTCAAAACAGAATCGAAAGATTTCACTTCTACCCAAGATGAGGTATAAGGACGCTCTTTGATTTTCATGTACAAAAAGCCTAATTCTCTTCCGAGTGTAAAAGCACGTTGGTCAGAAGTAATTCGCTTATTTATTAGCAATGTATTAGTTTTTGGCAAGAAAACTGAACGAATATTTACAATATCTGGATAATCATCTTCATCAAAATATTTTATGGTATAACCATATTTATCTGTCAAAAGATTTGATAAATAATATTCATCTATTTGCTGCTCGGCGGGTATTTTTAATTCATTAAGAAAACGCTCAACCTCTTCTTCAATCTCGGGGAAATAATTATCATGCATTTCTTGGTATGAACGTAGAACCGCAAAATAAAACTGTTCGACCGACATATTATAACTCCTGCCAATCTCAATAATCGTACTAATAAAAGCACTTAATTTGGTAGGAGCATCCGAAAGTAATTCTAATAAATCGGCTGGAGAAATGCCAAAGATTTCAAAAGGAAGTTCAGTTAAAAAGTTAGACCGTAGTAATTCAGAAATTGGCTCAAGCTTTTTATTTAATTTAAGCGAAACAAGAGTATCGTAATCTACCCCCATTGCTTCTGCTAAAGCAATAATTTTATCTGATTTAGGGTATTTTTTTCCTTTTTCAATTTCGTTGATATAAGACATTGACAAACCTGACTTTTGGGCCAGTTCAGTCAATGACATGCCTTTATCGAGTCGAAGTTGTTTGAGTTTTAGGCCAAATACAAGGCGAATGTTATCAGTATTGAAGCTCATCAATGATTGTTATGTTCTTTGGTTTTTCTTAGGGTTGTAGCAGATTATTAGAAAAGTGTTAATTCGACAATAAAGGTAACAAAAAAGTGCAAATTTCAAGAACTATTCTTGAAAAAACACAAAAAAAGCGTTTGTTCGAAAACAAACGCTTTAATATTAGAAAGAAAGTGATTAGACTAAAACTCTTGATCTTTCATTTTGTCTGATATTTCTGAATGCCGTTTCTCTATTAAATACCCCTGATTTTTCTAATTCAAACATTACCTCAGCGGCGTTGTCAAGTAAACTTTCAATGTCATTCATTGACTGATGTAAAGAAAGGGTGACTCTAAAACCAGAGTGTTTGAGTGGTACACTTGGAAATGATGCAATACTCATAACAAAACCTCTATCCTGCATCTTTTCTCCAAATTGTGCCATTGCCTCTACATTTCCTAATACAATAAAACCAATTGGAGTATGTGAATTTGGATTAATCATTGGAATTTGCAAATCTTGAGCCTTCTGTTTGAAAAGCTTAATTCGCTCATTTAACATTGCCTGACGCTCATAAATTTCTACTGATAAATGAATATCAGCAATAGCCGATGCCGCCGTAATACCAGCATGCATTGTTGGCGATGAAAAAATAATCGGTAAACCTAAAGAATGTACCAAATCTTTCATTTCTTGGTTTGGAAATACCATGGCGGCATTAGTAGCTCCATATCCCTTATTAAGAGAACAGATTACAAAAAGCTTGTCATGTTTTGGAATGTGGTGTAAGGCATACCCTTTTCCGTTTTCACCCATCCAACTCATTCCATGGGCATCATCTACATATAGATTGAACTTTTCGTAGCTATCTAGTAAAAGTTTTAAATCAGAAAAAGGTGCAACATCACCATGCATTGAAAATACACTATCAGTCAAATACCAAACTTTGTTATATGATTCACTCAAAACTCTAATTCTTCTTTCTAGGTCATCCATTTGGTTATGACGTAAAACTTCAGTGTAAATACCACCTCCCTTTAGATATTGTACGGCCATATTAACTGATTTATGCACAAATTGGTCAGTTATAACTGCATCATTTGGTCCTACAATTAGCGGTAAATAGGCAAAGTGTCCTTGAGAGACATTATTAACTACCAAGCTTGGTAAACCATAAATCTGTTCAAGTTTATCTTCTAGGTCTAAAAAATGTTCAAAGGATACATAGGTTCTAGAAACCGAAGAAAATACACCATATTTTTCAATTCCTTGAATTGCTGCACTTTTTACACGAGCATCATTTTCGAATGCTAAATAACTATTTGTTAGAAAATTAATTAATTTTTTGCCTTTGAAATGAATGATGTTATTGGTGTGTTCATCTTTTTCAGATTCTAAGAACATTAGACCTCTTTCTTTCGCTTCTGCAAATAAATTATTTACATACATCAATTCTTTTGATATGATTTCCATTGTTGTTGGGTTTATTTGATTATTCAGTAGTACGTATAAAACCAAATTAAAAATTATGCCAAAAGCTTTACTTTCTTTTTTTTTTTTTCAATCAATAAAAATCATTAACTTTAGTCCCTGTAACCTAAACTTAAAATATCTAATAACTCGACAGAGTTATTACAATTCTATTAATGACTATCAATAAACTGATATCATTTATTATTCTTAGTTTGATTGGACTAACTGGCTATGGTTTGTACAATCAAAACACGGTATTAATACTGATAGGACACATTCTCACGCTACCCTCAATTGGCGTTTGGTATGGTTTCAAGCGAAACTGGAATACTTCCACAATAGATATTGCCACCTACCTTACATATTTTGTTGGCTCATTTTCAGATTCTATTATTCTAATCGGGCAAGAAATTGGTGAAATATTACAAATCCTAATAACACTTTGCATGCATTTAATCTTGATAGTGATTTTTAGGAAGGAGGGTACAAGGATATATTCCGACAGACTACAAGACTTACCAAAGCTTCTACCTATAATTGTAATCTTTATATTTTTTGGATTAGTAATGAGGCTGTCATTACCCGATGCACTTTATTTCATTTCAATTGTGTATGCCATTGTTGTAATGATATTGGTAGCTCATGGCTTATTTCGTGTTGCAAAGGGAAAAAGTTATTTTTGGGTTGCTGCGGGAGTTCTGCTTTTGATTATTAAAGATGTCTTATACTGCTATAACTTCTTTATCTACCAAAATACGATACGCCCTCTTTACGTAATTCAAAACTCGTTAAGTGGGGTTGTTTATTTCATGATTGCTATTGGCATAGCACAAAATCAAAGAAAAGCTACGATTGAGAGAAATGACCCTTTTTGGTTATTCGCAAAAAAATATTTTCATAGTTTGATTGACTACAAAGACATCATCAGTATTAAAAAGAAAACAACTCATTCAAAACGAGAAACTTTAATTCGCCCCCAAATGTTATTTAGTCAACTAATTAATATTTTTAAATGGATTGGAATAAGCTCTCAGAAGAAGCTCAGCTAGAAGAAATTAAAAAAGAATCATTTAATCAACCAGTTTTGATTCTAAAACATAGTACGACTTGTTCAATTAGTGCAACTGCATTGGCTAGATTAGAACGAGCATGGAAACCAGAAGAGGCAAAGAATTTAAAGCCTTACTACCTTGATTTATTAAAATTGCGACCTATTTCTAACAAAATCGCTCAGGAATTTGGCGTAGAGCACGAATCTCCACAAGTGCTAATCATTAAAGATGGTCAATCAATTTACGATGCCTCTCATTTCGATATAAGATTTGATGAAATCGTTAAACAATATTAACAAAAGAGCTGAGTTTGAAAACTCAGCTCTTTTGTTTTATCTCCATTCAAAATTAAAAACTTGCTCAATTTCTGGGTGTAAACTTAATGAGACTGGACAAGTATGAGCAGCTCTTACGTACTTGGCTTTTACTTCATCAGAAAGTGGTTCTGGTGTTTTCATTTTAAAATCAACAATAACTTTTGCAATTTTACGTGGTGGTTCAGCCGACATAATTTTAGTTACTTCGATTTCAGAACCAGTAAAATCAATACCTTCACGTTTGGCCATTATTCCCATAATTGTCATGGCACAGCTCCCCAAAGAGGTGGCAGCTAAATCAGTTGGTGAAAAGGCTTCTCCTTTTCCGTTATTATCAACAGGGGCATCAGTTATAATGGCATCACTCGATTGAAGGTGAGTAGCTTCTGTGCGTAAATCACCAAGATATACTATTTTCGAAGTCGGCATTTTCTTTGGATTAATTTTTTATAATTTTGAAAATAAACTGTTCAAAATAAGGCAAAAAGAACTATTTTTCAAAAAAAGCGAACATTAGATTAATTAAATTAGTTAAAAGATAAATGTTTTTTCAAAAAAAACCGTTTATATTTATATTATCAATCATAAGTAAACAATGGCTTCTGTGATTATACGTTTTCTAAGCATATTATTTATAGTTAGTTCTCTAACAACTTTTGCTCAGCGAAAGGCCTCTACTCCTGCACCAAAGAAAACAATTGAAGATTACAAAATGCTTGCTTATGGAGCAACTACAAATACAAACTCAGGTCTTTTAGGAGGCTTTGTTGTTCGTCATTCAAGTGCTGTTGGTTCATTCAAAACTCATCCTTTACATCGCTACATTGCCGTAGAAGCCATTAATATTAAACATCCTAAAGAAAAATCAGAGCCAACAAGTATCGCTAATAGATTTATTTACGGTAAAACAAACTACTTGTTTTCGGTGCGTCCGCAATATGGTAGAGAAATTGTATATTTTAAGAAAAATGGTGAAGATGGAATCGGAATTAGTCTAATCGTAGCAGGTGGTCCTTCAATTGGCATACAGAAACCTTATTATATTAAATATGACCGTACTGGTCGCGGCCAGATTGAGGTTGTTCAGTTTGACCCAAACATTCACAAAGAGCTAAATCGAATTCAAGGTTCTGCCGGAATTTTACAAGATTTCTTCAAAGGGATGAAAATGAATCCGGGTGCTCATGTAAAAGTAGCGGCAAATATTGATATGAATACTTTTGGTAATAGTCTTACAGGATTTGAAATAGGTCTTACCGCTGAAGTTTTCGGAAAAACCCCTGAAATCATGTCAAGTCAACTTACAAGAAATTCAAAATTTTACACTTCTGGTTTTCTAACGGTCTATTTCGGCAATAGAAAACAAAAAAAATAAACCTTCAAAAGCCATAAAGCCTTACCTTTGTATCATGAAATTATTCTTGATTTCTGATTGTTGTATTTGTTTAGGTTAGGTTTTAAACAATTCCTTTAAAATAATGATAGAATTACCCGTTGTAAGTAGCGAACAACGCACTCGAAGACCAGATTGGCTAAGAGTGAAGTTGCCTATTGGAGAAAATTTCAAAAAAGTAAGAAGCTTAGTTGACGAATACAAATTACATACGATTTGTCAGTCAGGAAATTGCCCCAATATGGGTGAATGTTGGGGAGAAGGAACTGCTACATTCATGATTTTGGGTAATGTATGTACACGTAGTTGTACATTTTGTGCTGTTGCAACTGGACGCCCAAATGAGTACGATGTTGACGAACCTCGTCGTGTAGCAGAAGCTATTCAATTAATGCAAGTAAAACATGCCGTAATTACTTCAGTTAATAGAGATGAATTGAAAGATAAAGGTGCCGAGATTTGGTATCAAACGGTAAAAACGGTAAAGGAAGTTTCTCCAAAAACCACGATAGAAACATTAATACCTGATACAAAAAGTAATTGGGAAGCTCTCTATCGCATGATTTCGGCTGGACAAGAAGTAGTTTCACATAATATGGAAACGGTTGAACGTTTATACAGAAATGTTCGACCACAAGCGAAATATGCACGTAGTTTAGAGCAAATTCGTCGCACGAAAGAATACGGTCAACGTACGAAGTCAGGAATTATGCTTGGTTTGGGCGAAACACAAGATGAAGTATTCAAAGCAATGGATGATTTAGCTGAAAATGGTTTGGATATTCTTACACTTGGGCAATACCTTCAACCTACTAAAATGCACCACGAAGTAATTGAATTTATTCACCCCGATACATTTGCGATGTATAAAGAAGAGGGACTTCGTCGTGGACTTAAATATGTAGAATCTGGGCCTTTGGTTCGTTCAAGCTACCATGCTGAAAGACACGTTCACGTTTAAAAGCTATTAATCGAAAAACATATTTCGACTAAAATTGTTCTTCCATAGGGTAAGCGAATCAAACTTACCTTATGGATTTTTTATTTTCAGTAAAAACTAAGTAAAGTGAAAGAAAATAATTGGGATTTTATTATCTGCGGTGGAGGTATGTCAGGACTTTCACTAGCTTATTATTTACAAAAAAGCCAATTAGGTCATTCTTCAATATTAATAATTGAACCTCAAGAGAAGTTAAAAAATGACCGTACATGGGCTTTTTGGCAAGAAGAAAAAAGCCCTTTTGAAGATATTTTATTTAGAAAATGGGATGTAGTAAATTTTCGAAATGCTGATAATAAAATCCAAAAATTAGATATTGGTAATTATCAATATAAGCTGCTCAGAGGAATAGATTTCTATAATTTTATTCATAGCGAACTAAAAAAATCACCCAATATTCAATGTATTAAAGATACAGTAGCCAGTATTTCGGATACAGACCAATTTGCCATAGTAAATACCACTTCTGGACAAAACCACCAAGCCAAGTTTGTATTTGATAGCACCTACAAGCTAAAACTTAACATTGAAAAAAATCATAACTTACTTCAACATTTCAAAGGCATTGTTATTCAAACACAAGAAGAAAAGTTTAATCCTGATTTACCAGAAATGATGGATTTTAGTGTTCAACAATACGATGAATGTAGATTTATGTATCTATTACCATTTGATAAAAACACTGCATTGGTTGAATATACGCTCTTCACAGAGACACTTCTCGCAGAAAAAGAATATGACCTTGAATTAAAAAAATATATTACGGAGAAATTACAAATAACTAATTTTAAGATACTTGAAGAGGAATTCGGGGTAATTCCAATGTCGGATGAAACCACAAATGAATTTCCAAGTAAACACGTGATTAGAATAGGTACGGCGGGCGGTTATACTAATCCTGCAACTGGCTACACCTTTAGAAATACCCAAAAAAGGCTACAATTACTTGTCAAACAACTAGAAAATACAGGAAAACCTCACATTAAGGATTCTTGGTTTCAGAAACGTTTTTTATTATACTCAAGTGTATTACTAAATGTTTTAGAACAAAAACGTCAACCCGCTGCTGAGGTTTTCGCTCGACTATACGAACGTAATGCTCCAGCCCAAATTTTCAAATTTTTAGATTGCGAAACAAATCTTTGGGAAGAAATTAAGATTATGAATTCTACCAAGAAAATAAAATTTTTGGCCGCAGTTTTTGATGTTCTCCGAAGAAAATACATTTAAAATAATACACTTTCAATCAACCTGTATAATAGTTGAATACTTCACATCGTGTAAAACTACCGCACTGCTATGTACTTTAACTATTTGTATCTCAGCGAGTTGCTTTAAAAAGCTATCATATTCTTTGATATCTTTTACAATAACCTTGAGTTGATAATCGACCAGACCAGCCAAATGATAACATTCTAAAACTTGAGGCATTGATTTTACAATTTTCTCGAAATTTTCAATATTTTCTTTGGTATAAATGGGCATTGAAACATTGCAAAAAACTACTTGTCCCTTCCCTACCCTCTCTGGATTTAGCAATGCTACGTAAGCATCAATAACGCCTTCTTTTTCTAAACGTTTGATTCGTTCAAAAACAGGTGAAGTTGTCAAATTTAATTCTTCAGCCAACTCCTTAATGGTAAGTTTAGCGTTCTTTTGTAATAAGTCTAGTATTTGTTTATCTACAATGTCCAGCATATTTTGCTTAAAAGGTTAAACTAATTTACCTGAAAAAGAATATTTTCCTTAAAATTAATAATTAATCAGATTTATATTACACGAATTTCAAAATTTAAAGAACAAAATTTAACTTTATATAAATTTCTTAGCATTTATCCCTTCTAACTTATGCGAAGTTTCTTGTCTTTGGTATTGTTTTTTTACTCATACATGAGCTTTTCTCAGTTGAATGTTCAACAAGTTGAGAAAGTCAATTCAATGCTAACACAACTTCATTCACAAGCCATGTTCAATGGCGTAGTTTTGATGGCTAATGAAGGCGAACCAATCTATGAAAAAGCATTTGGGATAGGAAATATTCAAACAAACGAGGCACTTACACTTAATTCATCCTTCAATTTGGCATCTATTTCTAAGCAATTTGTTGCCATGATGAGCATGATTTTGAAAGAACAAGGCAAAATTCAGTTTGATGATAAAGTTAAAAAGTATATCAGTACATTTCCTTATGATAAAATAACCATCCGACAATTACTGACTCACACTTCGGGTTTACCTGAATATTTCGACTTAGCAACTCGATATAACAATACACTCGATACACTTAATAATGAAAAATTAGTAAACCTGATTGCAAATCTCAAACCTGAACTGGAATTTGAACCAGGTAATCAATGGGAATATTGTAATACAGGGTATGTCATTTTAGCGACAATCATAGAAAAAGCCTCAGGAATGGACATTGAGGATTTTTTCGATAAATATATTACCCAACCACTTCATCTTACAGACACCTTTGTTTATTACTTAAACATGAAAAGCCCGTTGAGCAATAAAACTCGACGGGTTTACGGGTTTCAAAGACAAAATGGTAAAAACAAACCCAACGACCTCATGAGATTTGATGGCGTAGTGGGTGATGGCAATATTTATTCTTCAGCAAAAGATTTATTGATTTGGGAACAAGCATTATATAAGGCACAGTTAGTGAGCAAGGCAACTCTTCAAGAAGCTTTCAGGCCTGTTAAACTTAAGAATGGCCAAACTTATAATTATGGTTTTGGTTGGGAAATTGATAAAAATGAAAAAGTCTTAAGCCATACAGGCAGTTGGGTCGGATTTGAAAATTATATCGAACGAAATATTGAGTCAAAAACTACGATAATTATACTTAGCAATTCTACAAATGACACTGCTATTGACCTAATAAACAGCATTGTATCTAACCAAAAAGTAAAAATTCCACAAACACAAATCATTAAAAACATCCAACTCATTGATGGCACTGGGACAGTTGCTCGTAAGGCAGATGTAAGGTTTATTGATGATAAAATTTGGGAAATTGGCGACCTAAATGCTTTTGAAAACGAACCCAATACTGATGGAAAAGGCTTAGTTTTAGCCCCCGGATTTATTGATTCTCATAGCCATCATTTTAGTGGACTCAACAAAGTTCCCGAAGCAATTCCAGCAGTTAGTCAAGGAATCACCACGATTGTCATTGGGCAAGATGGAGGTAGCTACCCAATGGATACGCTCAAAAAATTCTTCAAAAAACGGCCAATAGCTATCAATATTGCCTCTTATACGGGCCATTCTACCTTAAGAAGTGAAGTAATGGGTGCTAAAAGTCTTTATCGAACGGCCAAAGAATCGGAAGTTGAACAAATGAAAACCATACTCAAAAAAGAATTAGAAAAAGGTTCTTTAGGATTAGCTACTGGTTTAGAATACGAATCAGCTTTTTTCTCAAATCGAGATGAGGTTTTGCAATTAGCTCAGGTTGTGGCAGAAAATGATGGAAGATATATGAGTCATATTCGTAGTGAGGATATCAATTTAGATGATGCCATTGATGAAATCATTGAAATTGGCCGAGAAACAAAAATACCTGTTCAAATTTCACATATAAAGATTGCGAAAAAAGACCAATGGGGAAAATCACCTGAATTGCTTGTTCGCCTACAAAAAGCTCGTGCAGAAGGAATCAACATTACGGCAGATTGTTATCCTTATGACTTCTGGAATTCTACTCTTAGAGTTCTTTTCCCAAACCGAGACTACACTAATTTGTCAAGTGCAGAATTTGCAGTTAATCAACTTTTTGACCCTGAAAAATCGGTTTTGGTTAGATTCGCCCCAAATAAATCTTATGCAGGAAAAACCATTACTGCCATTGCCCACGAACGCGGAGAAAAACCAGCTCAAACGCTGATGAATTTAATTGCTATTGCGGCTGAATTTGAAGAAAAAAATCCCGACTATAATGAGGGAATTGAAGCGGTTATGGGAAAATCAATGGACGAAACTGATGTATCGAATTTCTTACTTTGGCCACATACAAATATTTGTTCTGATGGCTCACCAAGTGGGCATCCTCGTGGGCATGGTACTTTCACTAGAATTTTAGGCAGATATGTTCGTGAACAAAAATTAATGTCTTTAGAAACAGCCATTTATAAAATGACTGGGCTTTCGGCCGAAAACCTCGGCATTAATGATAGAGGGATAATTTCAGTTGGAAACTATGCAGATTTAGTGCTTTTCAATCCTGAAACTATTATTGATAAAGCTGACATTAATAACGGCAAAGCCCTTTCAATAGGTATTGAAAAAGTTTGGGTAAATGGGCAAGTGGTTTACCAAAATCAAAAATCAACTGGAAATTATCCTGGAGTATTAATAAAGAAACAAAGTAAAGATGAATAAAGCAGTCATTCTCACCAACGGAATTTTACAAAAGGCAGATGCCAAAACTGCACATGGACTTATCAGAGGGACAGAAAGATATAACATCATTGGGGTAATTGATTCACACGAAACAGCAGGGGAAGATGCAGGTGAACTATTGGATGGAAATCATAGAAATATACCTGTCTTTGCTAACTTTAATGATGCTAAAAATGCTCTAAATGAAATAAACTTCTTAATAATTGGGATAGCCACAGTTGGAGGAGTTTTACCAACTGAAATGCTCGAAATTATCAAAGAAGCTATTGAAAATGGCATCTCAATTGTCAACGGTTTACATGAATATCTTTCTGAAAAACCAGAGATTATGGATTTGGCAGATGCTAACCAAATAAAACTTATTGATATAAGAAAGCCCAAAACTCGTAAAGATTTGCATTTTTGGACGGGTGATATTTACCAAGTTCAAGCGAAAATTATTGCAGTAATTGGTATGGATTGTGCCATGGGCAAACGAACTACTGCTCGAATGCTTCGACAAGCTTGTGAAAAAAAAGGTTTAAATGCACAAATGATTTATACCGGACAAACTGGCTGGCTTCAAGGGGGTAAATATGGTTTTATATTCGACTCAACACTTAATGATTTTGTTTCTGGAGAATTGGAACATGCCATTCTTAGTTGTTGGCGAGATACTAAGCCCGATTTCATTTTTCTTGAAGGACAATCGTCATTGAGGAATCCAAGTGGGCCTTGTGGACTAGAATTATTAATTTCTGGTAATGCTAAGCACGTAGTTTTATTACATGCTCCTAAAAGAAAATATTTCGATGATGAACCACATTGGGGAGAAATTCCAAGTGTGGAGTCTGAAATTGAAATCATTGAAAAATTAGGTTCTAAAGTTATTGCAGTGGCCCTAAATACCGAAAAGTGCACTAATGAAGAGGCTTTCGAGTATCAAACTTATTATGAAAAAAAATTAAAAATACCCGTACTTTTACCTATTCAAGAGGGTGTAGAAAAACTACTTCCAATTCTTACGACATTATAGGCTATGAAAATAAAATCAATTAGACCTTTTTTAAGAAAGTTAGCTCTCAAAAAGCCTTACACAATTGCTTACAGCACCTTTTCAGATGTTGAGCTTGTTTTTTTAGAAATTGAGCTTGAAAATGGTATCATTGGTTTCGGTTCGGCAAGCCCTGCGGAAGAAGTAATTGGTGAAAATTCACAACAAACACTTATAAATCTTCAAACCGAATTTGTACAAAATCTAGTTGGACGTGACATTCGTCATTTTCAACAAATCATTTTTGATACACAACAGTATTTTCCCAATTTAGCAGGTACACAAGCAGCCGTTGATTTAGCCTTGCATGATGCTTTCTGTAAATATTTAGGCATAAATGTGGTAGATTTTTATGGACAAAAAATCAAAGCTCTGCCTACTTCCGTGACCATTGGGATAATGAATGTCATTGATACCCTTGAAGAAGCTAAAAATTACTTTGATTTAGGATTTAAGATACTTAAAGTAAAGACGGGAATTAGTGTTGAAGAAGATATCGAACGCCTTATTCGTTTACATGAGATTTATCAAAATAAACTCAAAATCAGAGTTGATGCTAATCAAGGCTATAATTTAGAGGAATTAAAAAAATTTATGTCGGCTACTCAAAAACTTAGTTTGGAGCTAATCGAACAACCTCTACCGGTTGGTAATGAATCAGAATTTTATGCCTTAACACCAAGCGAATGTAAAATTTTAGCAGCCGATGAATCATTAAAAAATGCACACTCAGCTCTTACATTTGGAGGTATTTTTCAACCCTTCGGCATTTATAATATCAAACTAATGAAATGTGGTGGAATTTTACCAGCATTAGAAATAGCCAATATTGCCAAACAAGCCAATATTGCACTTTTTTGGGGCTGCAATGATGAAAGTATAGCTAGTATCGCGGCGGCTCTTCATGTAGCATATTCTTGCCCAAACACTCAATTCATTGACCTTGATGGTAGTTTCGATTTAGCGGAAGATTTAGTTACAGGAGGGTTTTCTTTAGAAAATGGATACTTAAAAGTCAATTCCAAAGCAGGTTTTGGATTTGAAAAAATTGTATAAACATTCTTAATATGTCAAAACTAACACCCAAAATCGGACTTAGAGCAGCAACTATTTTGGTTGTGAGTGTGATTGTTGGTTCTGGTGTTTTTAAGAAAATAGCCCCAATGTCTGCCGAATTGGGTTCGCCTATTTTGGTACTATTATGTTGGATTTTAGCAGGCTTTATTAGTTTAGCAGGAGCACTTTCTACCGCCGAAATGGCAAGTATGTTTCCAGATTCAGGCGGAGAATATAATTATTTTCAGAAAATTTATGGTCGTTTTTTTGCATTTCTCTATGGATGGGGCAATTTTACGGTAATGAAAACTGCTTCCATTGCAGCCTTGGCTTATATTTTTGCACAATCTTTCAATAGTTTAATTCCACTTCCCAGCTCAACAATTACTTTTACAATTTTTGGATTTAATATTTTTGAAAATCTTTCAATTAAAATACTCGCAAGTGGATTAGTCATTTTTCTAAGCTTTGTCAATTTTCGAGGAATATCGGTTGCTGAAAGTTTAAGTAACAAGCTTACCCATATCATGTTTGGGTCGGTATTGGTATTCATTGTAATAGGCTTATTCTCGACAAAGGGAAACATTATAAATCTTACACAAAATAGTAACGATTTTACGAAAATACCCTTAAGTGGATTTTCTTTAGTCAAAGGAATGATGATTGCAAGTCTGGGAGCATTTTGGGGTTATGAAGGTTGGAATCATATTGGTTATATTGGCGAAGAAATAAAAGAACCTCAAAATAATCTACCATTAGCATTATCATTTGGAACAATAATCGTAATAATTATTTATGTTTCTCTCAATTTATTATTTCTGTATATTTTGCCAATAGATTATTTTATTCAACTCAATAACACTCCTAATAAAATTGCAGCAATTGAAGTAGCCAATCAATTAATGGGTGAAAAAGGAATGATTTTTATTGCTTGCTTGATTTTAGTTACCACACTCAATGCCACCAATAGTTCAATCATGATGTCGGCACGAATTTTTTATGCCATGTCAAGAGATGGCTTATTCTTTAAGAAGGCCTCCTCTATCCATTCGGTTTATAAAACGCCTGATTTCTCACTTTTGATACAAGCAATATGGTCAATACTTTTAATATGGTCTGGAACTTTTGACCAACTTACAGATATGCTAGTTTTTGCTTCATTTATCTATTACGGAAGTACCGCTTTAGGAGTAATAATTATGAGGATAAAATTTCCAAACATTGAAAGAAAATATAAAGTCATTGCTTATCCAATTCTTCCCATTTTCTTTGTTACTTTTTGTGTGTTACTATTTATTATTACAATATACAATCAGCCCAAAGAAGCACTGCTAGGACTTGGATTAATTGGAACGGGTATTCCTTTTTATCTATTTTGGCGGAAATAAAAAAGCTCAAAAAAAAGTTTGAAGCTTAAATTTTTTAAAACATTTTCAAAATTATCTATCAACTTCTCCCATTACCACATCTAATGAGCCGATAACAGCAATTAAATCGGCAATCATTCCGCCAATTGAAAGTTCGGTAAGAACAGATAAATTATTATAAGAACAAGCCCTTGCTTTTACTCTTGTTGGCACATCAGAGCGTCCATCAGTTCTGAAAAAGAACCCTAATTCTCCTTTTGGATTTTCTGCTCTACAATAAAAATCCATTTTGGGTGGACGAATCTTTTTGGGCAATAGAGTTTGTGGGTCAAAATCATTAGTACGTTTGTGTTCTTTGGTAAGTTTTTCCAGACATTGCTCAATAATCTTCAAAGACTCCCAACATTCCTGAACCCTTACATTATTTCTATCCCAACAATCTCCAACTTTACCAGCCTCTCCCTTCCCAACTGGAATATCAAAATCAATTTCTCCATAAACAGAATAATTATCGACTTTTCTCAAATCCCACTTGAGTCCAGAACCACGTAATACTGGCCCAGTACACCCATAATTAATGGCCATCGGTAATGGTAAAACCCCAACATTTGCAGTACGATTGATAAAAATGTGGTTTTCAATAACTAGCTGCTGTAACTCTATAAGCTTAGGTTTTAGGTAAGCTACAAATTCTCGACAACGGTCTTCAAATCCTACGGGTAAATCATAGAATAAGCCTCCAACCCAAATATAGTTGTATAACATACGAGCCCCACTCAACCATTCTAACATACGCATAATATGCTCGCGGTCGCGGAATAACCACAAAAATGCAGTTGTGGCACCCATATCAGCACCGTAAGTTCCAATTGCAATAAAATGAGAAGCCAATCTATTCAATTCAGCAACTAAAACCCTGATATATTCTATTCTTTTCGGAATATCTTTATCAATTCCTAACATTTTTTCGAGCCCCATCACATAAGCTAACTCCGAATTCATGGCAGCTACATAATCGAGTCTATCAACAAAAGGAATCGTTTGATTAAAGGGTAAGTTTTCAGCATGTTTTTCAAAACAACGATGCAAATAACCCAAATGTGGTACAACATCGGCAATAATTTCGCCATCTGTCACCACCTCTAAACGCAAAACTCCGTGCGTAGAAGGGTGCTGAGGCCCAAGATTTATAACCATTTCTTCAGAATACAAATCATCTTGTTTGTATTTATTAGGTTCAGAAATAGTTAAGTTTTCGGGACGATATTTATATTGAATTGTTTTCAAGTTTCCTGAATTCAGATGATTTTTAGATAAATACACGAGAAAATTTGTAAGTTACTACTTTATAATATTCGCTATTTGATATAAAAAATATTACTTACCGAACGTTCGCCTGCGTGGTCAAACAATTTATTATCGGAAGGGTAATTCACAACACCATTTTCTGGCTGACCTTTGATATACATCGTCGTTGAACCTCCACCATCAAAATTGATAGCATCTTTACAATTCAATGCTTTAGCTAAGGTAGTTAATTCAGCCAGCGTCATACCAAAAGCTTCCGACGAACGACCATCCACAGTAATCAACATTAATTTATTATTATTTGTTACACAAGCACAAGTACGCGGGTGTCTATTATCATTGAATGAGGTTTGAGGTAAGTTTTCCTGCACATTATTGAGTATTAATAATGGCCCAGTTAACAGTACGTTTTCGGCATTTACGGTTCGCTCCCAACCTATTTTTGCCTCACCTTTAATAATTTTCACCTCATTTTTTTGAATAGTAAGTGCAGAAATCGCGTGGAAAGGCAAACGAGGTACATTATCAAACCTTGTAGTATCAATGATTGTACCTCCGATTTTCAGGAAATCTACCGCACCTCCATTTTTAGTATCAAAAAATCCTGCATTCACTGCAGCTAGAGCTCCTATATTTGCTGCAATGGTGCTCGTTTTTAACAATAATCGCTTAGCTTGCGTATCTTTTCTTTGAGTATCGGCTGCTGCAATTCCAAACAAAAAATGCTTCGAATGATTAGGTATCTCTAAAATATTAATTGATTGGTTAGAAAAAAAAAGCTCTTTATCCTTTAAATGCACACGCTTCCAAACAAACTTTTTACCTAACTTCGTAGTTACCCAATTAGCATTTTTTATTGTGCTTTCTTCATTTTGTGCAAAACAAAAATGTGAGATAAAAAGTAATATCAAAAATTTTCTCATTCGTTAGGTTATTTTTTTCAAAAGTACAGATGCAAAACCTTCTTCCCAAAGAATTTTACGAAAAACATGATACGATTACTCTTTCTAAGCTTCTTTTAGGCTGTACTCTAATTCATGAAAGTCTGGAAGGAAGAACAGCAGGGATTATTGTAGAAACAGAAGCTTATTTGAAAGATGACCCCGCCTGCCATGCCTATCGAAAAAAATCAGCTAGAAACGCCCCAATGTTTGAGAATGCAGGAATTACCTACGTTTATTTGATTTATGGAATGCATCATTGTGTCAATATTGTTAGTGGCGGTGAAGGTGTTGGAGAAGCAGTATTAATTCGAGCTCTTGAACCAACTGAGGGCATTGAATTGATGCAAAAACGCAGAAAAACAAATGACCTCAAAAACCTTTGTAGCGGGCCAGGCAAATTGGTACAAGCCATGGGTATTACGCTTGACTTCAATTTTTTACCGCTCTATTCTGAAGATTTTTATTGTATTGAGCGAAAAAATCATAACTTTTCAATCGTTACTACCACTCGTATTGGCATCACGCAAGGAGCAGACTTACCTTACAGGTTTTATATCGACGGAAATAAGTTTGTTAGTAGGAAGTAAATTAAAGGAAGACTTCGCTTAAAGCGAAGTCTTCCTTTAATTTATAATCTATACATGGTTTGCTTAACCATTGCGTTTTTCCAAGTGGCAAAATCGCCCGCTAAGATATGTTCTCGAGCTTTACCAACCAACCACAAATAGAATGTCAAGTTATGAATACTTGCAATTTGTGCTGCCAAGATTTCATCACATTTAACTAAGTGTCGAAGATATGCTTTTGAGTAAAATGTGCTAGCATATCCGCCTAACGCTTCGTCAATCGGAGAGAAATCATCTTTCCATTTTTCGTTTTTAATATTGATAATTCCTTGCGTTGTAAACAACATTCCATTACGTGCATTTCGAGTGGGCATTACGCAATCGAACATATCAATTCCTAAAGCGATTCCCTCCAAAATATTTTCAGGAGTACCTACACCCATCAAATATCTTGGTTTCTCCTTAGGTAATATATCATTCACATAATCTATTGTTTCATACATTTTTTCGGCGGGCTCCCCTACTGCCAAACCACCAATAGCATTTCCTTCACGATTTTGTTCGGCAATAAATTCAGCCGACTGAATACGCAAATCTTTGTAAACACTTCCTTGTACAATTGGAAAAAGAGTTTGTGAATAACCATACTTTCCCTCTGTACTATCAAAACGGTCAATACATCTCTTCAACCAGCGGTGAGTCATTTCCATTGATTTCTTGGCATAATTATAATCACATGGATACGGAGCACATTCATCAAAAGCCATGATAATATCGGCCCCAATTACACGCTGAATATCCATCACACTTTCGGGCGTAAATAAATGTCTCGAACCATCAATATGAGATTGAAACTTTACCCCTTCCTCAGAAATTTTACGAATATCTTTCAAGGAAAATACCTGATACCCCCCCGAATCTGTCAATATTGGTCCGCTCCACCCATTAAATTTGTGTAATCCTCCAGCACGTTCAAGAATATCAAGTCCGGGA
This sequence comes from Emticicia oligotrophica DSM 17448, assembly GCF_000263195.1. Taxonomy (GTDB): domain Bacteria; phylum Bacteroidota; class Bacteroidia; order Cytophagales; family Spirosomataceae; genus Emticicia; species Emticicia oligotrophica. Next base: position 4,749,160 of record NC_018748.1, read on the forward strand.
CGAAGATAAAGATGATAAGTATTTCCTAAAATGATTTGAGCTTTGATTTCGTCGACTAACTCACGTTGATGTACAGCTTTAACAGTTGCAGCAGTACCCACGGGCATAAATATAGGAGTTAAAATCTCTCCGTGGTCAGTTGTAATTTTTCCCGCACGAGCCTTCGTTTGAGAATCCGTTTTTTGTAATTCGTATTTCATACAACAAATTTCCATCTTCATTTTGGCTAATACAAGTATTTATTCATTGATTTTTTACGAATAAGTATCGAATCCTTTCATTGAAGGTTTGTATATTTGCACAATATTTCACCTAAACTACATTTGCATGGTGTTTTGGCACTATTTACTACCGTTTGTTTTTTTTGCAGCATTAATTATTCAATTAGTATATATACTGGGAATTTTCACTGGTCTGCTTTCACATGATGACCATGAGCCCGATTCTGAACAAAAGAATAAGCCTGGAGTTTCGATAATTGTTGCAGCTTGGAATGAATTAGAAAATCTTAAAGAGCTTCTTCCCTTACTTGAAGCTCAGGATTATCCTGATTTTGAGATTATTGTTTCTGATGACCGCTCAGTAGATGGTACTTATGATTACTTACTGTTCAATGAAGGGAATTTTAAAAAAGTAAAATTTGTACGAATTGAAAGCCTCCCTTCTCATTTTACGGCTAAAAAATACGCTGTTACGATGGGTATTAAAAAAGCAAGTAAAGAAATTATCTTACTGACTGATGCCGACTGTCGTCCAAGCAGTAATCAATGGGTTGCTACGATGGTAGCTCAACTTTCTCAAGGAAAAGATATTGTTTTGGGTTTTTCTCCTTACGAATATTTTGATACCAGATTAAATTCACTTATTCGCTACGAAACCTTTCAAACTGCCTTACAATATTTTTCGTTTGCATTAGCTAAAATCCCATATATGGGTATTGGACGAAACCTAATGTATCGTCGTGAGTTATTTTGGGTAACTAATGGTTTTTCTAGTCATCATGGCCTTTTAGGGGGTGATGATGATTTATTCGTGAATGAAGCATCTAATAAAGATAATGTGGCGGTATGTATCAGTTCTGACACACACATGATTTCAGAGCCTAAGAAAACATGGAGCGAATGGATTACCCAAAAACGCCGTCATTTATCGGTTGGAAAACGATATAAATTCCGCGACAAATTTCTATTAGGCTCATTGGCAATTAGCCACCTGATTAGTTGGTTTTGGGTTCTACCTGCATTTTTTATCAAACCAGATTGGTTCGAAGCACCTGAATGGTCGAGAATACCTACTTATTTATTAGATGACCATAATTTGCAAGATTTTTATCCATATAATGATTGGATGAGATTAGTAACCTTTGTATTCTTTGTTTGGTTATTGATTCGTTGGATTGTTTTGGCCAAGGCAAATAATAAATTAAACAATACGATTAGCTCGTGGAAAATACCTTACTACGATATGCTTTATGCCGTATATTATCTTATTTTTGGTTTAATAACATTATTCTCAAATCCCAAAAAAATAAAATGGCGTTAAGCCATCCAACCTTAAAAAGGTATTGTTTATGTCTGATTTAAGTTTAATAACAAAATATTTTCCAAACTTGACCGAAACGCAAATTGCACAATTCGGTCAATTGCAAGAACTATATCGTTTCTGGAATTCACAAATAAATGTTGTTTCGCGACAAGATATTGAAAACCTTTACGAGAAACACATATTACACTCGCTTGGAATTGCAAAAGTCACAAAATTTAAGCCCGGTACAGAAATCATGGATGTAGGAACTGGCGGTGGCTTCCCGGGCATTCCCTTAGCGATTATGTTTCCAGATTGTCAGTTTCACTTAGTTGACTCTATTGGAAAAAAAATAAAGGTTGTCACTGAGGTTTCGCAAGCACTTGGTTTAAAAAACTTAACTGCCCAACACGAACGAGCAGAGAATGTGGCAAGCGACTTTGATTTTATTGTCAGTAGAGCCGTTACACGATTAAAACCTTTTTATGGATGGGTAAAAGATAAAGTTACTCGTAATCAGTTTAATGATTTAAAAAATGGCATATTGTATCTAAAAGGTGGTGACCTTACTGAAGAATTAGAGGAGTATGGCGGTAAATACAGATTATATGATTTAGCCGACCATTTTAGTGAAGAGTTTTTTGAGACTAAAAAGGTAGTTTATGTACCTTTCTAAATTAAAACCTAATGACACGATTGTTTTAGATTGAAAACAGCACAAATAATTTAATATTATGAACGAAAGATTTTCAGCAAGTACACTCAAAAACCCTTTAATGCCCGATGAAGTTATTTTCAGTGAAAAGGGTGTGACTTTCAAAGAAAGAAAAGTTTTAAGTAGCACCGAAAACTTTGTTTTCTATAACGATATTGCAGGCGTTGAAATAGACTCGGGGATGTTTTTTTCAACTATTAGAATCAAAGCAAGAGCTCGCGAACAAGAAATTGTAATTGAGAACTTTGCGAAGTCTGATGCACGAAAAATAAAAGAATTAATTCTTGAACGTGCAAGACACTGAATATCAGTTAACTAAAAAAAACTTTCAAAAAAAGTAAAAAAATATTCAACGGAGGTCTTGACAAATAAAAATAAAAGCTATACCTTTGCATCATGATTTCGGGACGAGGTAAACGAGAAACGAAATTAACAAAAGGATTCCCGAATAGCTCAGTCGGTTAGAGCATCTGACTGTTAATCAGAGGGTCGCTGGTTCGAGCCCAGCTTCGGGAGCAAGTTAAAAGCCTTATAATCAATAGATTATAAGGCTTTTTTTATTATTAATCAAGATTTTAAAGTACAACTAGCAATACAATTAGCAATACACAATTAATATGATAGGAAACTTAACCTTTTCCACAATAAAAGTATTTTCGCAAAAATTATTAAATATTATACTGATAATGGTATAATGCTTAATAATGACCCTCTTTTATTAACGGGAAGCTCGAAAATATTGGGTTCACACCCAAAAACTACTCAGGTATTATTTTAACTTCATTGGTCTTTTCTGAAATATCTCTTATTATTTTATCTAATTCATGTGCCGAATCTAAGAAGTAAGTAAAAAATTCTTGCCTTTCAAGTTCAGATAGGGACTCATCTTTTATAGAATTAACAATTCCCATCATTCTTGCCAATGGAGCTCTTACAACGTGAGACTGCATCCAAGCTATCTCTTGTAATTTTGAATTCTGTATTTCAATTGTATGAATATAGTCTCTTATTTTAGTAACATCATTAATTACTACTATCTGAGATTCTTTCCCTTTAAAAGTAATGTTTCTACGTTTTAATTCTACTTGAATGATTTCACCATTTTTCTTTTTATGTCGGCAGCTTCCTTCTATTAATTCTTGACTTATACAAAGATTATATTGCTCGCATTCTTTATGCAAAATATCACTTGTGGTCATAGCTAAAAACTCGCTTTTACTGTATCCATAGTGTTCAATTGCAGCAGCATTGACATCTTGAAACTGTAAAGATTCAGAATCATATACCCACATAGGTTGAGGACTTAAATGAAATAAATCACTATACCTTTTTTCCGACTCTTCAAGCTCTAATTCCTTTCTTTTTCGCTCAATCGTATATATAATATGTTTATACAAAGAGACCGAAGTAATATCATCCTTTAATAAATAATCTGATACACCTAAGGCCATAGACTTGATGCCAAATTCAATATCTGAATAGCCCGTCAATACGATTACCGGTATTCCAGATGAAATTAAAAGTATTTCAGAAATCAATTCTTCGCCTTTCTTATCCGGCAACGATAAATCTAAAAGTACTATATCAAAATTATTGTTTTTGTCTTCTAAAATCTGTTTTGCTGTTGAAAAATTCTTCGCATGTTTGATAGTAAGCTCTGTAATCTGTTCCTCAAGGTACTCATTTATTAAGATAAAATCGCCCATATTATCTTCAATCACAAGTACAGTAAGTTTTCTAAAGTATTCCATTAAAGCAAATTATTTTGAATTAGGAGGTAAAGAAACGATACTAAACCAAAAATCAGCAATTTTCATAACGGTTGTTATGAAGTCGTTGACTTCAAATGGCTTCGTAATATAACAATTAGCAAACCCCTTGTAAGCTTTCTCAATATCAATTTCTGAAGATGAGGTGGTGAGCATAATTACAGGAATTTGTTTGAGTGACTCTGTATTTTTTATAAAACTTAGCACTTCATGACCATTTCGCTTGGGTAAATTAACATCCAGTAAAATCAAATCTGGTAAATCTTCCGCAGCATATTTACCAGATTGCATTAGAAAATCAATCGCTTCATTCCCATCTTTAATAACACTAACTTTGTTACTAATTCTTCCTTCCTCTAAAGCATCCATAGTGAGTAAAATATCGCCTTCGTTATCTTCCACTAAAAGTATATGAATGGGTTTCATCAATGTATTTCCTGTTTTGGTATTGTAAAATAAAATGTACTTCCTTTGTTTGGCTCAGATTCGAGCCAAATTCTACCACCTAAATTTTCAATTATTTTTTTGTAATGGCCAAACCTATGCCCGTTCCTGAATAGTCATCTTTATTGTGTAATCGTTGGAAAATAATAAAAATCTTGTCAAAATATTGTGAATCAATACCTATACCATTGTCTTTTATTGCTATCATCCACTCATTGTTCACTGATTCAACAGTGATTTTTATTTGGGGTACTACACCTTCAATATTAGTTACATATTTTAAACTATTAGAAATTAAGTTTTGAAACACCTGACGCATCGAACTTTTGGAAGCCTTGACCGTCGGAAGTGTATCTAAATGAATAATCGCTTTTTTCTCTTTTATTTGCTTTCTATAAAGAATAAGGATATCATTCACCAAATCATTTAGATTTACCAATTCTTGCTTATCTTCCATTCTTCCGACCCTTGAAAACTCAAGCAAATCTAGAATAATTTGTCTCATTCTTTTGGCACCATCAACAGCAAAGTAAATATACTGCTTACCTTTTTCATCAATCACATCTTTATATTTCCTTTCAATTTGCGACAAAAAGCTGGTAATCATTCGCAGAGGCTCTTGCAAATCATGCGAGGCAACATAGGCAAACTGTTCAAGTTCTGCATTGGAGATAAGTAATTGTTGAACATTTTTTAGAAGTTCTTTATTAACAGCCTCTAATTTTTGCTCAGCTAATTTTCGTTCGGTAATATCTCTTCCGATACCTAAGAGTCCCATTACATTTTTATTATCATCATAAACAAGCATTTTAGAAGTAAGGTACCACGATAATTGACCGTCATTGCTCATAAATGATTCTTCATAGTCAAGAACCGATTTACCTGTTCTTAAAATCTCCAAATCTTGCTCGTAACCAACACACGAAGGCTTATTTGGATAAATTTCGGCATCTGTTTTACCCAAAACCTCCTCTTCACTAGAAACCCCTTGCAAGCGTAAATCAACTTTATTACTAATCAATTTTCGTGCCTTTGTATCTTTGAAAAAGATAGAATCTGGTAAATTATCTATCAAGGTTCTTAGAAGTTTCCTTTCTGATTTTATTTTCTGTTCATTCAGTTTTCTTTCGGTAATATCTCTAATAAAAACAGTTAGTCCATTTTCAGAAGGGAAAGCATTCGCTTCAAACCATTGTTCTGTAAGGTTAAGATGCTCTTCAAATCTTACTACGACATTTTCAGCAACTGCTCTTTTATACTCAATATAAAATTTTGTATCAAGCATAAATGGAAACTGCTCCCAAATGTTTTTACCAATGATATCAGTTCTATTAACCTCAGTTAACACTTCCATTTCTTTATTCCAATAGGTAACTACCCAATTTTTATCCATAGAATAAAAACCGTCTCGGATACTTTCGAGGGTCGTTATTACCTTATTGTTAGCTTCTATTAGGTCTCGCTCATAATTCACTTTTTCCGTAATGTCACGCTCAATGGCAATCCAATGAGTAAACCAACCTTTTTCATTAGCTACGGGAGTTACGGTGAAATTCACCCAAAACTCTTCTCCATTTTTTTTGTAATTAATCGTACTTACTTCACAAGATTCCCATTTTCGAAGGGCTTGGCTTAGCCTTGCTAATTCTTTAAAGTCAGACTTAGGTCCTTGTAATATTCTAGGTGTTTTTCCAATGATTTCTTCAACTTCATAACCTGTCATTTTTGTAAAAGCCTTATTGGCATACATAATTTTAGGCCCGGGCTCATCAAATGGTTCTGGCTCAGTAATCAAAATAGCATCATTAGCATTAATAACAACTGATTCGAATAGTTTTAATTGCTGTTCTCTTTCATTACGTTCGGTAATGTCTTGCATTGCTCCAACCATTCTGATAGCTTTTCCGTGATTATCTCTCAGAATGAAGCCTTTATCCATCACATAAGCGTACTTACCATCTGCTTTAAGGTAACGATATTCATCTTTCCATTTTATAGTATCACTCTCTATAGCTGCATGCATACCACTCAAAACTCTATCAGCATCCTCAGGATGTAAATAAACACTCCAAGAATCAATGGATAATGATGCACTGTTTACTTTATGACCAAATATTTTTTCAAAACTACCTCCTCTGAAAAACGAATTACTAACTAAATCCCAATCCCAAATGGCGTCTGAAGTAGCTTGCGTTACAAGGTTGTAACGTTCATTACTCAAAATAAGTTTTTTCTCTGCCTTAACCCTTTCTGTATCATCAATTACAGTTGAAATTATTAAATTTTGTTCAGGGACAGGGATATTTGTTACACGGACTACCTTTTGTTCTCCTTTTTGTGTAGTAATTTGAACACCTTCCCAGCCCATTCGACTCAAATCTCCACTACTCATATCTGACTTAAATTGCTCCAAAACTCTTGTTCTGTACGCTTCATTAGGGAAAACTTTCTCAAAAAAAGTTGATCTATCTATAAGGGATTCTTTTGACCAGCCATAAATTTCCTCAAACTTCTTGTTTATCAAAGTATTAACACCATCATCAATTTTATCAACAGATATACCTATTGGTAGATTTTCTAAGGCTGTTTCGATGAAAGAGTTACGTTCTTGTAAATCAATCTGTATTTTTTTCTTTTCAGTAATATTTTGGATTGTCCCTTCAAGAGCAATGACACGCCCTATTTCATCAATCACCTCTTTTCCTCTAATATGAATCCATTGCAGTGTTTTTATTCCTTTACCAACAATAATTCTAATCTCAATATCAATTTCACTTTCTCGGTTAAAAGCGGCATTCTCAGCATTTTGATAAAGTTGTTTATCATCAGGATGGATAGCATTTAGCCACGAATCATAATTTATTTGACATTCTTCCTGAATACCAAAGACAATATAGGTTTCACTAGAAGTTGAAAAATACCTGTTTAAGTCTAATTGCCAATAAGCTAATTTTGCAATGATGGTAGCAGATCTCAGCTTAGCTTCATTTTCTTTTAGTTCTCTAAGTGCCCTTTCCTGCTCTGTCACATCTTTGATTTGAGTCAACCCTACTTTTTTACCTTCTAACTCTACCAAATGCCCTGTAACCTCTACTACGATTATTTCACCACTTTTCTTTGAGTGTCTTGCAATGGTGCGTTTAATTTCACCAAATGATTCTTCACTACTTGTTATATCAAGTATGAAAGGTAATTCTTCTGCTGGACGTATATCTTTTAATGATAACCGTAGAAACTCTTCTCGTTCATAGCCATATAAATATAATGCTTCGGCATTACAATCAATGATTTGTAAAGTCTCAAAGTCAAAAATATACATGGGGGCAGGATTATTCTCAAAAAGATATTTATAACGATACAATGACTCATTCAGACGAGCTTCATTGGCTTTTTTCTCAGTAATATCTTTAGCAGTACAGTATAATACACCTTCTTCACTTTCTTTTCTAATAGTCCCTAAAACATCAATCACTCTTCCATCTTTGTGCACGTAGCGGTTCTCAAGAATGCAAGTATTATTTATACTATCCAAATTATTTATCATTTCTATTGATCTGGGTAAATCTTCTGGATAAACAAAATCAAAGCTAGATTTTCCGATAAGTTCCTCTGGATGATAACCTATTAGGTTATATGCTGCCTCATTGACATTGGTAAATATACCCTTATTGTCAATCGTGCAAATGACATCTAAGGATAAAGACATAATATTATTGAGCCTGTGAAGTATTTCATCTTTGGCTCTTTCAGCTTTTACTTTTTCAGTAACAACTTTTGAAAGAACAGAATAACCAATTTGTAAGGCATTATCATTAAAAATTGGATTTATATAAACCTCAAAAATTTGCAATTCATCAAATATGGTTTCTTCATACATAAAGGAGATTGCTTTACCCACTGATGCCTCACTAAATTTACTTCGTAGAAAGTCTTTTTTATCGAAAGCAAAATTTTCAATCAAATTCATTCCTTTTTGAGGAGGCCGCCCTATTAAATAAATAGATGCATCAACCAATGCCTTATTGAATGTAATTAGGTTTAAATCCATATCTAATGAATAGACAACATCAGAAATGTTATCTATCAAGGCCCTGTATTCTACTCTCTGTTCTTCTTCTTTCTTTTTTAGATATTTTTCTTGGGTGATATTGTTCGCAAAAATTGTAACACCAATTAATTGTTTATTTTCATTGAAAATAGGATTAACGGCCACTTCGAATAAAACATTTTCGTTATTAAAAATAAAATGATCTTCAAAAACACACCTTCCCTCATTTATTACCCTTTTTAAAACATTTGTATATTTTTCTCTTTTGTGTTCTCCATAAAGCTTTAAAATATTCATCCCAGGTTCTAGTTTTAAACCTGTCAAAGAGAAAACCAAACTAGATAAAGTTGAATTAAAGGTAATCAGATTAAAATTTAAATCAAGTGAATAGACAAGTTCAGGTATATTCTCAATAAGAGCTTTAAAATGCAACTCTTGATCTTTTTGCTTTTTATCTATTTCTATTAGGGTAGTTTCATCTATTACAGTAACAAAAACCCCAACAACTTCGCCAAACTCATTCAATATTGGCTCATCAATAGATTTTAAATTTATGGTTGAACCTGTCTCAGTGGTAACTTCCGGGTTAAATTCAATTTTACTTCCATGTAAAACAAAATTGTATTTTTCTTTAATAAATTCTTTGCGTTCAGGAAGAACTAAATCCAAAAACGACATTCCTTTCTTTAAATCACGCTTTAATAAATCTTTTGCTTGTTTGGCAAATTTTTCGTTAAATGAAATCAGATTTAGATTCTTATCAATGATAGCATAAGATTCCTTTGTGTATTTTTTAAATAACTCTAATCTCTTCTTAGTATCTTCAAAGTAATTATTATTGAGAAACTTATACGATTGAATGATAGCGTTAATTTCTTGATTTTCATCAAAAACAGGTATATTCTCAAGTTCAATCTTTTGTTCGGCAGTATTTTTTACAAATATTTTATGTGTTTGTTTTGTACTAATTACTTGAAGTAATGATTGCTCAAGAGCGACAAAATCTAGCTTATTATCAGCAAAATAAGTAAGGATACTTTTCCCAACAAGCTCATTGGCAGTCATTTTTGTTTCTTGTTGGTAAGCTAAATTCACACTTTGAATAGTAAATGTAGAATCCACTGAAATTAAAAGACTTGGTGCTGGAAATGCATTAAAAATGTTAGTTGCAAAATTTTGTGACATAAATTTCATGGATTAAACTTACTCTCTTTAAAAAAATAGGCTATTTTAAAATGCATTATCAGCATCTGACCAGCGTTATATGCTTGGTGGTTTATCTACATATTCTATAAAATTGCAGATAATTTTATTATTTCACTCAAATCAGTCTAAAACTTAGATACAGGTCATTCAGAAAATGCCTATTGAGTGTTTAAAAAAACAATAAAACATGAACAATAGACATATTTATATCTAAAATAAAAAATAAAACCTGATATCTATCATGTTTTGATATGAATTTAAAGAGTAGTGGATTGCTTGAAGATAAAAAACCTCAGGAAATACACTTCTTTTAATCAAAAATTTTAGTTCACGGTTAGTAAAGTATATTTAGGAATTTGTTTTGGGGTATAATTGCTAATTAATTCATAGAATTTGGTCAAAAATACCTACACAGCAATTTTTATGAAAATACAATGGGTTGATTTTCAATTTCAAATAGCCAGTTTGAATAGCAACAAATGTTTTTCACAACATTTGTATTTTTAAAAAGAAGGGGCTTTTAAAGATTCTAAAAGTACTTTTTGGGAATTTGAAGTGCAAATTTATTTGAAAAGCTTAAGTAAACAATAAAATATTTCACATATCTATCATCCCAACTCATCTGTTATTTGTTCAAAACTTATAATAACCTCAGTGCCAGTCGGATTTTGATTGTCATCGTAACAATCAATAATTTCAACATTAAAATTTCTGTCAGAATACTCGTTTAAGAGTTCGATTCGCTTATTATTGATACCCATTGCCATCGATTTTTTATTTGAATTGGCCTTACTTAATTTTTCTGAGTGTGAAGATTTTCTTCCCACACCATTATCTTTAACTTTACAAGTAACAAGACCATTATCAAGGCCTATATCAATCATCAATTTGCAAGGATAATTTGCATTGGAAAAACCATGTATAATGGCATTTTCCACATAAGGTTGTAGAAGCATTGGTGGAATGAATTGGCTTCTCCATTTAAAATTTTCAGAAATTTGAATGGTAAAATCTAAGGTTTGCTTGATTCTTTTTTGAGAGATTTTGATATAACTTTTTAGAAATGTTATTTCATCAAAAAAAGAAATATAGGGTGAATTTGAGTTTTCGAGCACTTGTCGCATCATCTGCGAAAACTCAGCGATATTTTGTAATGAATCTTTTATCTCACCTTTAAGAATATAATATTGAAAAGAATTTAGGGTATTAAAGATAAAATGAGGGTTCAATTGAGAACTAAGTAATTGTGACTGAAAGCGAGCACTTTGCTGTTTCTCTAATTGCAGCGAATTGATTACTTGAATTTTATCGGTAATATCAAAGGCAATAATTGATTTACAAACGGTGTTATTTATCGTAATTTGGTTACAATAAATTTCTACCTCCAATGCTTCTTTTGACTTTTTATAATGCGTAAAACGGCCGACAAATACATTTTCCTGATTTTTTTCATCTCTATTCAGTACCTCCATAAGTATAGACCCTTCCACTTCCTCTCCTATTTCTGCAAAAGTCATTTGTAATAATTCTTCTTCACTATAACCATATTTTTTAATGGCGGCTTGATTGACTTGTACAAAGGTTCTCGAATCCTGACTGTAAACCCACATTGGTTGTGGACTAAGATGAAAGAGATCGCTATAACGTTTTTCTGAAGCGGCTAATGCCAAAACTGATTTTTTACGCTCAATGGCGTATAAAATACTTTTGTAGAGTAAAGTAACATTTATTTCCTCTTTTATCAAATAATCTGATACACCTAACGATAGTGACTTGATGCTAAATTCAATATTATCGTAGCCCGTTAATACAATGATTGGACACTCAGAGGCTAATTCATGAATTTCTGAAATTAGGAGTTCACCACCTTTATCGGGCAATGAAAGGTCTAAGAGAATAACATGGAAAGGATTGGTATTTTCTTGAAGTATTTTTTTTGAATCTTTAAAGTTTGTGGCATGAGTTATAGTAACATTTTCCATTAATTCTGCTAAAAAATCAGTAATTAATGTGAAATCTCCGATATTATCTTCAATAATTAGTACATGATATGGCTTTTTATCCTTAATCATTCTCTTTCCACAAATTCTGAAAATAAATCATTTATTAGTCAGTTCAATGCAATTGTGATTTCTCTATGTTTGTACAAATATAATTATAATATGGAATTTCCAAATATTTTACGAATAAATATAGATAGTTATTTGATATTGGAAATTTTAAAGTTCTTTCTTTTTTCACATTGAGTTTCATTCTTAGTTTAGATATCCGAATCATAACATTTAATTAATTATAAAGTAGAAATCTTTTTCTAACTTTGTGTCATACTACTAAAATGCTCCTTTTTTTATTACTTATTTTCAAATAAGTAAAATTACTCATTAAAATATTATTATTTTATTTAACACTTTTTTAATGACAATTTTATTGTTATTCGGTATTTAATACACCAATCTTTTAGATAATAAAAATGTAAAATATTCGAATTTTTATTATTCGCTTTACCTGTTTTTTATTAAATTTAAGTTGTAAGGTTTTTAATATATTCTTAATAAACAAAGCAATATTTTATCTTACATTAGTACAATTTAGCACAAGATTAAAACACATATTATTATACAAACCTAACATATACTTACATGGGAGACTTATGACTAAGTTATTGCTATGAGTAAATATCAATATTAGGATTCTAAATGAATAACTAGTTACTAACCTTAAATTTTTAATTTTTGAAATAAGCTCATAGTCTGAACTTGTCTGGTTTTCCTTTAAATCAACCGTGCCATGTTTTCATTTTTTAAAAAAAAACCTCAAGTTTCATTTGCCGAAATGTTAAAGGTAGATATGCATTCGCATCTAATACCTGGCATTGATGATGGTAGCCCTAATATTGAAACAAGTATTCAATTAATAGAAAGTTTAAAAGCTATTGGTTATCAGAAAATTATTACTACTCCACATATTATGAATGATTTCCACCCAAATACGAGTGAAATTATAATTAATGGATTAGCGTCTTTAAAAAATGAATTAGAGTCAAGAAAGATGTCGATTAGTATTGAAGCTGCGGCCGAGTACTATTTAGATGCTGATTTTGAGAAACTATTACTCTCGAATGATATATTGTGCTTTGGTAGCAAAAAATATGTGTTAATTGAGATGTCGTTTGTGGCACAAACACCTAATCTTGAAGAAATTATCTTCAATTTATTAATGAAAGGCTATCAACCAATTTTAGCCCACCCAGAACGATATAATTATTGGCATAATACTCCTAAGATATACAAACACATCCATGATATTGGTTGTTTATTACAAGTAAATATGCTTTCATTACTTGGCTATTATGGTAAACCGACAAAAAATGTTGCATTAAACCTAATAAAATCAGAATTAGTTGATTTTTTAGGAACTGACTTACATCATGATAGACATCTTCAAGTATTTATTGAAAACACATACAATGCTGAACTGAATGATTTGATTGAAAAATATCCCTTCAAAAATGCAAGTCTAATTTAAGGGATTTAAATAAAAACATGAGTCATCCCGAATTTTAAAAGACTAAATAGTAAGTATTATTTACAAAAAGGCGAATTATGTCCGTCAGTTAAAACTGACGGACATAATTATATAAAAACAAATTTGACTAAAGTCAAATGCATTCTCTTTTTGCATTAATCCATCAGCTAAAGCTGACAGTAATGAAACATTTTTTTAATAAATTCGGGATGACTCATATTTTTGCCCATATATCAAAAAAAAGAGAGTAAATACTCTCTTTTTTAAATTTTCCCATAATAACTTAAACTGAAGTTAAATCAATAGGCCATCATATCGCCTTTGAACATATTATAAACTGTCATAATAAATACTTTCACATCAAGCCAAAACGACCAGTTTTCAATATACCAGATATCCAACTCAACTCTTTTCTCCATCATAAATAAATTAGATGTCTCACCACGATACCCGTTTACTTGAGCCCAACCCGTAATACCTGGTTTTACCAAATGTCTGACCAAATAATTCTCAATTTGCTCTTTGCTTTCAATACTATGTTGAACTGCGTGAGGTCTTGGACCAATAACAGACATATCTCCTAGAAAAACATTCAAAAACTGTGGAAGTTCATCTAAATTGGTTTTGCGTAAAAAAGCACCAACTCGGGTAATTCTTTTGTCATTTTTTACAGTTTGGAAAAATCTACCATCATTTTTCTTCGTGCTTGCATTGTGCACCATCGTTCTAAACTTAATACACTTAAACACTTTGCCATCTTTACCCCATCTATCCTGCAAGAAAAATACAGGACCTCTGGAATCTAACTTTATTGCAATGGCAATAATTGGGAACAACCAACTAAAGACAAAAATAAATATAAGCGAGGTTACTAGTACATCAAAAATTGTTTTAAGTGCATACCAATGAAATTCTTCTAAAGGTTCTTCTCGAACAGTAATTACTGGTAAATTTCCAAACAAATCCATTCTAAATTTGCTAGAATAAAGCTGTAAGTATTCAGGAAGAATTCTAACTCTTACGGCAAATTTATCGGCAACCCTAAGAATAGACTTAATTTTTTCTTCGTTATACTCTACTAAACTAACGATTAACTCATCGATATCGTGTTTTTCTATTACATTCTCAAGTTCACATAAAGAACCCTTGTATTTATCGCTTTTTTCTTTGGTGAAGGTATCATCGACAAAACCAACGGGATTATATCCAAATTGTTTATTTTTCAGTGCTGTTTCAAAAAAGGTAATCCCTTGTTCACCACTACCAACGATTAGTAAATTTTTTATATCATGTCCGGTTAACCAATTATATAATTTCCATTGTTTGATAAAATACTTTTTCATGCCCAACAATACTGTTAGGAAAACAATATATAAACCAGTAATTGTTCTTACATGGTCATTGTCATTTAAGGTAAAATAAATGAAGCCAATGCCCACCAATTGGAATGAAATGTTGGCTAATAATTCGACAAATTCAGTAGCAAAATTAGTCGTACGAAAATCATCATAAAGGTTTGTGTATTTACTTGTAAAGTACCAAATAAAAGATAAAATACAAGGAATTAGGAGTTGAGAACCAACTAAGGGTTTTCCAACCAACAGCATGGCAAAATAAAAGGAAGCAATGAGTAGAATTATATCTACTGTCAGCCTTTTTTGGCGGTTTTTGTTTATTACTGCTCTCATGGTCTAAAAAGATAATGGATTTGATGATTCATAAAACAACAAAATCACTTGTTCTTTCAATTGGCTAATTAATTATATGTTTTCCTCAATAGTAAATACTTAATAAATCTTATTTGCAATAATCTTTCATGGTAATCCTAAAGCTCCAGTTCTGTTTATCAATCAAATAATTCTTTTGAACATAAGGCCAAGAAACTCCCCCGTCAGTACTTGCCCTTAAATCAAATTTCTGCCCCACTTGCATCTTGTATGTTTTCAGTTTTGAATTAGCTCTTGTCAACACACCGATATCTCTCCAAACATTTTTATCAGGCTCACTAAATTGAATTTTCATTTCTGATGGCAAGCCTGCTTCATTCAATGTTTGTCCTTGTGGACAAACCAATTTAACATCTAACTCAACGTACTTAGGAATAGTAATTTTTGACAAGTCAATAGTGGTCTTGCTTACACCACATAAAGGTATTTCAGGACTTTCAACAATTGGTGTTTTTAAATTACCTCCATAAAAATTATTATAATCAAAAACTCTAAATTTGACTTTCTCAGCAACCTTTGGAATGAAGGAAACATTAAACGTCGCACCATCATTCGCAGAGATATAATAGTCTCTAATTAGCTTATTATCAACAACATTCACCAACTGGGCATAGTAAACAATATCTAAATCTTTTACCAAACTTTTAGAAATAAATGAAGGGCCAGTTCTACAAATATTTCGTTTCCAGCCTGCAATCCAGTAAGTTACATGTGGTATTTCAAATTTAATTTCAAACTTACCTGTTTGCTCATTTTTTTTGATGTACGTTTCTCCCTCCTCTTTCCAAAGCCCAATATCAGTATCGTAACTAAAAACACCAATTTTATCATTGCTTGCTATATTTACATTGCTCTGTGGATTAATAATGTTCCCCGCAATTTCAATAGTTAGTTTGAGTGGTTTACTGAATTTTTTAATCACCTCATCCTTATCAGTACTCATCTCAAGTGAAAACAATGCAGCAGTTTGTAAAAAATCAAAAGGCTCTGCTAAAGGTTTATCATTTACATCCACTGGATTAGTAGCTACGCCACCTGCAGGCAAATACGACTTTGAATTAGCACTACTATAATGATTAACAACTATATCAAATAAATCAGTTTTTGAATTATTATCAGAATTATAAAAAAGGGTATTTTCTGCTACTGAAATTGATATATTTTCCTGCTTGTTAAATGATGCAATTTGTATAGAAGTACTTCTTTTAGGGTCAAATTGCTGCTGAGTTGCATTAATTACCCCAGGGGCTTCCCTCTTTACAAATGGAAAATATAAACTATAATTCCCATCATTTTTAAAAATAAAATCTTTGATAATCTTCGTATATGCTTTGGATTCTGCAACAAGTGTAAATTTAATTGGTGCCGAAACCGAGGGAATAATTAATGGTTCAACAGCTAATACAATTAACCCTTCCTTGCTTATTTTAAAGTTTTTCGAATTTAGATTCGTAACGATTTTATCTGCATCTTGCCCAACAATCCTAAAATCTAAATCTTGAGGTAATTGACCATTTTCAGGCAATGAAAACTGCACTCTTAAGGTACTTTTATTAATAGGTTCTTTAAAACCTAAGATAAACCCATCTAAAGGATTTTTACATGCAGTGACCGTTACCAAAAAAAATAACAGTATAGTAATTTGGGCTATATTTTTATTTAAAAAAAACTGCATTAAGCCTCAAGACTTCAGTTTATACCTCAAACTCAAACTAATCAAAGGATAAAAACTGTATCCCTTCATATTTCGTTCTATCTTTTTGATCTCGGTATCTATGGTTGTTGTCTCTAAAAATCCCTCGTAATTTATTTGTAATTGAGGGCTTCCCATGTAATAACAGCCAATATCTACTGCTCCACTTAATCTTTTTCTTAAATTCATTTGTCCAAATCCAATTCCAAGATACGGACGAACCCGACTCCACTTAATTCCAAAACTAATTTCGCCAAAATCATCTTTTGCAATTTCCAGACCTCCTGTTTTTAAACCAGTTTGTGTAGAAAGCTTTACCTGATATTTTTGTATCAATTCTCCACTTACACCAGCAGCCAACCTAAAATTCTTCTTTTTTAAGGGATAATAGTAGGTCAAAAAACCGAGGGTGAACGTATTAATTTTAGGAAATATATCAATGCTACTATTTTCTTCAAAATTGATTTGTTGAGTTTGATGAAACCTTAGAAAATGTGAATAAATTCCAAATTTAACTTTCTTTAAATTCCTTAAACCCACTTCAGTACCTAAACTTACCCCCTTGGTTGTCAGCCCTATTGAGATTCCATCAACAAAACATTTTTGTGTAGAGTCTCTTCTACAAAAACCATTTAATTGAAAAGCTAGTAATAAACCTAACACAAGTGTTGCTTTTATGGATACTACCTTTATCGACATAGGTTTAAAATTATATTAACTCAAATCAGACTCATTTAACACTCATCTTAATTAAATTCAACCCATCCCTTTCGTATTTCAATATAAATTTAAGAAAAGTAAATTAATTAATTGCACATAATTTATTAAACGGCAATAAAATAATGAAAATAATTCTAATGAGAATATTTTTTATTAGCAAAGTCCTATATTATTACAGTGCAAATATCTCATTACATAAATTATTGAAGATAAACACTTTATGGTATAAACTACCAATTTAACAGAATACTGTTTATTATTCGCAGATGCAGAATTTGCAGGGAGAACTTAATTTTGGTAGAGCTTTTTAGAGTTCCTCTAAATAATTTTTTGATGCGTTAAAAAAGGCATAAATACTTAGGTTGCATGATGCTACCCAAGTAACTGTTGGCAAATTTTACCTTAAAAAATTCAGATGTAAATTTATTAATAAATTGTAATTACGTCTTCGCTTTTCTCAAGAGTAGAGGAATCGATGATCCAAAAGAACAAGAGAGGAGTGTAAGATGTGATGATAACATCAATCAACTTTTGAAAGGCTATTTGTTATATTATTGCAAGTGAATTCTGGATATATTAATCTTTACAATCTCTTCTTCCCAAGAACAAGAGATTGTAAAGTTAAAGGCTTTTATTTGTTACTAAATAATTTCATATCAGAATCCATCATATCTTTTACTAAAGCAGGCAAATCATATTTAGGTTTCCATCCTAATACAGTTTGAGATTTAGTTGGGTCACCAATTAATAAATCAACTTCAGTTGGACGGAAATATTTAGGGTCAACCTCTACAACTACAGAACCAATTGGTAATTGATAACGCTCATCATTACATGCTACAACTTTTCCTTTCTCATCGACACCTTCGCCTTCAAACGAAAGCTCAATACCCACTTCATTGAAAGCCATTTTCACAAAATCTCTCACCCTTGTTGTAATACCTGTAGCAATCACAAAATCTTCAGGTTTATCTTGCTGGAGAATCAACCACATGGCCTCCACATAGTCTTTGGCATGGCCCCAGTCGCGTTGAGCATCGAGATTTCCAAGGAATAACTTCTGTTCTTGGCCTAAAGCAATTTGCGAAACCGCTCTAGTAATTTTCCGAGTTACAAAAGTTTCACCACGCAATGGCGACTCATGGTTGAACAAAATACCGTTTACCGCAAACATATTGTAAGCTTCACGGTAGTTAACCGTAATCCAATAACCATATAATTTAGCTACAGCGTATGGAGAACGTGGATAAAAAGGAGTTGTCTCTGACTGCGGAACCGCCTGAACCAGACCATAAAGTTCTGAAGTGGATGCCTGATAGATTTTAGTTTTTTCAGTTAATCCTAAAAGTCTAACGGCCTCTAGGATACGTAATGTACCAATACCATCTACTTGAGCAGTATATTCAGGCTCATCAAATGACACTTTAACATGCGACATCGCACCTAAATTATAAATCTCATCAGGTTGAACTTCTTGTACAATACGAATAATATTGGTAGAATCCGATAAATCGCCGTAATGTAAAATAAACTTCACACCAAGCTTGTGTAAATCTTCATAAATATGATCAATACGACCAGTGTTGATTAACGAACTTCTGCGTTTGATTCCGTGCACCTCATATCCTTTCGCTAATAATAATTCTGCCAAATAGGCTCCATCTTGTCCTGTAATACCAGTGATCAGGGCTTTTTTCATGGTTATTTGATTTTTTAATAATTCTTTGGTTAATTAGTTTTATCTGTGGGTAAACTTTAATTCACAAACTTACATCTAAAAAAAACAAAAAATATTGATTAATTAACTTATTTATTATTCGGTTTGATTATTTATTTGTTTAATTACTTCTTTTACCAAAGCAAATTTTGAAGTTTCAAAATAAGCATTCTAAACTTAGAGGTAAATCACTTTCTTAGCAAATCATAGTTTTTCAAAAAGTCAGCATAAGCTAAAGAAATTCCTTCTTCCAAATCAATCTTATAAGCCCAACCTAGAGATTTTAATTTGCTAACATCCATTAATTTTCTAGGTGTTCCATCTGGTTTAGTATGATCCCAAACAATTTCACCTACAAAACCTACCGTTTTTTTGACTAACTCCGCTAAATCTTTGATGCTTATATCGTGCCCTGTTCCAATATTTAAAAATTCTGAACCGCTATAGTTTTCCATCAAAAATACACAGGCATCTGCCATATCATCTGCATGTAAAAACTCTCGTAATGGACTTCCAGAACCCCAAAGAACAACTTCAGCCTTACTATTTTCTTTTGCCTCATGAAACTTTCTTATAAGTGCTGGTAAAACGTGCGAATTTTGTAAATCATAATTATCGTTGGGTCCATACAAATTAGTAGGCATGACAGAAATAAAATCGCAACCATATTGGCTTCCATACGCCTCACACATTTTTATACCAGCAATTTTGGCAATGGCATAGGGCTCATTGGTGGGTTCTAACAAACCAGTCAATAAATATTCTTCTTTAAGTGGCTGCGGAGCTAATTTAGGATAGATACAAGAAGACCCTAAAAACATGAGTTTTTTTACACCATTCAAATAAGAAGCATGAATCACATTATTTTGAATAGCCATATTTTCATAGATAAAATCTGCTCTGTAAGTATTATTAGCTACAATACCTCCTACTTTTGCTGCTGCTAAAAACACATAGTCGGGGCGTTCTTGCTCAAAAAAAGCTTGTACAGCAGCTTGATTTCTTAGGTCGAGTTCTTTAGATGTTTTTAATATAAAATTATTAAATCCTTTTTTTTCTAATTTTCTTAAAATAGCAGACCCAACCATTCCCTTATGGCCTGCAATGTATATTTTACTACTTTTGTTCATATCTTTTGGGATGTTTTTCTAAGCTAAATTGATTGTCATATAATTTTGTAACTAAAGATTTTATTTCTAAATCGAACCTCATAGAACTAAACCGTTCTGCATTTTTTCTTATTTTAGCATAGTCGAACTTCAATTTTTCAAATTGATTAACAGCTTCTACGATAGAATTGACACTCTGTTCACTAAATAAATACCCTGTTTCTTGATGAATTACTGATTCTGCTGGACCTCCTTGACCAAAACAAATTACAGGAGTTCCGCAAGCTTGAGCTTCTACAGGAGCAATTCCAAAATCTTCTAATGCCGCAAAAACAAATCCTCTTGCTTTTCCAATGATCAAAGAAACTTCATCGCTTGCTAAAAAACCTGTAAACTCAATATTTTCTTTTGCAATAGCCTTTAAATAGGGCATTAATTCACCATCACCTATTATTATTAACTTTTTCCCCGTTTGATTAAAAGCCTCAATAATTAAATCAAACCTTTTTTTAACAGCAAATCTTCCAACCGTCACATAATAATCTTCTTTGTCTTCAACCAATGTAAACTTTTCAACATCAACAGGAGGATAGATTAAATATGTATCTCTTTTATATCTTTCTTTAACCCACTGCTGAACAAACTTAGAATTAGCTATATATACATCAGGCCCTTGTGCTAGTCTAAAATCAAAATGCTTTATTATATTTAAAACAGGGGAAAGTACTTTCGAAAATCCTTTGAAAAAAAGTTTTCTTTCATAATCCTCCCAAACATACATAAGGTTTCTTTGTTGTAAATAACAAATATGTAACTGAGAATCTGTACTTTTTTTAACTCCTTTTGCCGCCGTATGTGACGAACTTAAAATTAAATCTGTTTTAGTATCAACATTCAGTTCACGTATAAAATAAGGAAATAATGGAAATAAAAACCTAAACTTTTTTCCAAATATCTGTAAAGAAGAGGTCTTTATTGTGTACTTCTTCGAAAAAAGTTTATTCTTGTCACTCTCACTCATTATATCCACCATACTTAAAACTTCTTCAAATTCAAAATTTGAAGAAAATGAGGCAATCACTTTTTCAGCACCTCCGTATAGATCTAACCAATCAACTACTAATGATATTCTCATGATCAATTCAAAACAGATTGTATCAGTTAATATTAATTATAATATCATGAAATTTGGTCGTACTACTTTCCCAAGAGAATCGCTCTTTATTTGTTTTACCTAATTGAATTAGTTTATCTCTGGTTTGATCTTGGAATATTTGTAACATTGAATCTGCTATACTTTGTACACTGTAAGGGTTACAATAAAGTGCACTATTCCTAAATATCTCAGGTAAAGAACTTTGATTTGAAACTATAATAGGACAGTTACAAGCTTGAGCTTCTAAAGGTGGAATACCAAATCCTTCATAAAAAGAAGGGAAAATGAAAGCTAAAGCATTGCTATAATATTCAACAATTTGCTCATCCGATATTCTTCCTAAAAAGACAATTTTTCCATTTGTAATATAATTTGAAACATCCAATGTATTAAAGCTATTAGAAACCTTATCTCCTATAACAAAGAGTTTTACATCATGTTTCTGTTCTGAGACAATATTAAAAGCCTTAAAAAGGGATATAAGATTTTTCCTCTCACTTAAAGAAGATAATGCTAAAAAAAATGTTTCTCTTTTATTTTCATCAATACATTTTTTATTCGTGAACTCACTGCTAACTGCATTGTAAACAACACTTATTCTTTCTGGCTGTATATCATAAAATCGGCATATTTCATTTTTTGAAAATTCACTTACAGTAAAAATGCATTTTGCTCTTCTAAGCAATTTCGGAATCATGAATTTGTACCAAAATAGAAATTTTTTTGAGTAAGCTTCAGGATAAACTAAATATGCAATGTCATGTAATGTTATAACATTATTGGTGTAAAAGATTGGGGCAGTGTTTGCTAAATTTATTAACAATGGATTATTCTTGTATTTTAAATAAATAGGAAGCTCTATTTGCTCCCAAATTTGTCCACTAAGTTTGCCTATAACCACTATATTTAATTCAGATGCAATATCTACGTGAATTATATTATGCGGAGCTACAAAAACTATATTGGGTTCTATTTTTTTTAAATTTTTGCAAATCTCAATTGCAAAACGCTGAACTCCCGTTATATTTTGAGTGAGAAACCTACAGTTAACTACTATCATTATTTTCTAAGAAATAAATTAATACCAATCTTTTTGAAAGCATTCTTAATGTAAGTCTTAACAAACTGAAGTAAAAAATAGTAATTTGCTGTTAGCTTGTTAAGGTTTCCTGTATTTATACATGCCCTTCTATGCTCAAAAAAGAGTTTAGGATTATAACTTGCTCCACCCTCAGTCATCAATACAGTTATCTCATTAAAAAATAATGCATTTAACTTTTCACCAGGTCTTAACAATAACTCGTAATCACCACAGATATTATAGTTAATATCAAACATCCCATATTTTTCAAAAAGTTTCTTAGAATGTAATGCTCCAGGATGAGCAAGCATATTTATTTTTTGAAATTTATCCCATTTCCAAGGCCATCCCATTGTTCTTAAATAATTACCATTTGAATCTATCAAATTTAATTTTGAAGAAACTAACAAGCAATTATCTACTTGATTGGACTCTAAAAAAGCAACATAGTTATTCAAACAATTATCTACAAGAAAATCATCTGAACCTAAAAATAATATCCAGTCACCTGAAGCTTTATTTAATCCTTTATTCCAAGCATCATATATTCCTTTGTCACTTTCTGACGACCAGAAATTAATTTTAGACTCATATTTTTTTATTATATCTACTGTCTTATCTTTAGATTGTCCATCAATAATAATATATTCTATATTACTGTAACTTTGAGATAAAACACTAAGCATGGACTTTTCAAGTGTTTTATCTGAATTAAAGGTAGCAGTTATAATTGATACTTTTGGATTTAAATTCATGAATCTTATAACGTTAATATTACTAATAATGATGGATAAAGTTTTTCAAAGTGTATTTTTCAGACCCAATCAATCAAATTTCACCTTGGTTGCAAGCTGAAAAAAAGAAACAGAAACTATAAAAAATATTAGTAGAAAGTTAGGGAAATAAAAACCCATTAAGCTTTCTGTACTACCAACAATACTACAATACAACAGCATACTTCCTACAATAATAGATTCTAGTCTAAATAAAGAATATAATTTTTTAATAAGATATATAATTCTGAAATTACACTGCATAAAACAAATAAGTCCGATATAACCCATGTCGAAAAGAATTGCAAAAATTGAATTATGTGTTGTAATTAAATTATTATTTGTCCAAGAAGAAAAGATATTTGCCCACTGTAGTGATATATTTGAGCCAAAATGCCCAAACTCTCCATATCCTATTAATTGAAATATCTCAAAAGATAAGAAAAAATTTAAGGACACAGTCCAAATTGTAAACCTGATTAGCTCTGACTCATCATCCCCTCTTTGTAAATTATTAACATTGCCAAGTAGAATTGGCATTATTACCGATAATACCACAGGAAGAATGAAATATATAAAAGGACTAATTGAAAATAAGATTCTATTGTATGAAAAACTACTTCCTTTAAATAAAAATACAAATAAAGAGATAAGAATTGGAATAAAAATTGACATTCGAGAGTCAATGGGCACAAGAGTTATAAGTAAAAGTGTAAGACAAATTACTCTGATTACTGAAAACTTAGTAAATAATATTAACAATATTTGTAACATAAAAACAAGACCAATAACACTTGCGAAGCTGTTATATCCTGTAGCAAGAGGATACTTTACCCTTAAAATATTTATTCCAATATTTGCCAATAATAAAGCTGGACTAGCTTCTTGATAGCTGATTGCTTCGTCTAAGTCTAATTTTATCTGAAAATAATATAGTATAAAGTTAATAAAACAGAAAATTGAAAAAGGAAAAATTATCAATTTTTGTAAAATATTTTGAAACTCAAAAAAAGTCCCTAATCTAATGTATTTACAACCAATTGTAATAATGTAAAGGAACATCAATAAATTGGTTAAAAATTTATAAAGGATATTAAAAAAATCTAAAGATGGGTTTGAAGTACGAACTAGTGATATTAAAAAAAGTATCATTATTCCAATTAAACTTTTATTATTTTTGCTAGTACAAAATTTTGAAACACTGTTAAATTGTTTCAAAATTTGATATAAAACACAACTATTCATTAATAATTTTAGAAGAATTATCTTTCCTAAAGCTGAACTATGCAATAAAATTAAAAATATGGTAAAAATATCAAATGGCATAAAGTTTCTATATTAATAATTTTATTCTCAAATTTTCTTTTTTGTAGCTTTTTAATTTATCATTAAATCAAAAGAACTAACATACAAATATAATTATACTCTTCATATTATTGGGGCGATATTCTTCCCTAAATCATAATCCAAATTTGCACTTCTTATTCCAATTTTTTTTGCAGGTATACCCCCTACAATGGAATAAGCTTCTACATTACTCGCTACTACTGCACCTGAAGCAACTACAGCACCTTTTCCAATTTTAACTCCAGGAAGAATTATTGCTCGAGAGCAAATCCATACATAATCTTCAATAACTACTGGGGCACCAACCTCTTTAAAATCAGAACTTTGAACATCATGATGCAACGTCCAAATAATTGCTTGAGAACTTATGTTTACATTAGACCCAATGTTTAAACCTTTACGAGCATCTAAAATACAATCATGTCCAATGATTGAGCTATTCCCAATGTGTAATTTCATTGGACTTCTGATTTCAAAGCCTCTGTAAAGACCAACAGATGTACCAATATTTGCTCCCAAAGCTCTAATTAATAATACTCTTAGAGTATGAAATGGTAGCTTAGAAATAAATTTTATTACTATATATAAAAAGACAAATCTCATATTTGTAAATATAATTAATCAGTTAAAAAATCTTTCAAACTTTTTCTCTCGTAAATCTCCAATAAACCGCCTTCCGTTGAATTATAAATTTTCTTCCCTGCATTCAAGTATGTTTCTCTTGCCAGTTGATAATGATATTCAGAACTTAAAAGGTCAGGAAGTTGCCATAAATCTTTGGTTGTAAAATAGTTTGGATCGAAATGGTTATTATCTTGAGTGTCCAACTTAATTGTTTTATTTGGAGAACCTTTTGATGCAAAACTATGATCACAACCTACCAAAGTAACCTCTTCAAAGCCCAAATGAAACGCAAGTTGAAGTGCAACATAAGTGACTGTTGAACCCTGACAAACTGATGAAGAAATATCTCCTGCAAATCTTCCATGTAGAGTAGAACTATGAAGTATATGTAATTGCGAATTTTTATTGAAATCTTTAACTCTCAATTTACATTGTTTAAAAGCAGCAAAATCTAAAAAAAGAGGTATTGATGTCGCCATAAAAAAATCCTTATTTTGTTCAAGTACAAATGGATTAACACAAGCAATAAAGTTTGGTCTAAATTGTGTTTTATCAAATAACAAATTTATTTTGTTTAACCCAATTGTAAAAACATTTGATTGACTCAACATATCGAAGTCTACATTATTTAATGAGGGCCCGTTACATAGTATCACACATTTTTTTCCCGCATACCTGTTTTTTAACTTTTTAATTTTTTGATAATTCCCAAAATAGTTATTGGAAAACAAATCAAACTTCAACTTACCTAAGACAAGTCTCATCCCTTCATAATAATGATTTAGGGTCGTAGCACTTAGGTATTTTGTATATAACTGTTCCATACACGCTTATTAATTAAAATGAAAATTTTTATTTATCGTAATTGTTAAAATGATGCTCAATTAACACTCAATGATGTACAATCATAATAATTCAAGAGCTAAAAAATTGATTACTAATATAATTATGCAAGGTATAATACCTTTCATTTCAAACTTTAATGGGTTCACATTCAATAATTGGTATGACTTATATGGTGCATACCAAGAATAACAGAGTAAATAACCTATTATCATACCAATTGGAAATGACATAACACCAATATACTTAAATAATAAAACTGATGATATTATCATTAAAACACCTGTTATACCATTTAGATAATGCCATATTATTTTATTTGTTGTACTATATACTTGAAGATGCATTGCACCATATCTTTCTATAAGAAAAGCTATTCCAAGTAATGACCATAATCCTTTGGAGGGAAAATCTACATGAGAATGAATTATTTTAAAGATAATATCACTAAAATAGGAAAATAAGAGCACAAAAAAGGTAAAAAAATAATATACCAAATTCATATTTTTTATGCTGACATTAGCAAGTTCCTTCATATCTCCTTTACTGTATAATGATGAGAGCAGAGGAATTCTGCTATAAAACGGTGCTTGTGAAAAATTTCTAATATTTTGTATTAGGTTTAGGCCTACTAAGTAAGAGCCTAGTAGCTGGGGGTTAGCAATTTGCCCATATATAAATGCTGAAGACTGAACAACTCCCTGTGATAATAATATACCAAAACCACTTTTAAGAGCACTTGGGACAACCATCTTTAAAATCTCATCTTTTTTAGAAAACTTAAAACTTTTCAGGTTTATATCTGGAAACTTATTTTTTACTAATAAAGAATTTCTTACAACGGCAATCATTAGCCAAAATTGATTAATTAAAATAACATTGAAAATATTACTTTGAAAAGTAAAAATATATATTACAATTGAACTAGTGCTTATTAAATTAAATAGAGTATCCCATCTTCTTACCAAGGGTATAAGATTAGCTCCCTGCAGAAGATTTAAATAAATATTTCCCCACAATAAATATGGAAAAGTAACCACAAAACACACCCAAACTACTAAAGCATTAAAGTAATCAGTTGTTTTATTTATAATATCAATAAGTAACCAAGTTCCAAAAGTGCTTAAAGTAAGTAAAGAAATAATGGATAAAATTTTATAAATCCACCTCATTATACCATATATTCTTTTTATATAATCTTGATAAGCATCTTTTTTTTCACTATCAGTAGTAATATTCTTAAAAGATCCGTAAGCAATAATTCTTACAAATGCAGAACCAAAACCCGAATCAAGTAAAACTAATAGAGACAATATTATCGAAATAAAATACCAATAATTCACATCTCCTGCTTTAAAACGGTTCAGAACTAATGGTGTAATTAGAATAATATTTGCAGATTTGGATAAAAAGCTTGCCCATGTAGTGAATGTCGGGGAATTCCAAATTTTTTCAAATTTTATCATTTTCTTTATCCAAACAGGTTATTTTCATTAATCTTCTTTATTTCTTATTATATATTTTTTATTTGATATTTTTTTGAATTGCAAAGTAAGTAAACTGTAATCCTTATTTCTAATTATTTTATAACCTTTGAATAAAGAGTAGTTTTTATACAAAGTGGCTAAAATATCAACATCTAAATAATATCTCATTGGTTTATTATCTTTCCCTGTTCCTATAAAGACATCCCAAGGTGCAATCGCTGTAATAGAGTATTTCTTACACAATAAAAGAAATTGTAGATTTAAATCAATGTCATTTGAAACTAAAGTAAAAGATTGAGATTTTTTTAACTCATTATTTATTTTTACAATTCTCTGGAAATATCTATCGGTTAGTGAATCTGTAACTATTTCGCAAATTCCTCCATCAAATATACTATAAATAGAATCCCACTTTCCTCTGTAGTTATTAGTAATTAACTGTATATTTCCAGAATAACTTTTAATTGTTTCTTTCCAATTATTTAAAAATTCAATGACAGATTTTCTTTGAAAATCACAAAACTCCTTTCGGTATAATATTGTATTATCTTTGTATTTAAACACCTTTATACCTTGTGAATTCAAATACTCCTTGTAATTAAATATATCATTGATTTCATTATGTCCTAAGTCTATTAAGTAGCGAGTAAACTTATTCACACAAAACTCACAAAAACATCCTCCAGATTCAAGTGATTGCTCATTAAATCTTGAATCATCGACTAATATAGCATAAGGTCCTAAATCAACTAACTGTTTAGTTTTTTTTATAAATAAATCATTAAAAAAGGGAGAATTTACACAACCCCAATTGGGATTTTTTTGATTCCAAACTTTCATCCATGGAGCAACATATTTTACATCATTTAATCCAATGATTCTTCCTCTTATAGTATACTCTCCTGAATCAGGAACCTGAGGATTAATAGCTAAACTAAACTTAATGTTTCTATCTTTTAGAAGCTTTATTTTACTACTATCTGAACAATACATCCAATCAATTTGAGTCACACTTAGCTTATCAATAATATTTAGTGTACTCAAAGTATCATTTTTACTTGTGGGATGAAAAAACCTTGACGAAATACTTATCTCTCCTTTCTGACTAAAAGAATGTTGAATTAAAATGAAAGAACAACAAATAAAGATGAAATTCTTCATTAGATATCAAGATTAAATATTTCTACATTCCAGACTACAAATCCTTTAAAACCGAGCTAATTCCTCCATCTAAAGACAAGTTTGCACCATGTATAAAACCTGAGTTTTCGGAAGCTAAAAATAAAACAAGCTTTGCTACATCATTAGGATAACCAATTCTTTGAACAGGGTGTAACATCCTTAGTTGATTTAAAGCTTCTTCATTGCCATCAAAGCCAGCCAATAGCATATCAGTTTGGATAGCTGCTGGGCTTATTGCATTAACTCTAACTCTTCCTTCCAAATCAACAGCTAATGCTTTCGTTAGTCCGATTAGAGCACTTTTTGAAGTAGCATAACTAATAAAACGTGGTTTGGTTAATTGTTGATGAATACTACCTATATTAATAATACAACCTTGTGTTTGCTCTAATCGAGTTAAAAATAATTGACTTAGCAATAGAGGTCCTGTTAGATT
Source organism: Emticicia oligotrophica DSM 17448 (assembly GCF_000263195.1). Taxonomy (GTDB): domain Bacteria; phylum Bacteroidota; class Bacteroidia; order Cytophagales; family Spirosomataceae; genus Emticicia; species Emticicia oligotrophica. Next base: position 4,778,286 of record NC_018748.1, read on the forward strand.
TACATTCAAAGTTTCTTGCCAATGTTCTAATTTTAAATCATCTAATCTATCCAACAATTGAACTGCAGCATTATTTACAAGTACATCTAATGCCGAAATATTGTTATCAAAATAATTTATAAATTTGTCCCTATACTGATAATCAGAACAATACATATTGAGGTCGAAAACTATTAGTTTATCAACAAAGTCAACTTGTTCAGGTCTAATATCTAATCCATATACAAAATAGCCATTTTCTTTGAACATTTTGGCAATTGAACTACCTATTCCACCTAAAACCCCCGTTATTAATATGCTCTTTTGTTTCATTACAGTTTTTTAAACCCCTAAAAATTCAAATAAATAACTAATTGCTTGGTGGCTTGCTCGACGTACCCCTTCGATTGTATTAGAACCATTATGGGTTCCAAATATACATTTATCAAACTCCCTCAAGCCAGAATCAATTGGAAATGGTTCTGTTTCAAAAACATCTAATGCTGCTGCTTCAACCTTTCCAGATTGCAAAGCTACCAACAAATCTGCTTCGTTCACTATACCTCCTCTCGAAACATTAATGATATATACACCATCTTTCATATTATTTATAATATCAGCATTAACCATATTACGAGTACTAGGTGTCAAAGCACAAGTAGTTATTACAAAATCTGCTTCTTCTATTTTTTCAGGGAAACTTAGAAAGTTATAATTTTGTAAATCTGATTCTTCTTTATTTACAAAAGGGTCATAAATGTTGATTTTCATATCAAAGCCTTTCAAAAAGCGTGCAGTAGCTTTTCCTATATCTCCAAATCCAATAAGACCAACTACTAAGCCTGATAAAGATCTGCCAGCTGGTTTCACCCAATTTCCTTTTCTTACTTCTCTATCAATGAAATATGTTTGTCTAGCCAAACCTAAAACATAAGAAGTTGCAACAGTAGCAACCTCGGCACCAAACATATTTGGTGTATTTATTATTGGGATTCCTAGTTTCTTGCAAGCTGCAAAATCAACATTATCAATCCCAACTCCCCATTTCACAGCCGCTTTTAGTTTACCTTTTTTACCTGCGGTAAAAACTCTTTCAGATGCTGGATCGTCACCAATAATCCAACCATCGACAGTTGGTAATATTTCTTCCAACTCTTCCTCTGAAAGTGTTTGAACTATATTTGGAATAATTAATTCAATATTTTTTTCTTCAAAAAAAGAACGAAATTCATCAATTCTTTTGAGCATTGGAGGGCAACTTATTAATACTTTCATTATTATTTTCCAGGATAAAGTTCTTTAAACAAAAATTCTGCTACTTTAAAATTTAATTCAACATCTATATCTTGAGCTTCAATTTCAGGAATTTCATACAAAAAAGGTCTATCACCAATTCTATTAAATTTTTTAATTAAGGTTTCTTTGGTAAATAAATACATACAAGAATTTTCCATATAGGTTGGAGGTAAATCTTGAGTTCTTAATAAAATAGCAGGATTATGATTAATTGCTCTTGCTAACGGATCCCATAAACGTTGTTGCACGCGAGTAACTGTAAACATACTATCATAAATAGGATAAGATTTTATAAAATCTTCTATTCCTTTTGAAATTGTCTCTGATGAAAGAATTGGGTTAGTACTGTGAGTCTGAAGATAGAACTCAGACTCAATAGAATTACAAGTATTTAACAATACATTATTCATTGGAATAGCCCCATCACGTAGGTGTTCAGGCCTTTCTAATACAATAACCTCAGGATATAAATTCGAAACTTGCTCAATTATTATCGGGCTATCAGTATCAATCACTACTTTATCAATTTTATTACATGCCAAAAGGCTGTCAACAATTCTATGATAAAGAGGTTTGCCAGCAAAATCACGATAATTTTTACCTTTCACACGTTCACTTGAATGACGCATAGGAACGATAGCAACAACTTTATACTTCATAATGATTATTTTATATATAAATATTGGAACCTTAGTTAATTATCTATTCAGAATATTGTATTTTAGGTGCAGAAATCTCGGCAGGTCTTTGCTTTTTTAGAAAATTAGTTGGATAGTAAAATTTCGTTCTAAGTGAATTATCAACATTACCCGAATGATTATACCCTTTTAAAGTCCCCCAAAATTGTAATATTCTAAAAACTGGTATATCAGCTATGTTTTTTAAGAAAACACCATCAATAATCGAAAAATAATAATCACTGATTATATTTGTTATAGACAAATAAAAGAAATCCCAAATACCAAACTTGGCATAAGGTACGATTCTTTTAAATGCAATGGCTTCTCTATAGTATCTATTAAAAATTTTTTTTGGTGTTTCTTCATGAATATGTACAATCACGGCTTCTGATTCATAGACCAATTTATAACCTTTTTTCAATATCTTTGATGCCCAATCTAAGTCTTCTAAGCCTGTCAAAGTTTCATCATAAGACTGTTCAATCCATAAAGCTTTTCGTATTGCAGTATTTGCATTATTTGAAAAAGGGTGTAACTGATTATAATTTGAGAAAGGAGGAAACCACTTTGCAAGTAAACGCTGTTCTGAATATTTACTTTGCTCATATCCTATCTGCCTACCATAGACTAAAGCAACCTTTGAATCATTAAAGGGCTCTATCATTTTATCGATCCAGTGGGTATATACTGGATATACATGAGCACTTGCAAACAACAAAATCTCTCCTTTAGCAAATTCACATCCTTTATTTAATGCAAAACCAAAAGAAAACTCTTCTGGTAATATAGAAATTACTGAAGCCCCCATCGATTCAGCAATTTCTACTGTATTATCAGTAGAACCAGAGTCAACCAAAATTATCTCTATTTCGTGATTAGTTAATTGAGACTGAATTCCACTGATTAATTTACCAATGTGTTTTTCTTCATTAAAAGCTCTGATTATAATACTACATATCATTTGTCTAATCAAATAAACAATTAAGAATAAAAATATACATTTTCACAAGAATTAAAAAGAGCCTTAAACTCAGATTTGTGCTTCAAACCAATAGTCTAATGTTTACTCAGGTTAATAATACCATTGACTTTGATAAATATATAAAGAAATTTTTATATCAAAAACAAAATTTAGTGAATGGTGTTAGGTTCTTAAAATATTACAAAAACATACTATTTATGTAATAAAAAGATTAAGTATTTATCTTAAACATTTATAAATAATAAAAAAATTATTTTTTATTATTTATAAATTTAAATAAACTTAATACTCTTTTTATCTTTCTATTTAAGCTCATTTTTTTAAAATCTTCTATATAATACCCCCTGCCATATCCATACCCATATCCATATCCATATCCATAACGATACTCTTGACTATTCTTATAATTTACTCCATTTAATATGATATTCAATGATTTTATTTTCTCAAATTTTTTAAGGTCATTAAGTACATTCAAATTTTGTAATTTTGTTATTTCATGTCGAACTAAATAAAAACAAGCATCAGCAAAAGGAATTAGAAGCATGGCATCCGTTACCAATCCAACAGGTGGGCAATCAATTAATACATAATCAAATGTTTCTCTATATACATTTATTAAAGTTTCAATTCTGCCATTGGATAATAGTTCAGCAGGATTTGGTGGGATTGGTCCACTCGATACCAAAAATAAATTGTTAACCGAAGTCGTTTTAATTATATCCGTTTCATTGGTTGTGCCTACTAAATAGTTAGAAATCCCAAATTCACGACTTTCATTTAAATAAGAAGAAATCTTAGGTTTACGCAAATCCAATTCTAAAATAGCAACTTTTTTATTTAAAAAAGCTAGACTTGCTGCTAAGTTAAGTGTAACAAAGCTTTTACCCTCCCCACTTGTGGATGATGTAAATAGTAGAACAGTACCTTTTCCATTATTATTAGAATTGATATATTGAAGATTTGTTCGAAGGCTTCTAAATTGTTCAGAAATAAAACTTCTACTTTTTACATCAATCAATGACCCATCTATTTCTTTTGATTTCTGACCAATTTCACCAAATATTGATAAGCCTGTTATGTTCTCGATTTCCTTTCTTGATTGAACATTATCATTCAATATTTCTCTAACATTGATTACTCCCGCTGGAATAATTATTCCAAGAAATAAGGCAACTAAATAAACAATCATCGTTTTCGGTTTAACTGGTCTTGGTGTTGAATGAGGACTATCAACAACTCTGCTATCCGTTACTGTAGATGCATAAGACAAAGCAGTTTCTTCTCTCTTTTGTAATAGCAAAAGATACAAACTTTCCTTGATATTTTGTTGTCTCTGGATATTTACAAATTCACGTTCTTTTCTTGGGATTGTGCGAATAGCACTTTCAAATCGGTTATTATTACCTTGTAAGCCATTTTTTGTAATGATTAAACCTCGTTTTTGATTAGTTACATTCTCGCGAATGGCTTGTTTGGTATTTGCAATTTGCGTATTAATAGTTTCCAAAAATGGATTACCAGACTGTACTGTTCTAGAAATTTTTTCACGCTGAAGTTCTAATTCTCCTAATTTTTCAATAAATGAAGTTAATATAGGATCATTAACCATTAATGTTGCGGGTGCAACATTATTCTGCCCACTTGCTAAATATCTTTCAACCCCTTCTAAAACTTTCAGTTGAATATCTACTTCACTTAATTTTGCATCATTTTCTTTTACTTTTTCTAAAAAAAGATTACCTTCAGTACTTAAATCTGTAATACCTTGAGTAGTTTTATATACCTCCACATCTTTTTCTACATCTTTCAGTTCTCCCGTAATTAACTGTAAACGTTCACCAATAAATCTGAGTGTAGCAGTTGCTTCACTATTTTTATCTTCCAATGAAGAAAAAGTATACACCTCAATTAATTTAGCCAAAATAGCTTTGCCTTTTTCGGGTAAGGGGTTTTCAATTCCTAACTCTAAAACCGTACTTTTAACATTAACCAAATTAACTTTAATATCTTTTGTAAAAGCTTCCACCATTTCTTCTCGATGCCCAAATTTAATCTTTACCAAATCACCACTTTTGGCTTTAGGATTATTCAAAAAAACTCTAAAACGTCCATAGCTATTACTTAAAGCTTGTGTATACAAATATTTTCCAATTAAACTTTTATTTTCATCCAAAAGCTCAAAATTTTGAGAATCAACTAATCTTATATAGAGAGGGTCTTTGTAAGCAACTTCTGTTAAGCTAACATAATTTAGAGTAATTGGACTTTTTTTAAATAATTCAGTATCACGAATCCATCCTTCCGAATAATAAGAAACAGTTAAATTAAGTTCATCAATTACTTTTTCTGCCAATACTTTTGATTTAAATACTTCAATTTCATTTTCTACAATCTTACTACCACTAAACATATCCAAATCTTTCAAAATTTCATTCCCTGCACTTGAACCTTTTTTTTCATCTTTGATCAAAATAGTAGCCGAAATATCATAAACAGGAACCGCATATTGTAGATAAAAAAAAGCAGTACCTAATGTTAGTAACAAGACTAACACAAACCAGTACCAATAACGCAAGTATTTTAGAAAAAAAAGTTTCAAATCAAATGCATCTTCTTTTTCTTGAAAAAATTCAAAGTTGTTCATACTTTATTTTATTATTAATTTTATAGACAATCAAAGTCTGCTAAATCTATCCTGATTAGTTGGAAAATATTATTTGAATAAATTAACAAGTAAAGTACCAAAAACAATTACTGTTGTAGCAATACTTGTGTAAATTGGAGCAAGCTGTACTTTTTGTTCAGTATAGGTAGCTTTAGATTTCACTGGTTCAATATAAATCAAATCACCATTCTGCAAATAATAATAAGGAGAATTAAGAACTTCTTGGGTTAATAAATTAACTTTAGCCACTTCTCTAATGCCATTATTTTCTCTCAAAATCATTACATTTGTTCTATTTCCATACACGGTCAAATCACCAGCCATAGCCAAAGCCTCGGGTAGAGTTGTGCGATCATCCAACAAATTATAAGTGGCAGGGCGGTTAACTTCACCTAATACTGAAAATTTATGATTTAGAAAACGAACGTTCACAGCTGGATTTTTTAACGATTTTTCAACCTCATTTCTGACAACACTAGCTGCTTCCTCTAAGGTCATACCAACTAATTTTACCCTTCCAACAAAGGGGACTTCAACATGACCCGTTGAATCTACTAAATAGCCTAAAGGCTGTCCACGCTGTCCTAATTGAATATTGGGAAACGTAGTTGTAGTCAAAGCATTAACATTTGCAAAATTCAATATTGCATTTGATTCTTCATTTAATGAACCAACCGTTATCGCCAAAATATCACTTTTTTGGATACGTGATATTTTGGGTTGAATTTTTGATAATTGTTGAAATCTAAGTGAATCGCTTGTTTGAAAGTACGCAATTGGTGGAGTAGTAATACAGGATTGCAAATAAATTAGGGTTGAAACAAAAAAGCAAAATGAAAATATTTTTTTTGCTATAGGACGAAAGTAAGGATTCATCATTTTAAGATAATGTTAGTATTATTGTTTTCATATTAAATATATCAAATCTAATATATTTTTAAATAAATACCGTTAAAGTAGTGTTAAAATGTTTAATAGTGTTTAAGATGCTTTCGTTTCTGAATTATTCTAAATAGAAAAAGATTTTTTTTGTCAATTATCCATTTTCACTTTTTTTTCTAAAATTGACTCCAATAGTTTCTATTATAAAGTGAAAGTCGCTCGTCTAATCTGAAGTTGGTTCTAAACCGCTCCCCAATAAAAAAACCATTTGAATAATAATAATCCCAAACAAACTCTTCAGTGGTTCGGATTCTCAGATATTTATTTTGTGCGATACTTCCCGGGGCAATCGCAAAAGCAACATGTAACCCTACAGTACTACCGTTGGTAGTAGAAACTCCAAAAAATCCAATATCAGCTTTTTTAAATTGGCGTACAAATTCTAATTTTGCTCCCAAATCTCCATGTAAAAACCTTCCTGCTGTCATTCGCACTTGCGAACTATATTTTTCCCATCGCCAAGAAGCATTAGCCAAAGTCGAAAAATCCTTCAGTCCAGTATATCGAAATTCTCTCTTTGGATACCAATAATAAAGTCCTGAATAATTAATATCTATTCCATAAGATATTTTAGCATTGGGATTTGCCTTTTGGTACTGAATATCTAAACCGTATCGGTCTTGATAAAATAGCCCCATTGACCATGAAATATATTGGAATTTTTTAAGCCCAATAAACTGGCTAATGAAAGTTGGGGCGGGTCTAATATTTAATGGCTGGCTGGTTAGATTATTGATTATTGGAAATGCTACTCCAGTATATACGGAAAATCCATGAGCTAATACAATATTGGTATTGAGCAATAGGTTTGTTTTATTTGCCACTGCTTTTTCGGGATTTCCAAAACTTGCTGAAAATTGAGGTTTTAAAACAAAATCTAATTTATAATTCCATCTTTTACTTCTCAAATGCTTGGGAAAATCCCGTGCTTCTGCCACTTGAATATTGCCTAATTTGTCAATACGATAGCTAGCAACAGGAATACCATGAATCATAGGAATCGCCTCATTAAAACCAAGTTCTTTTAAGTTGGCAAAATTGACTACTTGACTTCTCAAGGTTCTATTTTCAAAATAAATACTACTATCAACTTTTGCTATGTTTTCAAAAGATTTTAGCACCTTTTGAGCATAACTGTAATTGCACAGCAAAACGATAGAGAGTAAAATTAATCCTATTTTATTCACGGCTTAATTATTTGTTTTAGCGTTTAAATTTCCTTGAAAAGAAGCCCCAAACATCCATTGGTCACCATTTAGCATCCCTGCTTGGAAATTTAAGTGTTTAAACAACTGAACAAAAGCCCCTCCATTCAATTTTAAACCATCCCATTCTGCCATTACACCAATCTTGTTTTTGAATACTAATTTCCCACCTGCAATAGCCCCTACCAAATATCTATTCTTGAATTTATCTGTTGATTTGTTCAATATAATGAACTTTGAAAAAACATTGCCATTATTTGCATTTTTTTCATTTCTTCCAATGTAATATTTAGAACCATAACCACCAGTTAGCTCAGCTTTCCACAATTGGTTAATTTGAAATTGTTTGGTAGCCACGATGGCTTGTGTAATCATCGCTCCATCAATGGTAAAAGGATTAGTCAATACAAAGGCGATGGCAGGCATATATTTCTTTTCTTTTACAGCTCGCCATCTAATATCAAATTGCCGGTCACCCAAAGCTTCACTTTTCAGTCTTTTACCATTACTTCTCATTTGTAGCAATGAAAACGTAACATCTAAATTTGGGAGAATCACAAGATTGGCATAAAGAATTTGTTCGGGTAATTTCCCTGGGCTTCTCAGACTATAGGCTTTGGGGTTGTATGTATAACCTAAACAAAGTAAACCATCTTCAATGCTTACCGCTGAAGGTACATTAAAATATCCTGGTTTACCCGAAATATTTCTTTGAGCATATCCTTGTAAAGAAACAAGCCAAAAAACCAATAGTGTTTTTAATAGTATTAATTTTCTGGCTCGTTCTTTCAAAGTACAATTAAAAATATTAATTCCCACCACCTTGGTTATGGCATTTGGCATTTTCTGTATCAAAAACCTTTTTTGCGGCAGCAAGTTTGGCATTATATTCGTCTGTCACTTTTTTAGTATCAGCATTTCTTGCAGCAGCTGCTTTATCGGTTATCGCTTTTGCTTTTGCATCTAAAGCTTTAACTGCAAGGCTATAAAAAGATTCAACTATTTTAACATTTTCTACATAAAGTGCAAGAATAGCAGGTGCCATAAAACTTGGAAAGTTTTTTAGGGCATTATCTAAGATCTGACTCAAAAATGCTAATTGATCATTTCTAAATTTCAATGCTTCTTGTCTTTCTGTTGTCAAGGCTGCAGCCTTTATATTTTCTGTGTAAGCTGCTGTAATTTTTGTGCTTTCTGCTGCCAAAGCATCATCTAAAATTTTCTTTGCATCATCGAAGGCTTTTTTAATGGCATCATTACAAGCGTTTGCAGTACTAAACATTTCTGTACCACCTCTAATAACGTCTATACTACCAGAAGCCCCCGCAATTCTACCATTTATCGGTGTTCCATCTACCGTAGGAGGAGTGATTTTAGGAAAAAACCCATCTAAGGCTCCAGTTTTTATAATATCGCTTAAAGCTTTCTCAACATTTGCTGGGACAGCCTTTCCAGCTTTTATATCGGCTATTACGGTAGGTGTAATCACTGCAGCAGCAGCCTTCGTAATGGTCGTATCAATTTTAGCAACACTCGCTGTCAATGCCGGAGGAGGAGTCGTTGTCGTAGCTGATGCAGCTAATGTAGTCAATGTAGCAGGAACAACAAGGGCAGGAGGCGTGTAGGTAGTTGGAGCCGGTTGGGTAATTGTCACAGGCGTTACTGTTACCCCAGTAAAGGTCTTACTAAAGTCTGGTACTTCTACTACATCAACTTTATTGCTTTTACAGTTTACTAAAACAAAAGCAAGTGTGAACACTACGGAGTACTTGATGAAAAATGAAAATTTAATAGATTTCATAGACATTTGAAATTAAAATATAAAAATAAAGAGTAGATTTTATGTTAAGTATAGTTTTGGTTCTGTATTTATTCAAATTATAAAGGCGTCAGCTTGAAATAAAAGGTTACTAATTTGCTCAAAACTAATGAATGATTAGTTTCCTTGAAAATTCGTTCACAGTCAAAATCTCTTTTGTTTCAAAGGTATAAACATGGTGTATCATGCCCTTTTAGCATTTTGTACTGACAAAAGCATATTTTTTTCAGCTATACACCTACGCTATTTACAGACGTTCAATTTATTTTTTTGTACAAATTTATCTTTTTCTGAAAGTATAAATTTTATAGTCGAATGTGGACTTACACTATAAACTTTATAGCAATCACGAATTGAATAACATGAAGCAGAAAACCACATATTAGGTTCAATTTTTACTTTTTACTTTGGGTTTGCTTCTCGATAAAATACTCAATTGAAACCATTTTTTACTTTATTCGTATCATTATCGCGAATTGTAAAATCTGTATTTCTGTGTGCTTTATCTCGTTTTAAAAAATTTGAATGATGCTAGTGAATTTTATTCTATTTAGACAAAATTACCTAATATTATGTCTCAATTTCCTTGTTTTACAAAAGCATTATACATCTAAACACACTATTATAGTATTGTTTTGATAAACAAATTTTGCCAAATAAATCCGTTTAAACAAGTTTTTTTGTACTTATTTATTAATCGGTAATCAATTTTATTCATTTATTTTTCAAAACTTATTATTGTTATATTTTTTCATGAAATGAATCTATTTATATAAATTACTCCTAAATAAGAGTAAATTCCTTATCTTGAACAAAATCTTAAATTTCAAAAAAAGATTAAATATTGAGCAGGTAAATACTTTGATAGAAGGACAACATGTCTTATTAAAATGGCTTGAGTTTTCTGTAAAATTTGTGTTAGATAACATTTCATGACAGTATTAGTCACTTTTACTTAAATTCAAACAGTTTTATTTCTAATAAAATTAAAAGCATTATTCAATAACTCTTGAAATTGTCGATTAAGCCATAAATGCAGATAAAATTAAATCAGTAAAAGCGAATATCCTTAATTCATTAATTAGTTAGTGGTGAACCATGCACCCAAAACAACAATATGCCTATGAAGCAGGGGCTGAAATAATTGTAATTGGGAATTTATTAGAAGAAAATCATTAATGAAATGATCAATATAAATTAAAAATTCAGAACGATTGAAACAACTTCACCCTTGTTTTTTAATATTTTTCGTGCAATTTTTCATCTACTGTCAGTATTTCATGAATCCGAGTTGTGTAACAATTGGCTGGGCTTACGTATTTTTTTGAATCGTCAGGTTGATATTTCCACAAATTACCCTGTGCGGCAAATTTTATCTTATCTCTGCCCATCAATTTATTCAGAGAATCCATTTTATGAACAAGCGTTCTTTCTCTGTGTGTCTGGAGTTGTTCTTCAAATAAATTCGCTTGTAACTGATTATTAGGGACAATTCCGCTAACCATCACACTTGCTTTTTTATATCGGTAGCCATCCTTATAGATGCGTGCTAATGCCTTATGAGCTGCCTCAATCAAACTTGGTGTATATGAAGTGGGTATGGCTAACTGAATGACTATCGAATTAAAATATTGTTTTTCCTCTGGTCGAAAAGGATTCGTTTGTATATAAACATGCAATAAACTCGCACAACTACCCTGTTGACGAAGTTTTTCACCGCAACGAGCAGCAAAACAAGCCACGGCATCTTTCATTGGCTCAATCGTTGAAATTTTCTTCACAAATGAACGAGAACTCAAAATTGATTTTTTTGGTTCAGGATTTAACGTTAAAGAAATACAGGGTTTACCATTCAGTTCATTTTGGGTTCTTAATCCCACAATCTTAAGATTTTTTAAAATCCAATTTTGGGGTAGTTGCAAAAAATCATAGGCTGTATTGATATGGTTCTGCATTAAAAACTTCGTGTATTGTCGGCCAATTCCCCAAATATCTTCCACTTTTGTCATTTGCAAGGCTATCTGGGTATCTACGTCATTGTCTAAAATACATACACCTGTTTCCTTTCTATGCTTTTTTGCGTAATTATTTGCCAATTTAGCAAGCGTCTTGGTAGGAGCAATACCAATTGAAACAGGAATACCAGTATATTGCCTTACTTTTGCACGAATCATTTGACAATACTCAAAAATATCAGTATGCCGTAAATTACTAAGGTCAAGAAATGCTTCATCAATAGAATAAATTTCAATTTGTGGAGCAAACTCATAAAGTGTTTTCATCACTCTATCTGAGATATCTCCATACAAAGCATAATTAGAAGAAAATACAGCAATATCATGGCGTTCTATTAATTCTTTCACCTTGAAGAAAGGTTCTCCCATGCCAATACCTAAGGCCTTAGCCTCATTTGAGCGAGCAATGATGCAACCATCATTATTCGATAAAACTATCACAGGTTTCTCTGCTAACTTAGGTCTAAAAAGTCGTTCGCAAGAAGCATAGAAATTATTACAATCTACTAATGCAATCATTTTGCTCGATTAATAATATAAGTAACCACCCCAAAAACTTGAAATTCCATGCCTTCTTTAATCCAAATTGGGTCATAGGCCGGATGCTCTGCCACCAAGCAAATACCCTTTTTGGATTTCAAAATACGTTTGACCGTAAATTCTCCATTGACAATCCCTACTACAATTTTACCATCAGCTGGTTCTTTAGACCTATCAACGATTAAAATGGCTCCATCTAAAATACCTGCTCCTTCCATCGAATTTCCCTTAACCCTTACACAAAAGGTAGCATGTGCCTTATCGACTAAAAGGGCATTAAAATCAATTTTTAGTTCTACATAATCATCAGCTGGGCTAGGAAAACCAGCCGATATTCTTGATAAATACAAGGGTATTTGACTCTCTAAATCACCTTGTTTCTCAACAACACTGTAAAAATTTACAATGGTTGCATTTTCGTATGAGGAAATACTCATATACCTTTTTATTAGTAAATATTTAATTCGGGAAACAGGAAGTTTTCTCCATAAACTATGAAGAAATTAATAAAAATTAGAAGGGAAATAAGAAGTTAGTGTATTGTGTGTGAACTGCGTGTAGGCAAGATAAATCGAAAACTTGTATCTACAAAATTTTCTTAAACTATGTATCAGAAAAAACCCCACCAAAGGGTGGGGTATTTCTCAACTTTATAGCCATGAAAACTAATATTTTTGGAGCTTAAGCCAATTGAAGCTTTAACTCATTTAATTTCTTTCTAACTGAAGTATCAATTTGCGTATCACCGATACTTAGCACATAACCTCCAATGAGATTTTCGTTAACTTTTTCTTCTAAAACAACTGTTTTACCCGTTGCTTCAGCTACAACTTTTTTGAATTCATCTCTTTGACTATCTGTCAAAGGCGTTACAGTAGTAACAACTGCTTTTTGAATTCCTTTTTGCTGATTGTAAAGTTTACCAAATTCTTCAGCGATTGAATATATGAGGTTTTCTCTATTCTTTTTAGTTAAGACGCTAAAAATTGAGAAAGTCACAGGATGAACATTTTTTTCGAAAGTTTTTTTCAAAATTCCGAATTTTTGTTCGTGACGAATGATTGGATTACCCAATACCACCAAAAATTGACGGTTTTCATCACAAATCTGTTTGAACAAATGCATGTCGTTGTTTACTTCATCAACAACTTTTCGTTCAGCTGCTAAATCAAATAATGATTTAGCATATCTATAAGCAACTATTGAGTCTGCCATTGTATTTTTAGCGAGTTCTCGGAGGCATTATAGGTTCACCTATACAAATTTACAACCGAGTGTTCCAATAAAACAAATTTTGATTAAGAATTTTTCGCAAAACTTTGCACTAATTTCGTAAAATATTGAGTTTTACCAAGTAAGGTATATTTTACTTGTATAAAATATACAACTTTTAGTTCAAATTAGCTTCAGAAATTAATGAAGAAACTAAATCTTCTTGCGATTTTTTATCCGCCAATTCTTTGCGAAGTACTTTTTCAGCAATTTCGATTGAGAATGTAGCCAAGTCTTTCTTCATTTGAGCAATCATAGCAGTTTTTTCTTGTTGGATAGCCTCACGTGCATCAGCAATAATCTTATTCCCTTCAGCTACGGCTCTATCTTTCGCTTCAGCAATTAATTTATCTGCTACATCTTTACCATCACGAATCATTTTATCACGTTCGGCACGAGCTTCAGCTAAAATTTTATCGTTATCAGCTTTTAATTTTGCCATTTCCGCACGTGTTTCCTCTGCCATACGAAGAGCTGACTCAATTGAATCTTCACGTTCTTTCAATGCTGATAAAATTGGTTTCCAAGCAAACTTTTTCAACAAAAGTACTAAGATTCCGAAAACTAATGCCATCCAAAATAACAGACCAACGGCAGGGGTTAGCAATTCCATGTTTTTATAAAATTATAAAAATTAATGATATTTAAAGTTTATTTTAATTTTTTACACTATATAAAAACAGCACTAATTAGCTAGCTTTCAACTTTATAGTGTATTAAAATTTTTAATTTCGTTATTCAAGAAAACGTAGAAGTGTTGAAACCTGCACCGACACCTAATGTGAACGGAGCAGGTTATCAATACTAAATGATTTGTTTACGGTGATTACTCACCATGTTGATTCTTACGCTAATTTGAAAGAAATCAACAAACAGATTACTGCTGCAAACAATGCCACGGCTTCTACAAGGGCTGCGATGATAATCATCATAGTTTGGATTTTGTTAGCAGCTTCTGGTTGACGTGCAACACCTTCTAATGCACTGCTACCAATTTTACCTAAACCAAGACCTGCACCAATAGCAGCAAGACCTGCACCAGCAGCAGCACCCATAACAGCAAGACCACGTCCGCCATCAGCGGCAGCTTGTAAAAGAACTTGTAAGAAAGACATGATAATTAAAATTTATATAAGTGAAACAATAAATGCAAATGAATGTTTTTTCTGAAGATTAAATCTTCATGAATTTATCAGTGACCGTGGTCAGCTTCGTGGTGTTCTTCGATAGCACTACCAATATACATTGATGATAACAATGTAAAGATAAATGCTTGCAAGAAAGCAACCATTAACTCGATTAGGTTCATGAACAATGTAAACAATGTTACGACTCCACCAACCGCAGCACTCTGAAAGATGAAAATCAAACCTAATAAACTAAGGATAATGATGTGACCAGCAGTGATATTAGCAAAAAGACGAATAGTCAACGACATTGGCTTCATAAATACCCCAGCGATTTCAACCACCCACATCAACGGTAACATAGCCGCAGGCACACCTTCTGGCTTCACTAAGTGCATCCAATAATGTTTATTGGCATTCACATGTGTAAGAATAAAGGTAATGACCGCTAAGAAAAGTGTAATAGCAATATTACCAGTAAGGTTGGCACCTCCAGGTAGAAGACCTAAAAGGTTATTGATTAAGATAAAGAAAAATAGAGTCAATAAATAAGGAAGATATTTTTCATATTTTGGGCCGATGTTTGGTTTAACCACTTCATCACGAATAAAAATAATGATTGGCTCTAAAAATGATTGAATACCTTTTGGAGCTTTTCCACGGTTTTGTGAAAAACCTTTGGCTACCGTACTCATCAAAGTTACTAAAATAATTGCACTCAAAATCATTGAAGCAACATTCTTAGTAATTGATAAATCTATTACATGCACTTCTTCGTCGAGGCCACCTTGTGGATTTAAACGGTGAATATGCTCATGCAAATTGATGTATCCATTATATACACCATTACCTTCAGTGAATCTCTTTGAAGAGAAAACTTCTAAACCGTATTGTTTTGTGTAAAGAATAACTGGAAGAGGAATTGTAAGACCATGTGCGAATTCCCATTCATGAGAATCGGCAATGTGGTGCATAATCATCTTACCGATGTCAAACTTTTCTTCTTCGTGTGTAGCTTCTTTAGACTCGTGGTTTTCATGGGTAGCTTCATGCCCTTCTTGAGCAAAAGAAAAACTGAAAGAAAATACCGATAATGAAAGAACGAGTAGGAGTTTACCTGTAATCTTACGCAACATTTTTTTTGTATTTATTCGGTCAATTAATGAGTGAGCAAATCACTTTCCTGAATTTTGCCGCAAGTTACGACTTAAATTCCAAATCTCAAACACTGTATAAAATAAATATAGTACAAAAAAGTTAATTATAAATAATTCCTGCTGTTGTAGTCCGAAATAGAGTTCGATACCTATAAATACTAAACTCAAAATCAGACGCAAAACGGTAGCGGCAAGGTAAAAGGCAATAAAATTTTTCTCTTTTCCTTGTAAACCCATATCAATGAGTCGGTGCATCAAAAATGAGAAAGCTACAAAGAAACCTAATATCAACCAACGCTTCGGATGTAAGAAAGAATCTACTCCAAAATATTTGGCTAAAAAAAATACAATTATAAAAAATACAGTGAAGATAAGTGTACGCAACATGAATAAGGATTTTAATTTTTAGGGATTTGCCTAATCACATTATACAATGAGATTCCGATTGAAAGTAAAGAACAAATAAGCGTAGCTATTGGGTTTTTATTGGCCATTTTTCCATCAATCCAATAACCTGCCCAAGTGCCTAGCCCAATCGTAAGGGCCATCTGCATACCAATTTGGGTGAATACAAGCCAATTTTGTTTTTCTTTCATCTGGAATTATTCTATTATGCCGAAAAATAAAGGTTTAAATTTTAATATAATTTTTGTACTCTCCTATTCGCCAACCAGTTAGCTGCTCAAATCTCATCAGAATTCTATTTTTTAATGAATACTTTTTTTGTTTGATATCAAAATCAAAAGCCCAATTCATACGCTCAATTCGGGGCTGTATAACTTTGGGATGCGTGCCTTTAAATAGTGTTAATGAATCTATTCCTGAATAATCAAAATCAACGTTGGCAGGTTGTTGTTCATCAAGTTCTTGGTCTGTATGCCAAAAATAAGATAAACCACGAACTTTATCGGTCATTTTTTGAGGTGGCTTCACCCATCCATAATGATAGATGTGGGCTTCAATTGGTTTAACTCTTAATTTACTATTATCATTTTTCCTAAAACCTTGAGCATCTCGATAGGAAACCACTTGCTTTGTATGACGAATAATACGTATTTCGTTCCGATACCATTTTCTAGAATCTGCTACATATTTATAAGCCCCATAAAAATGCGTATATTTGAATAAAAGGCCTTCCACTGCTATATCATCTTTATACTGAAGCATAGCCTCGCGAATCGTTTGATGATATTTTTCATGCACAACCTCATCGCTTTGTATATAAAAAGCCCAAGTGGTATCATCACTGATGGCAGCCAAAGCTTTATCTGTTTCTATGGCCAATACCCTACCGTCTTTTCTCAATGAATCGTCCCAAATAGTTTCAATAATGCGGATTTTATCAGATTTTATAGATTTAATTAAATCCAGTGTACCATCTTCTGAATTACCAACTGCTACTACGAATTCATCGCATAGAGGTAAAATAGATGTAATTGCTTCTATTACTGGGTAATCGTATTTATTGGCATTGCGGATTATTGTAAATCCTGTAACTTTCATAAGCTTTTAATTTGAGAAACTTAATGTGGTTGAATGAAAATTTCACTCATTTAGAATAATGAAGCAAATTTACCAAATAAAAAGTAGCATTTTGCACGCCCTCGTAGCCATATTTTAAAGCATCGGCCAAATCCATCGGGCGATTGAGAATCGAAGTAGCATATTGAATACCTATTGTTTGTAGCTCTTGGGGAGAAACTTCTAGTGTTCCACAAATAGCTGCAACTCGAATTTGAGCCTCATTTGCTCGGTCAGTAATACCTTTAATGAGTTTTCCTTGTAATGTCTGATTATCAATCTTTCCTTCTCCCGTAATTATCAAATCTACACCTTGTAAGTTTTGATTGAAATCACAAAAATCCATTAAAAGTTTGACACCCTCTCTAAGCTCTGCCCCAACAAATGCCATCGCCCCAAAACCAAGTCCTCCAGCGGCTCCTGCTCCAGCAATTTCGCTCAAATTTTGATTAAAATCTCTTTCAAAAATATTGGATAGGTTTTCTAAACCTTTATCTAACAAGCTAACGGCATGTTCATCTGCCCCTTTTTGGTGGCCATAAATATAAGCGGCTCCATTTTTTCCGTATAATGGATTAGTCACATCGCAAGCAACTGTAATATTAGGTAATTGAGTGGCAGAATCAGGAGCAATAATCCTCTGAATTTTTACAAGATTTTGTCCAATAGGTTCAAGTTCTTGGTCATTTTCATCTAAAAACTTCCATCCTAACGCAGAAGCCATACCTACACCAGCATCGGTAGTAGCACTCCCTCCTATTCCGAGTATAATATTTTTGACTCCAACTTCAATTGCTTTCTTAATCAACTCTCCAGTGCCATAAGTACTTGTCAATAATGGATTTCTCTCATTCGAACTGAGTAATCTTAACCCAGAAGCAGTGGCCATTTCTATAAATGCTGTTTCTCCGTCGGCAGAGATACCATATTCTGCATTTACTGGCCTTCCAAGAGGGTCTTTTACCTCAGTATTGAATTTCTTACCTTTCGAATACCAAAGCAATAAATCAAGTGTACCTTCTCCCCCATCAGCCATTGGTAACTTTACGATTTCAATAGTTGGTGAAACCATACGAATACCTGCCGACATCGCTTCGCAAACTTGCGTGGCATCAAGCGAACCTCTGAATTTATCGGGAGCTAATAAAATTTTCATAGATACTAGACTTATTCAAAAACTTCGGAAAGCCGATGTGATTGTAATTTTTGTGATGAAACCGATAGAGAATTCTTAGAATTTGCTTCTGGCTCTACTCTAAATTTATTAACACCAACCATGATTTTGCCATTTTGCAGGCGTTCGACATTTGCTTGTAAGGCTTTTTCAATATTTACTTGAATAAAGCCTTGCTCAAAAGCTGCAACCATTCCACCTTTAGCCTCAACTTCTTGGAAAACTTTCCATGCTTCAAGAGATAATTGATAGGTGAGATTTTCAATGTAATAAGAACCAGCAGAAGGGTCGATGGCTTTATCGAGATAAGATTCTTCTTTTAAAATAATTGATATATTTCGAGCGATTCGCTCACCTAATTCACTGCGTTGCTGTTCATCAAGCACAGCATCATACGGTAAAATTGTCAATGAATCACAACCACCCATGATTGCCGACATCGCTTCGGTAGTAGCCCTCAACATATTGGTATATGGACTCAATGCTGCATTATAAAAACTTGAAGTTTGAGCATGTACTTGGCACTTTTTAATAAAATTAGCTTGTCCATAAGATTCTAATATCTTACTCCACAAAAATCTTAATGCACGAAGTTTAGCTATTTCTAAAAAATAATTAGTACCAATAGAAACCGAAAATTCTAGCTTCGTAACAATATGCTCGATGGTTAAACCTTGTTCGCTTAGCTTATCTAAATACTCTACGGCAGAGGCTAAAGTGAATGCCAATTCTTGAACAGCATTGGCTCCTGCATTATGATAAACATGTGACTCTACCACCAAAGCTCCAAAGTTTGGAAATTGAGCGGTAGCATTAAGTATTTTTATTGTATTTTCCCAAGTATAAATACTCATTTTTGTAGAATCATCGGCAAATGTATTTGCTAAGGTATCGAAATGAATACCTCCTTTGGGTAAATAAGGAATTACTTTTGAAAGTTGATTCAATAGTGTTAGTCCTTCTGAGGTCTTGAAAAATACTGGACTTTCACTCAATTTGATATTATTCAGTAATTTAGCCAAATCTATGTTTTCGATATCTACCTTATCTAAATCAAGTAAAATAGACGTAGCTCCTTTCTTTAAGCTACTAATAATAGCCAAATTGGTGGTTTTTTCATCAGAAAACTCAATATATGGTCTATTTTGCCAAATACCATTAGCTTTATCTCGTTGAGCAGCTTGAATAGCCGATGTAGGTATATTTGCTAAATCTTCACTTGAGTAGTAAGGCTGTACTTGAAATCCTTCGAGGGTTTGCCAAATAAGCGTTTCTTCAAAGTTTTTTCCCTTCAAATCTTTGTTCACTTGGTTCAACCAATCATTTTTTGTGATTTGTGGGAATTCGGAGAAGAGAGTTGCTTCCATAATCCAATTTGTATTTTTCTAAGATGATATTTGTTGTACTCTGATGAATGTAAAAGTAATGTTTGTACTTTTATTAGGCAAATAATATTCTAAAAAATTTTGTTTGGGAATTACTTTGAAAATAGATTA